>CAZFGB010000200.1:0-39016 GCA_964518405.1 uncultured Pseudomonadales bacterium | reverse complement strand
CCGACGCGAATCTGGTGGGTGGTCAACCGTCGCTTGCTGGTGGACTTGACCGCCGATCATGCGCGGCGGATGGTCGAATTGCTAAGCGATCCGCCGGCCGTCGGGCTCGACGACGCGGCTCGGGATGTCGTGAGGAGGATTGCTGAACGACTGCGCTCACTTTGGGTTGACGCCAATGCAGTCCCACTGGACGTCATCACACTACGCGGCGGCATTTCCTCGCGTTCGCCCACCGATGCAGCACGTCCAACAATCGTTCTCTGCACCCTGCCCATGTACGGGTCGCGTCTGCTGTTTCGAGGATACGGTTCGCGCCATCGTTCGGTCGACGCCGCCATGGCCGGCACGGACAGCCTCGTCCTCCTCGACGAAGCGCACCTCGCCCCACACCTGAAGTCCCTCATCCCCGCGCTTGCCGAATGCCATCCGAATTCGAGGGAATTCCTCTGTGGAGCACGGGCGCGGCCACAACTCGTCTCGCTCACAGCCACGGGCGACGCCGGCGCGTCCGAACGGTTCGACCTCGACGCTGACGACGAAGCCCACACCGTGGTGCGCGAGCGTCTAAATGCCGTGAAGCCATTGCGATTGCAGGTTTTTGGCGCGGGCGACGCAACCAAGCGTCTCGCGGATGCAGCGCTGGAGTTCATCGATCCAAGCCCGCGACCCGTTACCTGTCTCGTGTTCGCGAACTCTCCTCGAACGGCGCGCGGCACATTCGAGCGCTTGCAAAAGGCAAAGTCGCTTGCAGGTGCCGACGTGCTGCTCCTGACCGGCCTCGCCCGCGAGCGAGAGGCACAGCGCATTCGTGAACGGATTCTCGACCCAGAATCCGGGATGGCGGCGGGACGGGAAACAGGAACGCGTATCCGCCACCTTGTCGTGGTGGCCACGCAAACGCTCGAAGTCGGGGCGGACGTGGATGCGGAGTATCTGGTAACCGAGGCGTGTAGCGTCCGGGCGCTCACGCAGCGTCTTGGCCGACTCAACCGCCTTGGTCATTTCCCGCACGCTCAGGCAACCTATGTCCACCTGCCCCCACCCAACTGGCGAGTATCGAAGGGCACGGCGGAAACCTGGCCGGTGTACCAGTCCGAGCCCGTGAAGGTGTTGGAACGGCTGCAGGCGGCGCGCGGCGCCGACGGCACGGTCAACCTGTCGCCGCGGGTTGTTGGTGGCACTCTGGGACCGCCGGGAGACGATCCTGGTCGCGCACCCGAAGTATTGCCCGGTCTCCTGTGGGAGTGGACGAAGACAACCACGCCTCCAGACGGGGAGGCGCCTGTGGAGCCGTACTTTAGCGGCATCGCAATGCCTCGCCCCACAGTCTCACTGATTTGGCGCGCGCACGTGCCCGATGCGGGCAAACGGCTTTGGCCGCGTCCGAGCGATCGCGAGGCCATCGATGTGTCTCTCGACGATCTGACGGAGATTCTCGCGGATGAAGATATTCGCCGAATCGGTGCTGATGGTGTCACCGCCGAAACTGCGGCGGTCGAAGACTTGCGGCCCGGTGACCAAGTTTTGCTGCCCGTGGACCGGGGCCTCATGGACGACTTCGGCTGGAACCCGTCCTGTACCAAGCCGGTAGTCGATGCTTCGCTGGAGGGCTTCGGCGTGCCTTTGGACGCGCAGGCGATAGAGCGGCTATGCGGTTTGAACATGGGACAACTCATAGCTACCGCCTTGGGCCTCGTTGACGATGCGGACGAAGGCGAGGAAGACCAAGTGCGGGCCATAGAGGAGATATTGGACTCCGTTCGGAGCGCTCCGGCACCGGATGGCTGGCAGCGCGAGGAGTGGGCAGGCCTCACGGGCACATTGACGGCGCGCCCCTTACACCCCCGTCACGAAGTCCCACGGCTGCCCGTTCGCCACCCCCGGAACGAAACGCCCAACGACGACTTCGACGAGTTCTCTCTGGGACCTGCCGCGGTGGAACTGGATCGGCATGGTAATGCTGTCGGCAGTCGAGCGCGGATGATCGCAGAGCGATTGGGACTGCCTTCGAACCTGCTGGGTACAGTTGCCCGCGCCGCAACCTTGCATGACATCGGCAAGGCCGATCCGCGCTTTCAGCGGTGGCTCTCGTCCGACGATCAACAAGCGGGCCCGATGCTTGCGAAATCCGACACGCCGCGACACCTGTGGGAGGCAAAGCGGCACCGAGCTCGCTGGCCCCGCGGCGGCCGACACGAAGACCTCTCGGCCCGGCTCGTTCGAGCGTGGTTAGAACGAACGCCCGAATGGGGCGAACCGATCGACCGTGACTTGCTGGTGCATCTGGTGATCAGCCACCACGGGAAGGGCAGACCCGTAGTCCCGCCCGCAGTCGATGGGACTTCTGCAACCGTGCTTGGCATGGTGGAAGGTGTGGCGTTGGAGGTGGGCTCCAACCTCGGAATCACAGACTGGCAGCAACCTGCCCGGTTTCGACGGCTTGAGGCGGATCTGGGGCCCTGGGGCCTGGCGCTGCTTGAGGCGATTGTCATTCGCGCAGACCATGCCGTTTCCGCGGGCGTTCAGGAGTCGGATGACCTTTACGGATGAGTGAATGCGTGTGTCCGGGATTGCCGGCTGGATGGGTCAACGGCTGGTTGGCAGCTTTGGGCGCCACTGTGCTGGATCCTCGACTGCGGTTGCATTGGACGACGCAAGACGCTCCCGTTGCTGTGCTGTCTGCGGAGTCGCTCGATCCGGTCGACGTCCTGGCGGATGCTTGGCCAGATCGGGAGTTCGTCCAAGATCTGCCGATAGCCGCGGATTGGCGGAATGCCTGCAAGCTCGAACGTCAGGTCACGGTAGAAGATTTCCGGGATCGGGCCATGGAGGCGCGCAGTAGTCCCGTGTCTTGGACACTGTCTTCCACGCTGACGGACCTGAGCGTCGACCAGAGTGGCAAGGTGGCCCACGCGCCCTTCGACGCCGCCGGACCCGGGACGATCAAGTGGCTTCACTACCGCGTCTTGCGGATTCACGAGAAGGTTGGACCGCCTGATCGATCGCGGCTCCATGCTTCCCTGATGGGGCGGGCGAGCCGCGTCAAGGACAATGGCTTGGGATTCGACCAAAGCCGGCTCGGTTCTTTGGCTGACAAGACGGATCCCTGGGTGGAACCCGTGGTCGAACTGCTGGCGTTCTTCGGGCTTGCCCTCTTCCCCATGCGGGGGAGCGGCGCCGACCGAAGGGACCGGGGCAATCCAGATGAAAGGCAGAGAGGTTGGCGCAGGCCTCCCGGCAGCCGCGAACCTCGCGAGTTCCTGTGGCCAGCTTGGGAACAGCCGCTCGATGCTTGGGGCATCGATGCGCTGCTGGACATCTGGAACCCCTGGCGGCCCGCCACATGGCGCTCGGCCGGCGTGCACGCCGGCTGGCGCAGCGTTCGCTACGAGCGCCGGGCGGCGGCCGACGCGACCCGCGCTATCGGGGCCGAGCGTCTATGACTCCCGAACCCGCGGTAGCGATCTCTGCGATCGAACACTTCGCGTACTGCCCCCGACAATGCGCCCTCATCCATTGCGATGGAGTGTGGAGCGACAACGCTCACACCGTCCGCGGCACACATGCGCATCGTCGGGTGGACAGCGGACGACATCGCACCGAACGTGGCAAGCGTGTCCTCCGTGGGATCCCGCTCTGGTCCGAGTCCCTCGGTCTGACCGGCCGTGCGGATGTCGTCGAGGTTACGGGAAACGACATATACCCCGTCGAGTACAAGTCCGGCACGCGACACGGTCTCGCTGCCGACCTGCAGCTTTGTGCGCAGGCGCTATGCCTAGAAGAGATGCTGAACGTGGACGTGCCTGTTGGGAGCGTTTGGTACGGAGGCCCCAGGCGGCGCCTCGAAGTGCGATTCACGCCAGCGCTCCGAAGGCAGGTGCAGAACATTGTCGCGGCCATCCGCAACCAGCTGTTGACGGGAGAACTGCCGGTCGCTGTCAACGATGGCCGCTGCAGAGAGTGCCAGCTCCTACATCATTGCCTCCCCGGGCCGACGAGCGTGTCTCGCAGAATCGAACGGTACATGTCCGAAGAAGTGTTTGGATGCGCTACCTGAGCACGCTCTACGTGCGCAGTCACAGGGCACGCGTTGGACACCGGCGCGGCTCGCTCATCGTCTCTCGGCCGGAGGGTACCCAACGCGTCCCGCTGGAAGGGATCGATGCCATCGTGGTGCTCGGCGGCGCCCAGATGACCATGCAGGCGATAGACGCCTGCGTGGTACGCGGTGTCCGCGTGGCGGTGCTGCGGCGCAATGGCGCAGTTCGCTTCGTCGTCAACGCGGCAACTGGAGGTAACGTCCATCTGCGCATGGCTCTCTTTCAGGTCGTTTCGGATAACCTCCGAGCGCTTGCGATGGCCAAAGCCATCGTAGCTGCCAAGCTGCAAAGCAGCGCGCGGGTAGTAGGGAGGTGGTCGCGGGATCAGAAGGACGGAGCGGAGAGAGGGGCCCTCGCGGATCGTGCGGAGCAGATCCGATCGCGGATACGTCGCTTGGAGGCCGCAGAAACTCCCGACCATGTCCGAGGGATCGAAGGCGACGCAGCAAGGATTTACTTTCGGGCCTTGAGTCTCGCCGTCGCCTCGGCCGAACTGGGATTCTCGGCAAGGACCCGACGCCCTCCGCGCGATCCCATCAACGCAATGCTTGGCTTCTGCTACGGCCTGCTTGTCACCGAGTGTATCGGCGCGCTCGAAAGCGTGGGACTCGACTATCAGATGGGATTCTTCCACCGCCCTCGTGCGGGTCGACCCTCTCTCGCATTGGACTTGGCAGAGGAACTGCGCGCCATGACGGACCGCTTCGTCGTGTCGTTGGTGCGCCGACGACAGGTGAGTCAAGAGAGTTTCCGGACAATGCCCGGCGGGGCGGTGTATCTCACTGAAGACGGCAGGGAGTCGTTGATCAATGCATGGGAAAGCCACAAGGAGACGGAGGTGCCCCACCGGATTCTCGGCCAAGCGATCGGTCGCTGGGCGCTGCCCTCGGTGCAGGCGACGCTGCTCGCGCGCCATTTGCGCGGAGACTTGCCAGCGTACCCGCCGTTCGTGCTCACCTGACCCACATGGACGTCCTCGTCACCTACGACATCGCGGACACCGAGACGACCGGGGCCTCACGCCTTCGACGCATCGCGGACGTTTGCGAAAAGTACGGACAGCGAGTGCAGTTCTCGGTCTTTGAGTGCAGGCTCTCGAGGACGCGCCTCGCTCGAATGGTCGGTGAAATTCGCGACACCATCGATCACGACATTGACTCTGTGCTCATCTACCGATTCCCCGGGAGGGTGGAGCAATCCACTCTACGTTTAGGGCGAGATGGGCCACACTCTCTCGGCAAGCCGTGGTTGTTGTGATGCCGTGCGAACGTTCGGTGATTCTTCCGTCGGGAGCAAGAAGATGCTTGAAGCAGCCGGTGAACGACGCGTGGCGCTATGTGATTGACCCAAAATGGTGCAATTGTCTACGTCAGGAGAGCCGACAGAGTTCGATTCTTGGCGACCAACGGTCGTTTTCGGCGCTATTCTGTAAGATAGCAGTTGTAGCCGGAGCTAGACTCCGGCCTTCGTTGAGCGCTTCGCTTCCTGGAAGCGAACGGACGTGACGGACACACGTTGTAGCCGGAGCTAGACTCCGGCCTTCGTTGAGCGGATCAAGACCATCACCGTGCCTGGCTCATGGACACCATGGTTGTAGCCGGAGCTAGACTCCGGCCTTCGTTGAGCGCCGGCGGGGTTGCTCTCCCAGCGGTCGCAGTGCCGGGTTGTAGCCGGAGCTAGACTCCGGCCTTCGTTGAGCGCTCAGGTCGGCGCCCGTCAGGATCGCGTCAGTCAGGTTGTAGCCGGAGCTAGACTCCGGCCTTCGTTGAGCGGCGAAGGAGCGCATGGGCGGGGTGGAGCGCGCTCACCGGTTGTAGCCGGAGCTAGACTCCGGCCTTCGTTGAGCGCGTGAGTTTGACGCCGTACACCGTCGTCTGCGTCAGGTTGTAGCCGGAGCTAGACTCCGGCCTTCGTTGAGCGCCGCCACGTCCAGTCTCCGGCGAGCGCTTTCCCACGTTGTAGCCGGAGCTAGACTCCGGCCTTCGTTGAGCGAACACCTTGTCCGCAGAGGACACGATGGCGACCTCGAGTTGTAGCCGGAGCTAGACTCCGGCCTTCGTTGAGCGCGCGCGGCCGCGCAGGTGGTCTCGCTGTCGCGGCCCGTTGTAGCCGGAGCTAGACTCCGGCCTTCGTTGAGCGAGTTCATCATGATGGGTCTTTCGGGCGCCGTCGCGCGTTGTAGCCGGAGCTAGACTCCGGCCTTCGTTGAGCGTTCACCCGCGGCCTCACGCCGCGTTCCTCGCGCCGCGTTGTAGCCGGAGCTAGACTCCGGCCTTCGTTGAGCGATCCCGACTGAGCTTCGCACCTCCTCTATTTCAAGGTTGTAGCCGGAGCTAGACTCCGGCCTTCGTTGAGCGAACACGCTGAGCTCCGAGGACACGATGGCGGCAAATACGTTGTAGCCGGAGCTAGACTCCGACCTTCGTTGAGCTCCGGCTACGCGTTGTCGTAATAGTCCGGCACCAGGGTCTGATCCTCCTTCGGCGGACGTACGTAACCCGCATCCGGGGCGCGCGGAGGCAGTTTGATCGGTTCCGGCGTCAAGTCCTCATACGGGATGAGGCTGAGCAGGTGACTGATGCAATTCAGCCGCGCGCGCTTCTTGACGTCCGCCTCGACCACGTACCACGGCGCCTGCTTGATATCCGTGTGCAGGAACATGACGTCCTTCGCGCGAGAGTACTCCACCCACCTTCGCCGCGACTCCAGGTCCATGGGACTCAGCTTCCAGCGTTTCGTGGGATTGGCGAGACGCTCCTGGAAGCGGCGTTCCTGTTCCTCGTCGCTGACCGAGAACCAGTACTTGATGAGCTTGATTCCGGAACGCACGAGCATCCGTTCAAACTCGGGGCACGAACGCATGAACTCCTCGTATTCTTCATCCGTGCAGAACCCCATGACGCGTTCGACGCCGGCGCGGTTGTACCAACTCCGGTCGAACAGGACCATTTCGCCGGCCGCCGGCAATTGTTCCACGTAGCGCTGGAAGTACCACTGCGTCCTTTCGCGCTCCGTGGGGGTCGCCAATGCCTCGATGCGGCATACGCGCGGATTCAGGCGTTGGGCGATCCGCTTGATCGTGCCCCCTTTCCCGGCCGCATCACGGCCCTCGAACAGGACGACGACCTTGAGTTTCCGGCTCTTTATCCACTCCTGCAGTTTGACCAGTTCGCTCTGCAACCTCTCCAGTTCACTGGCGTAGACGCTGTTCGGTATGGTCTTCCTTTCCGCCTTGATGTCCGCGACCAACGGCTCGATTGGCCGGGAGCGGTTCTTACGTTTCGCCATTGCCTCCTCCCATTCGGACCACTTTACTCCGATATTGGTGCTACCGGCGAGATCGTGGCGGGAGAGATGAGGACGTTGAACTGCTCGCACCAGATGACGACGGACCGAAAGTCGGCGAGGTCGATGCCGGCGGGAATCGCGTAGTTCTGGCTGCCGGTGAACGCTTTGAGCCGGCCGAGGTCGACGAACATGGTCTTCTCGACCTCGGTGTCCGGCGTGACGCCGGCGGTCGGTACCAGGTAGACATGGAACTTCGGTCCCGGGCCGACCTCGAAATCCGACTCCAGGCGCAGCAGGTCCCGGTAGACGGTCGCGGTGCCGCGGCCGTAGTGGATCGGGTCCGACGGATTGGCGTGGATGAAGGTGGCGTGGGCGAGCGCATCGCCCTGCGTTCCGCCGGTCAGGGGTTCGTTTACTTCCGGCGGGGGGAACAGGTAGGGGAAGACCGCGATGCCTACCATGAAGCCGAGGCCCGCGCCGAGCAACCCACCCAGGACGAATCCGATGATCGCCCGTTTCATTCGTAGTCTGGTGACCTCGATGCCGTTTGTGCTCTTGCAGTCATCTTCTTCCGCGGCCCCTGGCTGAACGCTGCGCTGAGTGCTCGTGGACGTAGTCGATCAGGAACTTGACGTTGTCGACCGGAGTCTGGGGAAGAATACCGTGGCCGAGGTTGAAGATGTGTCCCGGACGTCCGCGGGCTTCGTCGAGCACCCTTTGCGCGTGCGCTGCCACGGTTTCTCGGTCCGCGCAGAGCGCGGTGGGGTCCATGTTGCCCTGCACTGCGGGCATGCCGAGCCGGTCCCACGTCGTGCCCAGCGGCGTGCGCCAATCGAGGGCGAGGAAATCCGGCCCCGTCTCGAACATGGCGTCGACCAAGTGGCTGTTGCCGGTGCCGAAGTAGATCACCGGGACGCGGCCTCCGATGGAATCCATGAGTCGTGAAGTGTGCCGCTTCACGTAGCGGTCGTAGTCCTGCCGCGACAGGCAACCCACCCAGCTGTCGAAGATCTGAACTGCGTGAACACCGCTGTCGATTTGCAGCCGCACGTAGTCGCTGACCGCGTCCGCCAGTTTTCCCATCAACGTGTCCCATACCGTCGGACTCTGATACATCAGGCGTTTGACGTGGAGGTAGTTGCGGGAACCCTTGCCTTCGACCGCGTAGGACGCGAGGGTGAAAGGCGCGCCCGCGAAGCCGATCAGCGGCGTCTGAGAGGGCAGGCCATCGAGGATCTGGCCGATGGTGTCGGCGATATACCCGGTGCCTTCCTGGGCAGGGGGTGTCGCCAACCGTGACACGTCCGTCTCGCTGCGCAGGGGGTTGCCGATCAGGGGACCGATGTCCGGCGCGTAGTCGAGGTCGAGCCCCATCGGCACCAGTATCGGCAGCAGGTCCCCGAACATGATCGCCGCGTCGGTACCGAGAATGCGTTGCGCATCGAGAGCCGCGCGGGCGGCCAGGTCGGGGTTGGTGAAAAACTCGAGGCTGGGCGTATCGCCCTTCAGGGCGTGATATTCGGGCATGTAGCGGCCGGCCTGGCGGTTCAGCCAGACGGGGGTGCAGTCCGCCGGCTCTCCCCGGCATGCCTTGAGAAACCGCGAATTCAACTGGATGCGGCGCGGCCCAGCGTGTGGTCGACATCGGCGTCGTAGTCGACGCCTTCGATGCCGAAGCCGAAGAGCTTGAGGAAGTCCTCGCGGATGCCGACGGTGTCGCCGAGTTCGGTGACGTTTTCGGTGTTGACCGCCGCCCAGCGCCGCCCCACTTCGGCCTGAATCTCTTCCGCCAACTCCCGGTCGTCAAGGCGGAAACGCCCCGTTTCGTCGAGTTGCCGGGACCCGTCGGCATACAGCGCGGTGCGGAACAGCCGGTCGATATGGGCGGTGCAATCTTCGTGCGTGGCGGCGTCTTTCATCACGCGGAAGAGGAGGGCGGTATAGAGCGGTATGGTCGGTATCGCGGAGCTTGCCTGCGAGACGATGGCCTTCAGCACCGCGATTCGGGCTTCGCCGCCGATGGTGCCAAGGCGCCCGTGGATGGTGTCGGCGGCACGCTGCAGGTCTTCCTTCGCCTTGCCGAGGGTGCCATGCCAATAGATGGGCCAACTGATCCGGCTGCCGATATAGGTGTAGGCCACGGTCTTGAAACCCGGCGCCAGCACCTCCGCGTCCAGCAGCGACTCCATCCAGTACTCCCAGTCCTCGCCACCCATCACGGCGACCGTGGCCGCGGTTTCCGCGTCGTTCGCCGGTGCGATGTCCACCTCGTGCACGACGCCGCGGTCCTGGTTCAGGGTCTTCGCGCGCAACGTCTCCCCGAGCGGCTTGATGACGGATCGGTGAAGTTCGCCGGTGCGCGGATGTTGCCGCAACGGCGCCGCCAGGCTGTAGACCAGCAGGTCGACCTGCCCCATGGATCGGCGGATCTCATCGATCGCCCTGGATTTCATCTCATCCGCGAAAGCGTCGCCGTCGAGGGTCTCGGCGTACAACCCGCGCGCTCTCGCGGACGCCTCGAAGGCGACGTTGTTGTACCAGCCCGCCGTTGCCGTGCGCCGCTCGGTGGGCGGCTTTTCGAGGGATATGCCGAGCGTCCCGGCATCGCTGCCGAACGCCGCGACGATACGCGAGGCCAGGCCGTACCCGGCGGAGGCCCCGACCACCAGCGCGTTGCTGGGACCGTTGGGCAGCGGCGCGATGCTTCGGGCGGCGTTGGCCACGTTGGCGGCGCAGCCGGCGGGATGCGCGGTGGTGCAGATGAAGCCCTTGATCCGGGGTCTGACGATCATTGATGCATCATACCTTCGCGTACCGCGAGTCGCATGGCGGCGGGCACGTCGATCACCCAGGGTCCGTCGCGCCGAATCTGCAGCGTCGAGGCATCGTGGTTGCCGAGCCGGTGGTCCCGGTCGCCGTCCAGCGCCAGTACCCCGGGACCCGGGAACAGGACCGGCGTATCGAATGGAATGCGATGCGCCGCGACAACCTCGAGGTGGCTGAAGAGACCCGGAGAGAGAGGTGCGTTTACCACGCGTCCTCCCCGGTTGCCGCCGAGTTCTACCAGCAGGCCGCAATCATCGTCGGCATCGACGACGTCGACCAGACCGCCGATGGCGGAGGTGCCGATCGCTTCCGGCTCCGACCGCGTTAGCAGGATTCTTCTCAACCTGTTGGCGTCGAATGGCAGCATGTTGCCGACGACATCTCCGGCGAGAAGGGCGGCGTCGACCAGTCCGATGTCGGTGGCGCCGTCGGTGAGACGCACATGCAGCAGCTTGCAGCGCTTTCGGGCGTCGGCATATCCGGAAAGGGAGTCAAGACGACCTGCCGCAACGAGACCGGCGACCATGCCCGCGGCAGTGGGTTCGGCCATGGTCGGGAAGACATTGTTCGTGCCGACGGAGAGCGGAACGAGATTGATGTCGCGCGCGCCCCGGGCGACGGCGCGGTTCGTACCGTCGCCCCCCAGTGTCACGATGGTCGTGACGCCCGATTCGAGGAATGCCCGGATGACGGCTTCCGTGTCCCGCGCATCGTGCCTCAGGGGTGTCTCCACCACGTGGATTTTCGCCCTCAGCGGCAGCAGCGACAGGGCCTCGGTCGCAATGCGGAACGGCTCGCGCGCGACATGGATGTGCCGGACGCCGACGGCATCCGCCCCGGCGGCGATGCGCGCCACCATGTCGCGTTTCGCCTCGTGGGTCATGTTTGTCGCCCGCGCGGCCAGACGCCGCACGTCGCGCCCCGCCATGGGATTGACGCAGATCGCTATGTGGTTGGGTAGGCTCACCGCGATCGCCCGCAACTGCAATTAGCTGGTCGCTTTCCCCGGCTTACGACTTGAACCCGACGCCATCGGACGCGAAGGCGAGAGTCCTGTCCACCAACATCGACCTCGACGACGGTACCTGCTCGATCGATCTGGTGGAGAGCACGGCGGGGTACTTCGGTATGAGTCTTCAGCGGGCGCGGGAAGTCCTGCGGGAGGTCGCGGACGCCACGAGGCTATGGCGTGCCGTCGCTAGTGAAGTCGGGATTCGCCCGGCGCAGATCGAACGCATGGCAAGCGCTTTCGAACACGACGACCTCGCGGCGGCGCTTGCCCTGTGAATGGATTGGTGCCGGTGGGACGTGAACCGCATCAGGTTCGTCTGGGAAGATAGTTGACTCCGGCGAGGTTCTTGAAGTCCGAATCCTGAGTCCACAATGTAGCTTGATGGAGACGCGTGGTCGCGTAGATGATGCTGTCGGCAAGAGGCAACTTGTATTCGACGCCGAAATTGGCCGCATCGACCGCCAATGCTTCGTTCAAGGGGATGACGGTTCCCTGCTCCATATGCGCCAGGACCCGCAAGGCGGCTTCCTCTCCCCGTTGGCGCAATATGTTCTTGAATACTTCCGTAATGGTGACGGTCGGCACCAAGAGGTCGGCCAGATTCGTGATCGGGACGGCGAAGGTCCGCGCATTCCCGTCGCCGGCCAGGAATGACAGCCATGCCGACGAATCGACAACATTCACATCCGATCCGCATCGCGTCGAACGTTCGTGTCGATGCCCTTCAACGATCCCCTCAGGCGCTCGACCGGCATGATCGGAACAAGTTGAATCCTGTCGCGATAGCTGATCATATGAATTTTCTGACCTGAAACGATCCCGTTCGACTCCCGAATTTCCTTGGGAATCACGATCTGATACTTGGGTGAAACTGTCACTGTGGCCATGAGAGCCTCTCGATCAATACGCTCTGTGTAATACGATAGTGCTATCGATTCATTCGCGTCAACGCGTGTTGTGGTGCCGATGGGGGGCCGCGCCCGCCAGTATGCGGACGCATCAGGCGTCGGCGTTCTCCCCTTTGGAGGCCAGCGCGGCGAGGACCTTGGGAGGCGACATGGGCAGTTCGCCGAGCCGCAGTCCGGTCGCGTCATGGATGGCGTTGGCCACCGCGGCCATGGGCGGCACGATGGGCACTTCGCCGGCGCCTCGAACGCCGTGCGGGTGCGCGTCGTTCGGCACCTCGACGACGATGGTGTCGATCATGGGCAGGTCCGAGGCGACGGGAATGCGATAGTCGAGGAAGCCCGGATTCTCCAGGTGGCCATCCTCGTCGTAGATGTACTCCTCGTTCAACGCCCAGCCGATGCCCTGCGCGACCCCGCCCTGCATCTGTCCCTCCACGTAGTCGGGGTGTATCGCCCGCCCCGCGTCCTGCACCGCCGTATAGCGCGTGATGTCGACGCGGCCGGTCTCCCCATCGACTTCCACGTCGCAGATGTGGGTCGCGAAGGCGGGCCCGGGACCCTGCGCGTTGACCGAGGTCTGCACCGCGATGGGGCCGCCGGTGAGCGCGGCCTTGGATGCCAGTTCGGCGAGCGAAAGCGGTTCGAACTCGCCCGCATTGGAGCCCGCGGGATGCGCGTGGCCGTCCTTCCAGTCCACGGCGTCCACGTCGATGTCCCACAGCATGGCGGCCCGTTCCCGCAGTTGCTCCACCATGGTTTCGGCGGCCTGCCAGACCGCTGCGCCGGCCGCGAAGGTCACGCGGCTGCCGCCGGTGCTGGCGCTGTAGCCGATGGTGTTGGTGTCGCCGACCTGGGCGCTGATGTTGCGGTAATGGATGCCCAGGATCTCCGCCACGATGTTCACCATTGAGGCGCGGGAGCCGCCGATGTCCGGGTGGCCGGTCGTGATGGCGACCGTGCCGTCTTCGTTGACGTTGATCTGCGCGCTCGATTCGCCGCCCGCGTTCATCCAGCCGCCGCACGCGATGCCACGACCCGTCAATCTGCCCTTTGGCGCCGAGTAGTGAGGATGATCTTGGGCGGCAAGTAGCGTTTCCTCGCAGCCGATGCGGCGGAAGGTCGGTCCGTATGCCGCCCGCGTGCCTTCCCGGGCCGCATTCATGAGTCGAAACTTGATCGGATCGATGCCGAGTTCGGCAGCCAGCTCGTCGATGACGGATTCGACGCCAAACGCCGCGATGGGAGAGCCCGGCGCGCGATAGGCGTTGCACTTCGGCCGGTTCGCGACGACGTCGTAACCGGTCACCTTGACGTTGTCGATGGCGTACGCCGAGAAGGCGCAGTTCGAAGCGCCGCGAATCGGCGAGCTTGGGAAAGCGCCCGCCTGGAAGCGGAACGTCGCCTGGGCCGCCGTGATCCGGCCGTCGCGGCGCGCGCCGATCTTGACCGTATTCGACGATCCGGCGGTCGGTCCCGTGGCGCGAAACACTTCCTCGCGCGTCATCACCATCTTCACCGGCGCGCCGGCCTTGCGCGAGAGGGTGTAGGCGAGGGGTTCCAGGTAGATGATGGTCTTGCCGCCGAAACCGCCGCCGATCTCGGCGGGGATGGCGCGAATGTCGGACAGTTTCGCGCCGGTCATCCTGGCAGTCACGTTGCGCACCATGAACTGGCCCTGGCTCGAACTCCAGATGGTGGCCTGACCGCTCGGAGATACGTCGACCAGGCAGGCGTGGGGTTCGATGTAGCCCTGGTGGACGGGCTTGGTCTTGAAGTGCCGCTCGATGATGATGTCCGCTTCCTCGAATCCGGCGGCCACGTCCCCGAGGGTCAACCCGGACCGGCTCGAAATGTTGGAGGGGCTCCCCGGCTGCGGATCGACGCCCTGGGTGTACATGAACTCGTGCAGGACCGGTGCGTCCGTTTGCATGGCTTCCTCGACGTCGATCACCCACGGCAGTACGTCGTACTCGACGTCGATGAGGTCGAGCGCGGCCTCCGCGGCGCGGGCGGATGTCGCCGCCACCGCCGCCACGGCGTGGCCGGCGTAGAGCGCCTTGTCGCGCGCCATGACGTTGCGGCTGACATAACGCAGGTCCTGGGGACCGGCGGGCGCCGGGATATCCACCGGGAAGTGAACCAGGTCGTCGCCGCACATGACGGCTCGGACACCTTCGGCGCCGGAGGCCCGCTCGAGGTTGATGGACTTGATGCGGGCGTGCGGGTGGGGACTTCTGAGGATCTTGCCCCAGAGCATGTGAGGCTGCGCGAAATCCGCGCCGAAGTTCGCGCGTCCCGTTACCTTGTCTTCGCCGTCGGGCCGGATCGTCCGCTTGCCGATCCACTTGTTGTCGGTTTCGTTCGTCACGATTCGCCTCTCTTGTTTCGGGGAAGAGCCAACGCTTTAGTTTACGGCACTCGCATGGAACAGATCTCCGTTCGTCTCTATTGGCTCACGCGGCCGAGGCGGACACGAGGATCAGGTCGAAGCGTCTGGCCTGACGCTGAAGATGCACGATCATGCGGTCGCGGGGACGGGCCGCAGGCCGGACCGAAGGCGCCGGCTGTGGGGCACTGTCGGGACCGCCGCCGTTCAGCAGGTGATGCGGGGGGAAAAGCGCCGTGGCGGCCGCCAGATCGTCCCGGTTCGGCTTGGCGCTAGAGCATGATCCGTGAACGAGTAGCCCTTACAAGCACCTGCGCGTCTATTGCATGGTTCGACCGAACTTCACACCACAGGTGTCCCGTCCACTCGGTCACACCTGTCATGGTGGCAATATCCCGCCGCGTCACTATTTGGGTGGCCTCGTCGGGAACGACCCCGATTTCGCCAGCGATGTTGCGCGGCACTTCAGCTTGGTCGAGGCAATCGAGAAGCACCGTGCACCCAGTACCGTCCCCCGAAAAACACCAGATACGCACATCAACCTTATCCGGCGGATCGAATGACGGGACTAGGACGTTTTTCTTGACTTGCGGGAGTGGCTGTGCGGCCGGGTCTGCCGATACCGCCACGGTCCATAGCGCTGCAAGACAAGCCACATATCGCGCAACCGTTTTCACATCCTCCCCTTTCGTGCAGGTGATGTGTAGTCAGACCGTGAATTCGTTGTCCAGGACAAGATCCACGAATTTGTCCACAGTCCACTGCGAAATGTCATCCCAATCTTCGCGGTTTTCCAAGTTCGCTAGGTAATCAATCCCTGAGCTGGCGAAAAGAAGGCACGTAGCCTACGGGACGCCGTCGGGACAAAGCTGTATATCTGGTCGGACCTCGACGGGAAGTTCGGCGAGAATACAAGCGGTCGCAACGACGCTTTGCATTTTCACAAATGGACCAAACCCATTTGACATGGTCTTGGGTTCCTTGCGTAGGAATTGGTTTCTCATCGTAGCCGAAAAAGAGGCCGTCGGGGGCGCTCGCCCGTCGTCGCGTCCAGCCTTGTCCGGCAGGTGATATCGGGGAACAGCGCCGTGGCGGTGGTCAGATCGTCCCGGTTCACCTTTATTCCCCTCGTGGCGTTACCGCCAACGGTCACGCGTGAGTACTCGGTCAGAGAACCATTTCCGGAAAATAGGTCGAAAAGAAGCCGCGGTCACGTGTAAGGAAGGCATCCGCAGCGATCATCGCATGCGCGCCGATAAGGAAATCCGTGATTATCCGTTTTCGCGGTCCGCCAGCCTCGCGGTAACGCTTCCAGCGCAGCCCGGCTTCCTGTGCGATGGACGCGTCGATCCGCGACCCGCTCGCATTGATCGCCCGCAGTGTGCTGTCCAGCGAATCCCGATCGCGAAAAAACGCCGCGAGTTCCGCGTAGACGATATCGCAGACGATGATTGCCCCATCGTCGTACGCCGCCCGAAGCCGCTGCTTCGACC
Source organism: uncultured Pseudomonadales bacterium (assembly GCA_964518405.1). Classification (GTDB taxonomy): domain Bacteria; phylum Pseudomonadota; class Gammaproteobacteria; order Pseudomonadales; family Azotimanducaceae; genus VXNE01. The sequence goes on along the minus strand of CAZFGB010000200.1, from coordinate 23,003 downwards.
GCTCGCCGTGCTGGTCATCAGGCAGGAACACATCCAGCAGAACGCTGGTATCGACCGCCGTTATCACCGGCCGCGAATCTCCTCAAGGTGGTCGTCGGTGCTGCCCCCGCGCCCAAGTATCGCGTAGATGCCCTCAACGGGGTGATCGACTGCGGATCGCTTGCGGATCAGCAGGCCGTTCCGGGTGGGTGTCAACTCCACTTCGACATTGTGGTTCATGCCGAACTGATCCCTGAGTTTCTTCGGAATGGTGATTTGCCCGCGTTCGGAGACTCGCATGAAAACAAAGATATGAAAAACGAATGCGGAAAATCATACTTCTTTCAGAAGATTTCCTGCAACAGAACTCTATTCCACCGTCGCGTCCTGGTTGACGACGCCGCCAGACGCTTGCTCGGCCGTGCCGTTCAGCAGGTGACGCTGGAGGAACAGCGCCGTCGCGGCCGTAAGGTAGTCACGGTTCACCTTCTTCCGAAAGCCGTGCCCCTCGTCGCGCGCGAGCACGTACCACACCGGCACGTCGCGCTCGCGCAGGGCGGTGACGATCTGTTCGCTCTCGCTTGCCGGAACCCTGGGGTCGTTCAAGCCTTGCGCGATCAGCATGGGTCTGGCGATCTTCTCGACCTGGTTCAGTGGCGAGATGCGCTCAAGGAAGTCACGCATGTCGGGATCGCGCTCGTCGCCGTATTCCACGCGGCGCAGGTCGCGCCGATAGCCCTGCGTGTTCTTGAGAAACGTGACGAAGTTGCTGATGCCGACACGTTCGACGCCCGCCGTCAGGCGATCACCGAAATGCACCAGCGAGGCGAGCACCATGTAGCCGCCGTAGGACCCGCCCGAGACGACGACGCGTTCCGCGTCGAGGTCGTCGCGGGTGGCGATCCAGTCGAGCAGGGCACCGATGTCCTTCACGCTGTCCTCGCGCAGGTAGCCGTTGTCGAGTTTCAGGTACGCCTTGCCGTAGCCGGCGGAACCGCGCACGTTCGGCGCGACGACGGCGATGCCCAGTTCGTTGACCAGGAACTGCGTCGTGTATGAGAACCGGGGCCGATACTGACTCTCGGGTCCGCCGTGGATTTCTATCAGCACGGGATGTGGACCATCCCCGGCCGGGACGTAGACAAACGCCGGGATCTCGCGCCCGTCGAAGGTCGGATAGCGCATCAGTTCCGGCGCCGCCAAGGATTCCTCGCGCAATCCGCCGGGTTCGCTTCGCGTCCAGCGCGTGATCGCCCGGTCGCCAAAGTCGATGCTGTAGACATCCGTGGGCGCTGCTGCCCGATTCATCGCGAAGCCGAGCCGGCTGCCGTCAGCCGAGAACTTCAGCGAGAAATAGATGCCGGCGGGCAACTCGGGCAGGGGAACCGGCGTCAGGTCGGGCAGATCAAGGAGGCCCAGGCGGCTGATGCCGTCTTCATTGACTGTGAAGGCGAGGCGGGTGCCCTCGATCGCGAACTGTTCGATCCCCCATTGCGAATCCCCGGCCACCACATCGATGACGCCATCGGAGCGGCGCGCGCGACGCAGCGCGACGGTTTCAGCTTCCATGTCTGAAGTGAAGTACACGTATTTTCCGGTGGGGCCGTACGCGGCGTCAGTGATGGCCGCGGGCGGCGCATCGGACAGTAGCCGCCGTAGCGCTCCGGTCCGCAGTTCCACTTCGTGCAGGTACGACTCGTTGATCGAGACGTATCGGATCGCGAGCAGCCGCTGCCCGTCGGGGGACCAGTCCGCGGCGCGCCAGCCGGACCCGCCGACCGCCAGGGCGACCCTCGTATCGCCGGCCAGGTCCTGGATGTGGATGTCCCAGTCCGCGCCGTTGCGTTCCGTCGTGGTGTACGCGAACTGCCCGCCATCCCTCGACCAGACGACGTTGGAGTAGCGGGACTTCCCGTCCGTCAGCATCGCGGAGTCCCCGCTTGCGAGGTTGAATCGGAATAGCTGGTAGAACTCGGAGCCGCCGACGTCCCTGGCGTAGATGAATCCCCCGGGCGCGGGCACGGGACTGACCTGTGCCGTCCCTACGGGCTCGTCGAAGAAGGTGAGCTGGCGGCGGGCGCCAAGCGGCGTCTCCACGCGATGGAGTTGCGTGGTATTGCCGAATCGCGTTGCGATGAGAATGCCGTCGCCGATCCAGCCGAGAAAGCTCGCCTGGCGGGTGTTCTGATACGGTCGCAGTCTCGCCAGAAGCGTGTCGGGGACCGGCGGCACACCTTCGATTTCGAGCTGGCCGACAACGGCGCGTTCCGGTTCTTGACCGGCGGCGCCCGCGCAGGCCATGGCCGCGCAGAGGGCAAGTGCGCAGGACGCGCGCTTACTTCGCGCGATCCAGTACCCGAATCGAGAAAGGAAACGCGTGTTCCTCGTCCGCATCGAAGTCCTCCTTTGCGACCAGCGTGAATTCTGAAGCGTCGTACGGCGGGAAGAAGGTATCGCCGCCGATCTCGGCGTCAATCAGCGTTTCGTAGAGACGGTCCGCCCGCGGCAAGGCCAGGGCGTAGATGTCGGTGCCCCCCGTCACGAAACACTCCTCCACGTCGTCGATGAGGCATTGGCTCTCGGCGATCTCCAGGGCGGCGTTCAGGGTCGAGGCGATCCGGACCCCATCGTGCGTGAATCCCGAACGTGTGAGGACGATGTTGGTGCGTCCCGGCAAGGGTCGGCCCTGGGATTCGAACGTCCGGCGCCCCATGATCACCGGTCTGCCCATGGTGATGGTCCGAAAGAAACGGGAGTCCTTCGGCAATTTCCACGGCAGCCGGTTGTTCCGCCCGATGACGCGGTTGCGGGACATGGCCCAGATCAACGAAAGCTTCATGGCGAACGGGTGGGAGTCGTAGTGAACGTCAGGGGTTAGCCCGGCGCGGAGCCATGAGTAATACGCCGAATGCCACCACCGGGAGCGAGAGGATTTGGCCCATGGAGAGCGTGTCGAACAGGAACAGGCCCAGGTGGGGATCGGGTTCGCGGAAGAACTCGGTGGCGAACCTCAAGGCTCCGCCGGCGACGAGGAATGTGCCCGCGACGGAACCTGCTGGTCGCACGCCTCGGGAGTAGAGCCAGACGATGGCGAAAAGCACCAGGCCCTCGCCGATGGCCTGGTAGAGGCTCGACACGTGGCGCGTGACCGCCTCGAACTCGCCGAAGCAGGTCGCCGTCAGGTCGCGCACGGCCGCGCAGGGGAAGTGGATGCCGAGCGCCGATTCCGTGACCCGTCCGGGCAACTCGGTATTGATGAAGTTCCCGAGCCTGCCGAGACCCAGCCCGATCGGCACCAGGGGCGCGACGAAGTCCGCCACTTCCAGAAACGCGCGCCCCTTGACTCTTGCCTGCAGCCACGTCGCGCCGACCGCACCCGCGAGCCCGCCGTGAAAGGACATGCCGCCCTCCCAGATGCGGAACAACCAGAGCGGGTCCTGCGCGAGCCGATCAAAACCGTAGACGAACGCGAAGCCGATACGTCCGCCAAGCACCACTCCGGCGACGCCGTAGAAGACGAGGTCCGAGACTTCGGCGGAGGTGAATCCGCGATCCCCGGCCCGGACCCTGCCGAGCAGGTAGAAGGCGCCGAAAGCGAGCAGGTACATGAGGCCGTACCAGCGCAGCGCGAACGGTCCGAGCTGCAGGACGATCGGGTCAATGGACGGATAGTGCATGCTAGACTTCGCGCCTTATTCCCGAACTGCCGCTTTGACAGTGTGCCTTATTCTATTCGCGTACCGAATGTCCCCGGCTCGCCCCCTGGCGGTGGCCGCGAACCGGGACGAATTCTACGCCAGGGCGTCGGACGCGGCACGGTACTGGAAGGACTCGCCGCATGTCTTCGGGGGACGCGACCTCGTCGCGGGCGGCACCTGGCTCGCGGTTTCGACCACAGGTCGCTTCGCTGCCGTGACCAACTACACCGACTTTCGTCGCGCGGAGGATCCGCCAGCCTCCCGCGGTGACCTGGCGCGGGGTTTCCTGGAAGGAGATGCCGCGGCGAGCGCGTTTGCGGTCGGGGTCGATGGCGCGCGCTACCAGGGATTCAACCTCCTCGCTTTCGACGGCGTCGACCTCGTGTATGCGTGCAATCGAACAGGGGAAATGCGGGTGCTGCAACCGGGTGTCTACGGCATCGCCAACTCGCCCCTGGACGACGTGTGGCCGAAGTCCGCGCGCGGCATCGCCAGGCTGAAGTCGATGGCGGCGACCGCCACCACCGACGATCTGCTGGAGGTGCTTCGGGATGAGTCAGCGGATTATGGCCCCGACGGCACCGAGCCCGAGAGCGCCCGGCCCGCGACGCCCGCGTTCCTGCGGGGCAAGGACTACGGCACGCGCGCCAGCACGGCGGTCATCTTCGATCGCGGGCACATCGCGTTTGCCGAACAGCAGTTCGGGCCGATGGGCAAACCCGGCGGCCGCGTGACCGAGTCGATTCGCATTCGCGAAGCGCGTACCGGCGGACCCATCGCGGTGGGCGGGTCGGTTCTGGATCGTCGCAAAGCGGCCCTGTAGCGCCGAGTCTCAGACCGCCATTTCGGCCCTGATGGCCGGATGACACCGATAGTCGACCAGGCGGAAGTCCTCGAATCGGAAGTCGTCGATCTCACCCTGACCGCGATTGTCGATCTCGAGCGTGGGCAGGGGAAAAGGATCGCGCGCAAGCTGGCGCCTGACGGCGTCCCTGTGGTTCAGGTAAATGTGGGCATCGCCCAGCGAGTGGATGAAATCGCCGGGCTCGAGTTCCGTGATCTGCGCCACCATGTGCAGCAGCAGGGCGTAGGATGCGATGTTGAGCGGCACGCCGAGAAACAGGTCGGCCGAGCGCTGGTACATGTGCAGCGAGAGCTTGCCGCCCGCCACGTGGAACTGGAAGAAGCTGTGACAGGGCGGTAGCGCGACATCCCGCGCCTGGACCTCGGACGCATTCCAGGCATTGACGATGATCCGGCGCGAATCGGGATCCTTTCGGATCAGGTCGATGGCTTCCTGCAACTGGTCGACGCCGCCGTCCCAGCGCCGCCACTGCGCTCCGTAGATGCGGCCCATCGACCCGTCGTTTTCGGAAACGCCGAGGCGCTTGAGGTAGTCGCCGTAGTTGCCATCCCAGAGCCGGTTGTGCGGATAGATGGCCTTCAGGTCGTTGATGTTGTCCGAGCCGGACACGAACCAGAGCAATTCGGAGACCATGGACTTCCACACGAGCCGCTTCGTGGTCACCGCCGGAAACCCGTCGGCCATGGCGTAGCGCATCTGGTAGCCGAACCGGGAAAGCGTACCCACGCCGGTGCGGTCCTCGCGCCGCTCGCCGTGCTCGAGCACGTCCCGGAGAATGTCGAGGTAGGCGCGCATCGAGTTCAGCCTGTCGCCCGATTTGGGGAGGCGCGGACGACGCGCGCACGACGGTTGGTGGCTTGATCAAAGCTCGCCATCACGGTCTTGGGCGGGATATCGTCAACCACGCGCATGCTTCTGCCGCAGGTGCGCCGAACGCCTTGATTCATTTCGTCAACGGCACTCGGACTAGGAGAAACCGCAAACAGAGCGTCGTGGATATCTTTCGAGGAATATTTTGAGGCTCGCTTGACAATCACTTTGTCATCTTGCTCGCGCCACTCGACCCTTGATCCAGGTACCAGCCCAGGTTTCTGCCGAATCCGCGCGGGTATGGAAGTCTGTCCCTGCGGATCTACCGTGGATTCGTTTCGCGCCATTGCCGGCAACAGTTTTTCATGACCTGCGGGGGTAATTCAAACTTTGAGTCCGGTCTCATTCCGAAAGCGGCCGTCAACCTCGCAGAAGCTCTTGGCTACGTCTTCGAACATCCCGATGCTACGATCAGTCGTGCACAGGAGATGGAGGATTGGATGAGCGGGCGATTGGAAGGCAAGGTGGCGGTCGTCACGGGCGGGACCAGCGGTATCGGCGAGGCTACGGTGGAACTCTTCGTGGCGGAAGGCGCGAAGGTTGTGCTGACCGGTCGCTCCCGCGACAAGGGCGCGGCGCTTGCGGAGAGGCTCGGGGAGAACGCCGTCTATTTCCATGCCGACGTGACGCGCGAGGAGGACATCAAGGCTTCCATCGACGCCGCGGTGGATCGTTTCGGCCCGCTCGACGTGCTCTTCAACAATGCAGGTTCTTCGATTCGAACGGAAATATCGAGGATCACGGCGGCCGAGATAGAACAGAGTTGCCGCGTGCTTCTCGCGAGCGTCATGCTCGGCATTCGCTACGCCGTCGAACCGATGAAAGCGGCCGGAGGCGGCTCGATCATCAACAACTCCAGCATCGCGGGGTTGCGCTATCGGCAGGGCAATATCCTGTATTCGACGCTGAAGGCCGCCGTCACCCATTGCACGCGTCTGGCGGGCGTTGAACTGGGACCGGACCGCATCCGCGTCAACGCGATTTCGCCGGGCGCCATCGCCACGCCGATTTTCTGGGGCGGTTCCGCGCGCGCCAATACGCTGAGCGACGAGGACAACGCGGACAAGATGCAGCGGCTGCAGGCGAACCTCGCCAGGGCGACGCCGTTGCCCCGCAGCGGCGTTGCGCATGACATCGCCGAGGCAGCGCTGTTTCTCGCGAGCGACGCGGGCAGCTACGTCAATGCCCACGATCTTGTCGTGGACGGTGGACGCACCTGGATGTTCAACAACAACCCCATCGACGGGGAGCAGGGACAGAGAAGGCCGACCGTTTGATGGCTGACGGCATGACAGGCGGGGCCGCCCCGTCGGCGGGCCTGGACGCCGTTCGGCCCGAACCAGCGCAATCGTCATCGGAGGGGCTTGGACTGACGAACGTCCGCTTTACCGGTTCCGGCTCGGAGTACTTCCGCATCTGGGTCATCAACACGGCGTTGACGCTGCTTACCCTGGGCGTGTTCTCAGCCTGGGCGACCGTACGCACGCGCCGGTATTTCTACGGCAATACGTGGCTTGGCGATTCCGCTTTCAATTACACGGCGCGTCCGTGGACGATACTGATCGGACGGGCCATCGTGGTGGGGGTGCTGATCGCCCTGTGGCTGGCGGAACTGGTCTCGATCGCCTACTACGTCATCGGCACGGTGGTGCTGTTTTCCCTGTATCCCTGGATCGCGGTCCGGGCGCGCGCATTCCGGCTGCGCAACTCGTTCTACCGCCACGTCTGTTGGGAATTCGAGGGCGATTACGGGACCGCCGCCAAGTACTATTGCCTCGGACCCGTCGTCGGGATCCTGAGTCTGGGGATCATGTTCCCCTACATCGCGATGCGCCGGGACATGTTCCTGATACGGAACAGCCGTTTCGGTACGTCGGAGTGTTCATTCGACGTTACGTCGGGGCGGTACTACGGCATCTATTTCGCGGCGTTCGGGATTTTCGTCGCGGCACTGGTGGCGAATACGATTCTGGTGGCGTTGCTTCCCGCTGGTTTCGCATTCGCGCTGAGCGTAGTGACCTGGATGCCGATCTTGTTGGCGGGCCTCTATATGAAAGTGCGTCTCGACAACCTCCGTTGGTCCAATACCACGGTCGGCGGGTATGGGTTGAGACTTGAACTGTCCTTCTGGCAACTGCTGGGGCTGTATCTCGGCAATCTCGTGCTGATCGTCGTTACCCTCGGCGCCTATATTCCCTTTGCCAAAGTCCGGGTCGTACGCTACAAGCTCGGAAGGTTCAGGATCGCGCGCCAGGGTAGCGAGACCTTTTTCGCCGGTCCGCGCCAAGCCCTCGGCGCCGTAGGAGCTGAGGCCGGGGACTCCTTCGGCCTGGATCTCGGCATATGAGCGCCGTGCGCGGGATCCTCTACGACGGCCTTGCCTGGGACCGCCGGGACGTGCAGGTCCGACTTGATCGCAACGGCGGCATTCACATCGCCGGAGACGGCATCGACCTCGCCCTCAAGTTCGATGATGTGAGTGTTTCCGAACGCCTCGCAGACATTCCCCGTTATCTCTATCTGTCTGGGGGCGACGCTTGCGAGCTGCTCGACAACGACGCCGTGGATTCGTGGCTGAGGCAATGCAACGGGCAGCGAGGATCACGCCTTCTGCATCGGCTGGACACTTCCGTGTCGGCAGCGATGGCCGCGATCGCGACCATCGCCCTGATCGTGACCTCGTTCGTGCTCTGGGGTGCCCCGGCCCTGGCGGAGCGCGCTGTCGAGGCGATACCCCTGGGCGTGGACGAAACGATCGGTGAGGAGTCGCTCGCGGTGCTGGACAGGGTGGCGTTTTCGCCGTCGACCGTCGCGGAATCCCGACAGGCCGAAATTCGGGCGGATTTTGACAAGATGGTGACGGACATGGAGCCCCCGATGGGCGGCCACCTGGTGTTTCGAAGCGGCGATCTCTTCGGCGCCAACGCCTTTGCTCTCGCGGGCAACACCGTCATCCTCACCGACGAACTGGTCGAACTGGCCGAACACGACGAAGAGATCATCGCCGTGCTCGCGCACGAAATGGGTCACATCCAGCACCGTCACGTCATGAAGCACGTGGCACGCAACGCGATCGTGGCCGTACTGTTGGCGGCGTATGTCGGCGATGTCTCGGCCATCACGGGGGCGGCGGCGACCATGCCTGCGGTTCTCGACTCCATGCGCCATTCCCGCGCTTTCGAACGCGAAGCGGACCGCGTGGCCCGGGACTACCTTGTCAGTGTCGGGATCGCGCCTTCGCGCCTGGGGGACCTTCTCGCTCGCCTGATGGCCCAATGCCCGGATTGCGAGGAGATTCCTCTTTACCTGAGTACGCATCCGCCGCTGGATGACCGTGTAGAAGCGCTGTCCGAGGACGGCGACTAACCTCGAATCGGATGGGCTCCGTTCACGGCGAAGGTGCGGAGGAAGTCACCCGTTGCGTCCTGCCGCAGCCGCGGCGTGAGCCTGCAAGACGGTGCCGCGCCTGTGCCGTGCCCAAGCATCTGCGCCACCAGCTACACCTCCGGCAACTCGTAGTGCGGGACGACGCGTCCGAGGCCGGTGCGCACCATCTCCGAGCGGATGAAGCGCAGTATTTCGTCGGCGTCGTCCATGCGCAGCGCGCGCGCCAGGATGCGGCGACAGTCGCGCACGGACACGTGGCGGATCACCCATTTCACTTTCGGCAGGTGGGTGGCGTTCATCGACAGCACGTCGTAGCCCATGGCGACGCATAGCACCGCGCCTTCCGGCGTGCCGGCGAGTTCGCCGCAGATGCCGACGCCCTTGCCTTCGGCGTGGGCGGCTTTGGAGACTTCCCGCAACGCGCGCAGCACCGCCGGATGCACTTCGCGATATAGCGGCGCGACCTGCGGGTTGTTCCGGTCCACCGCCAGCATGTACTGGGTCAGGTCGTTCGAGCCGACGGCGAGAAAGTCCACTTCCCTCGCGATTTGCCGCGCCTGGTAGACGGCGGCGGGCACTTCGATCATGACTCCGGTGAGGGGTTGCCGCACGTCGTAGCCCTCTTCCATCACTTCCCGGTGCGCGCGTTGCACCAGTCTCCGCGCATCGTGCACCTCGGACATGCTGCTCACCATCGGCAGCATGATGCGCAATATCGCTTCGAGTCCTGCGTTGGCCTTGATCATGGCGCGCACTTGGGACATGAAGATCTCCGGGTGGTCAAGGGTTACGCGAATCCCGCGCCATCCCAGGAACGGGTTCTCCTCGGAGATCGGAAAGTACGACAGGGCCTTGTCGCCGCCGATATCCAGGGACCGCATCGTCACCGGCCGCGGATCGAAGGCTTCCATGTGCTCGCGATAGACCGCGCGCTGCTCCTCTTCGGTGGGGAAGCGGTCCTCGGTCATGAACGGCACTTCCGTGCGGAACAGGCCGATCCCCTCGGCGCCGCGATCGAGTGACCGCGTGATGTCGCCGACCAGTCCGATGTTCACCCACAGGGCCACGCGCTGGCCGTCGCGGGTTGTGCAGGGAAGGTCCCGAAGATCCTCGAGTTCCTCGGCGAACTCGCGTTCCTCGTCCATCAGCGCGGCGTAATGCGAGACGACCGGGCGCGAGGGGTTCGCGACCACCTGGCCGTAGAAGCCGTCTACGATGAGCGTCTGCTGCTCGACTCCGTAGACCGGGACGTCCACCGCGCCCATCACCGCCGGCACGTCGAGCGCGCGCGCCAATATGGCGACATGAGAGTTGGCTGAACCGGTCAGGGAGACGATGCCGCGCAGCCGTCCCACGGGAATGTCCGCGAGCATCGCCGCCGTGACCTGCTGGCCCACGAGCACCGTGTGTTCGGGGAAGTCGACCTTGCGCTGACGGATGTGCCGGAGGTAGCCGAGCACCCGTTGGCCGAGTTCGCGCACGTCGGCCGCGCGCTCGCGCAGGTAAGAGTCCCGCATCTCCTCGAACGCGCGGGTATGCTCCAGGATGACCTGCTTCAGAGCGCCCTGCGCCCACTCGCCGTCGAGGATGCGTTCCCGGATCTCCTCCACCAGGGCATCGTCGTCGAGCATGCCGAGATACGCGTCGAACAGGACGCGTTCCTCCTCCGGCAGCGACGAGAGCCGTCGACTCGCCTGTTCGATGTCGTTGCGCACGTGGGCGATGGCGCGGTCGAGGGTTTCGAGTTCGGCGGGGATGTCCTCCGCGGCCTTGTCCGGCACGGTCTCGAGGGCGGTCCCGGGATGCATGACCACCGCGGTGCCGATGGCGATCCCGGGAGAACCGGAAACGCCGGCGAAGCGCGTGTCCCGTTGCTCCGACCGGGGCTTGGCCAGCGCCTCGATATCGCCGGCGGCTTCGGCGTGGGCGACGACTGCCGCGAGTTGGGCCGACAGCGTAATGAGAAAGGCTTCGTCATCCTCGTCGAATCTCCGCCTCTCGCGCTGACGCACGATCAGTACTCCGAGCACGCGACGCCGATGAATGATCGGCACGCCAAGGAACGCGTGGAACGCCTCTTCTCCCATTTCCTCGAGGTGCAGGAAGCGAGGATGGCTCGGCGCGTCGTCGAGATTGATGGGCTCGGCGCGCTCGGCCACCAGACCGACCAGACCTTCGTCCGGCCCGACCGCAATGCGGCCCACGGCATCCGGGTTCGAACCCTGGTTGGCGGCGAACTGAAACTTGCCGGTAGCCCGGTCGAGGATGTAGATCGAACACAGCTCGGTCGCCATGGCGGCGCGCACGCGAGTGACGATCGTGTTCAGCGCGGCGCGGAAACTGGATGCCGCACTGACGTCCTGGACGATTTCGCGGAGATCTTCGAGGACGCCGTTGCTCACGGCTGCTCGACGACGATCAATGATGGAGCGAACTCGCGCAGCACGCGCCGGTAGACGTTCCGCTTGAAACTGACCACCTGGGTCACGGGGTACCAGTAGCTCACCCACTGCCAGTGGTCGAACTCGGGTTTGCCGGAGCATTCGAGATCCACGAGCGAATCATCGCCGAGCAAGCGGAGCAGGAACCACTTCTGCTTCTGTCCGACAAACCTGCGCGGGGACGCGGAACGGCTCGGCGAACGGCTCGCCGAATGGCTATTGTTGCGCAGATAACGTTTCGGCAACCGATAGCGCAACCAGCCCCGGGTCGAGGCGACGATCTCGACGCTGCGGCGCCGGACGCCTACCTCCTCGTAAAGCTCCCGGTACAGGGCGGTTTCGGGCGACTCGTCGCGCAGCATGCCGCCCTGGGGAAATTGCCAAGCGTCGCGCCCTCCCACGCGGCGCGCCCACAATACCTGTCCCCGATCATTGGTCAGGACGATACCGACATTCGACCGGAAGCCGTGCGCGTCGATATTGTCCCGCTTCCTGCCCATGCGGTCGATTGTTCCACAGAACCTATCGCCATGAAATCTGTCGGCCCTTCGGGCACGCCATCATGGCTCTAACGCGACCAGTCCGACAGACTGCTATGCTCCGGCAAAGCACGTCATCGAGCGGACATGAATCGGCTTGGCGAAGAAACCAGTCCCTACCTGCGACAGCATGCCGATAATCCCGTCGATTGGTACCCGTGGAATGAAACGGCGCTCGCGAGGGCGCGCGACGAAGACAAGCCGATACTGCTGTCCATAGGGTATTCCGCCTGCCACTGGTGCCACGTGATGGCCCACGAGTCCTTTGAAGATTCGAAGACAGCCGAAGTCATGAACCGGCACTTCGTCAACATCAAGGTCGACCGGGAGGAAAGGCCGGACCTGGACAAGATATATCAGTTGGCGCACCAACTGCTCACGCAGCGGACTGGCGGCTGGCCGCTGACGGTCTTCCTCGATCCCCGGACCTTGTTGCCGTTTTTCGCGGGCACGTATTTCCCTCGCACGCCGCGGTTCAATCTGCCGGGTTTTGCGGACCTCCTCCTGCGGGTCGACCAGGCCTACCGGACGCAGAGGATCGCGGTCGGAGAGCAGGGCGCGAGGCTGTCGGAGGCGCTGTCGCGGTTGCAGCCGACAAGTGTCGCTGCGGAAGGCCTCCCGGACGCTCAACTGCTCGAAAAGGCCCGGGATCAACTTGCGGCGGGCTTCGATGCCGCCGAGGGCGGCTTCGGCACGGCGCCGAAGTTTCCGATGCCGAGTTCGATAGATCGGCTGCTGCGCCACTGGGCTTTTTCCGGCTTTTCTTCGCGAAGGGCGGGCAATCGCGACGGCGATGCGCTGGACATGGCGATGAAGACCCTGACCGGAATAGCGCGCGGGGGCATCTACGACCACGTGGGCGGCGGGTTTTGCCGCTATGCGACCGACCGGCAGTGGCAGATTCCGCACTTCGAGAAGATGTTGTACGACAACGGTTCGTTGCTGGCGGTGTACGCCGACGCGCTTGCTTTCGGCGACGATCCGCTGTTCGAGGCCGCGGTGCGCGAAACCGCGGATTGGGTCATCCGCGACATGCAGCATGCGCGAGGCGGCTACTTTTCGGCCCTGGACGCGGACTCGGAGGGAGAGGAAGGAAAGTACTACCTGTGGCGCCGCGACGCGGTGAAGCGGCTGCTTGGCGACGACGAGTACCTGCTGGTGTCGACGCTCTACGGCCTGGACAAGCCGGCCAATTTCGAAGGCAAATGGAACTTCTCAAGACGCGATGCTTGGCGTTCGGTACTCGCGCGCCTTGGCTTCGAGCCGGCGACGGGTGAAGTACTGCTGGCGTCGGCGAAGTCGAAGCTTCTGGCCGAGCGCGAAACCCGGGTGCCCCCGGCCAGGGACGACAAGGTGCTCACGTCGTGGAACGGATTGGCGATTCGGGGCATGGCGAGGGCGGCGGTGCGCCTGGGCGAACCGGCCTGGCTCGAGTCGGCGCAGCGCGCAGCCGACTTCATCCGAGTAAACCTCTGGGATGGCGAGCGCCTGTCGGCCACTTGGCGCGACGGCATGGCCAAGTACGCCGGCTACCTGGACGACTACGCCAACATGCTCGCGGGTTCGCTCGAACTGCTGTCCGCGCAGTGGCGCGACGTCGACGCCGCATTCGCCAAGACCCTGGCAGACACCATGATCCAGAAGTTCTACGACACTGACGACGGCGGTTTCTTTTTCACGGCCCACGACCACGAGGCGCTGATCCATCGGCCCAAGCCGACGCTCGACGAATCCTCTCCCGCCGGCAACGGCACGGCCGCCTGCGCCCTGACAGCTCTTGGCCACCTGTTCGCGGACACGCGCTACCTCGACGCGGCTTCAGCTACGCTCCGCGCGCTGCGCGGCGCCGTCGAGCAGTACCCCGCCGGGCATTGCACGCTTCTTTCCGCCGTGGAAGCCAACGCCTATGCGCCGGAGCAGATCATTGTGCGGGGGCCGGTCGAAGCCCTTGACGCCTGGCTCGATATCGCCCGCGACGGCTATCGTCCATGGCGCCAAGTCTATGGAATCCCCTGCGAGTTCGAGCAGGTGCCGGATTACCTGCCCAGACCCGCCGACAATGGCCGCTCACGGCTCACGGCCTTCGTGTGCCGCGGGCTGCAATGCTCACCGCCCATAGACTCGCTGGACGAGTTCAGAAAAGCCGTGTCCTGACTTGAGCTTGCCGTCCGAGCGCAGGCCATGAGCCGATCTGGATGTTTCCCCGTTGGCTTGTGCTCGCTCGGTACCGCTTGGATATTCCACCTCTCTACTTTGGAATATCATGATAATCTAAATCTCATGTTTAAGAGAAAGCTTATCTTGCCGCCGCCTGGAACCGAGACCTTCTTCCTTTGGGGTCCCCGGCAGGCGGGCAAGACCACGCTCCTCAAGGCGCGCTACGGCGAATGTCGCTGGATCGATCTGCTGAAAGCGGACGAGTTCCGGCGATACGTCACGAATCCGGAATATCTGCGGCAGGAAGTCGAAGCCGAGGGTGCCGACCCCGGAACCCAAATCGTCATCGACGAAATCCAGAAGGTTCCGGCGCTGCTCGACGAAGTCCACTGGCTGATCGAGAACCGAGGATTGCACTTCGCCCTCTGCGGCTCCAGCGCGCGCAAGGTTCGCCGTGGGGCGGCCAACCTGCTGGGGGGCCGCGCGGTGCGGTACGAGCTACATGGCTTGACCGCTGCCGAAATCGGCCCCGACGTCGACCTGGATCGCCTCGTCAACCACGGCTATCTCCCGCGAATGTTCCAGTCCGAGCGACCGAGCAGGCTGCTGGATGCCTATGTCGCGGACTACCTCAAGGAAGAAGTCGCGGCGGAAGGCCTCGTTCGAAATCTACCCGCGTTCTCGGGTTTCCTCGACGCCGCAGCCTTGAGCGACGGCGAACTGATCAACTTTGCCAACATCGGTGCTGATTGCGGCGTGGCAGGACCCACGGCCAAGTCGTATTTCGAAATTCTCGAGGACACCCTCATCGGTCGCTGGCTGCCGGCGTATCGGAGACGACCGAAGCGACGCGTGATCACCGCGCCCAAGTTCTACCTGTCGGACGTCGGCGTCGTGAATCGGCTGGCGCGACGGGGCGGGCTGTCGCGCGGGTCGGATGCCTATGGAAAGGCATTCGAGAACTGGGTGTTCCACGAGCTTTCCGCCTACCTGGATTACGCCGATGCCGACGACGACCTGTCCTATTGGCGGCTGGCGGGCGGCACCGAAGTCGACTTCGTGGTTGGGGACGACCTGCGCATCGCTGTCGAGGCCAAGGCCAGCGCACGGATCGTGTCGAGACATCTCAAGGGGTTGCGCAGCCTGAAGAAGGACCACCCCGCCGTCGCCAGGCGAGTGGTGGTCTGCCTTGAACCGCGCGCCCGACGAACCGGGGACGGCATCGACATCCTGCCTGCGGAAGCGTTCGCGAAACAGCTATGGGAGGGCTTGCTCGGTTAGGAAGAAACACCTCGACTGGCGTCCGCCCGTCTCCAGCGCAGGTCCAGCCTGCGCGCCGCTTCCACGTCATCGAGGCGTTTGGCGGGCAGACTGTGCGGCGCCGACGTGACGAGTTCCGGGTTGGATGCGGCCTCGGCGAGGACGCTGGTCATCGCATCCACGAACGCGTCTATCGTTTCCTTCGATTCCGTCTCCGTGGGTTCGATAAGAAAACATTCAGGCACCAGCAGCGGAAAGTAGGTAGTCGGCGCGTGTACGCCGTAGTCGAGCAGCCGCTTGGCGAAGTCCATGGCGGAGACTCCGAATTGCCGCTTCTGCGTCGCCAGCGTCACGATGAACTCGTGACAGGGGCGGCGGTCCGGGTAGGCGATGTCGAAGCCCGCGTGACGAAGCCTCGCGGCCAGGTAGTTTGCGTTCAGCGTCGCGAACTCGCCCACCCGGCGCATGCCGTCGCTGCCGAGCATGAGGGCGTAGGCCAGGGCGCGCAGGAGAATGCCCGCGTTGCCCATGAAGGCGGACAGCCGGCCGATGGTCTGCGGGGGATCTGCCCACCGATAGCCGTTGTCGGTCTTTTCGACGATCGGGCCTGGCAGGTAGGGCGCCAGTGTTTCGCCGGCCCCGACCGGTCCCGCGCCGGGGCCGCCGCCGCCGTGGGGCGTGGCGAACGTCTTGTGCAGGTTCAGGTGCAGCACATCGAAACCCATGTCGGCGGGCTTCACCCTGCCGAGGACCGCATTCAGGTTCGCGCCGTCGTAGTACAGCAGGCCGCCGGCCCCGTGGACGATGGCCGCGATTTCTTCGATGCGGCGTTCGAACAGGCCGCACGTGGACGGATTGGTGGTCATGAGTCCGGCCGTGTTCGGCCCCGCCGCCGCCTTCAGGGCTTGGAGGTCCACATCGCCATCGCGTCCGACCGCCACTTCGCGCACCACGCAGCCGCACATCGAGGCGGTCGCCGGGTTGGTGCCGTGGGCGGTCGCGGGCACCAGTATCTGGTTGCGTCGGGTGTCCCCGCGAGCGGCGTGGTATGCGCGGATCATGGCTACGCCGGAGAATTCGCCCTGGGCGCCGGCCATGGGCGTCAACGAAACTTGGCGCATGCCCGTAGCGCGCTGGAGGATTTCCTGAAGTTCGTGCAGGCAGGACAGGAATCCCTGGCTTGCGGACGCCGGTGCCAGGGGATGCCGATCGAGAAAGCCGCGGGCGCTCGCCGCCCGGTGCGCGCCCCTCGGGTTGTACTTCATCGTGCAGGACCCGAGCGGATAGAACTGCGTGTCGATGGAGAAGTTGCGTTCCGACAGGCGCGTGTAATGCCGCACCGCCTGCAGTTCCGAAACCTCCGGCAATCCGGGCGGCCGTTGCCGCAGCGCCGAGGCGGGGAGATCTTCGATGGATTCCGGTGGCGGAACCTGGGCGCTGGCCTGCCGCTCCGCGCGGGCAATGTCGAATATCGTTTCCATCACAGGACCTTCAGGGCATCGGCGAACCGGCTGATGTCCTCGGGCGTGCGCTTTTCCGTCGCGCACACGAGGAGACAATCGGCGAGGTCGCTGAAGTAGGGTCCGAGCGCGAGTCCGCCCAATATGCCGCGCGCCGCCAATGCTTCGACCGCGGCCTGCGCCGGACTGCCAAGTCGAAGAACGCATTCGTGAAAGTAGGGCGCGTCGAATCGCGGCGGCAGGTTCAGCGCCGCCACGAGTTCGCGCGTTCTCGCGTGGCAGGCGGCGGCGACGTTGCGCAAGCCTTCGGGCCCGAGAAGACTCAGGTAGATGGTGGCGGCGGTCACCAGCAAACCCTGGTTGGTGCAGATGTTCGAGGTGGCCTTGGCCCGCCGGATGTGCTGTTCGCGCGCCTGCAGGGTCAGCGTGAAACCGGGCTTGCCGTCGAGGTCCCGGGTGCGGCCCACAATGCGGCCCGGCATTTGCCGCACCAGCGATTGGCGCGCGCAGATGAAACCGAACGACGGCCCGCCCGAAGCCATGGGAATACCGAGCGGTTGGCCATCGCCGCACACGATGTCCGCGCCGCCGTCGCCCCAGTCGGCGGGCGCCTTGAGCAGACCGAGGGTCAGCGGGTTGACGCACGCGATCGTCAGCGCGCCGCATTCGCGCGCCTTCTCCGTCACCGCGTCCACGTTCTCCAGCAGTCCGAAGAAGTTGGGCTGCTGCACGACGACGGCCGCCGGCGGCTCGGGCAGACGGGTCAGCAGGTCCGCGTCCGCCAGGCCGTCCTCGCCGCGCGGCACTTGCACGATCTCGATGCCCTGCTGGCGGACAATGTTGCCTGCAGCCGCTACGTATAGCGGATGCACCGCGCCTGCCAGGGCGACGCTCCGCCTTTCGCCCGCCGACCTCCCTCGCGATCGCCGCTCCCCCGAACGAACTGCCATCAGGACGGCCTCGGCAAGCCCGGAGCCGCCGTCGTACACCGACGCGTTGCAGACATCCATGCCCGTCAGTTCGGCCATCATGGTCTGGAACTCGTAGACCAGTTGCAGCGTGCCCTGGCTCGCTTCCGCCTGGTACGGCGTATAGGCGGTCATGAATTCGCCCCTGCCGGCGATATCCCAGACGGCGGATGGAATGTGGTGGTCGTAGGCGCCCGCACCGAGAAAGCACGGACCGGTCTCATCCGCGCGGGCGCGTTCCTCCATGTGGCGCAGCATTTCCATTTCCGACATGCCCTTTGCATGCGCGGGGTTGCTGTCGTCCTGATTACCGAGCAGATCCGCCGGGACCTCGTCGAACAACTCGTCGATGTCCGCCACGCCGACGACCGCCATCATGGAGGCGATGTCGGCTGCGGTGTGTGGGATGAAAGGCATCGCCCCTCGCCCGAAAGCTCACCGGGATGCTTGCTGCATCGAAGTCACTCGCCCGACTCGCAGAATTCCGAGTACTCGGCCGCGTCCATGAGGTCAGCCAGTTCGTCGGGCGAATCCGGCTTGATGGCAAAGAACCAGCCATCGCCATAGGGATCCTGGTTCACGAGTTCCGGCGTATCCTCGAGCGACATGTTGATGGCGGCCACGGTGCCGGACACGGGTGCGTAGATATCCGATGCGGCCTTGACCGACTCCACCACGCCGGCCTCCGCGCCTGCGTCCACCTGCTGATCGACTTCCGGAAGTTCCACGTACACGACATCGCCGAGTTGCTCCTGCGCATAGTCGCTCACGCCGACGACGACGTTGCCGTCGTCGTCCAGCCGGGCCCATTCGTGTGTTTCTGCGTACTTGGCTTCGGTCGGCGTATCTGTCATGTGTCGGTCCGGAATCCTGCCGTCATTTCCTCTTTCCGATGAAGGGCGGTCTGACTATCCGACCGCGCCTTCGCCGCCCCCTGATGAGGATGTCGACCTCGCCGGTGGCGGCCCGCGGCACTCGCGCGAGGCCGATACTGTACCCCAACGTGGGCGAAAAAATACCGCTTCGAACCTCGCCCTCGCCGGCGTTCGTGAGCGCCTTCATGCCGCGGCGCATGACGCCCCGATCATCGAGCGCGATGCCGGTCAGCTTGTTCCCGATACCCGTCGCGCGCTGCGCCTCCAGGGCCGCGCGGCCGATGAAGTCGCGATCCTGGGGTTCGAATGCCACGGTCCACGCAAGGTTCGACTCCAGCGGCGTGGTCTTCTCGTCCATGTCCTGGCCATACAGGTTGAGCCCGGCTTCGAGCCGCAACGTATCCCTTGCGCCAAGGCCCGCGGGGCAAACGCCGGCAGACTCCAGTTCTCGCCACAACCGGGGCGCATCCAGGGCGGGCAACATGACCTCTACGCCGTCCTCTCCGGTGTATCCGGTGCGGGCGATCATCCAGCCCTGGTGCGGGCCGCGAGCAGCTTCCAGGACTTGAAACCGCTTGAGTTCGGCGACCTGCGCCAGACCGGTGGCGGCTGCGAATCGCGCGATGGCCTCGGGACCTTGCACCGCGATCATGGCGATGTCGTCCCGCTCGGCCGGCACCGTGTCGAACGCGTCGGCATGCGCGGCGTACCAGGCGATGACCGTATCGCGCGTCGCGGCATTGGAGACGACGCGGTAACCCCCGTCCCGGCGGTAGACGATCACGTCGTCGATGATGCCGCCCGACTCGTTCAGCAAGACGCCGTACAGCGCCGTTCCCGCCGCCTTCAGCTTGCCCGCGTCGTTGGCCATTACGCGCCGCAGGAACGCCATGGCGCCGGCGCCCCGGAAGTCGGCGATGGTCATGTGCGAAACATCGAACATGCCGGCGCTTTCCCGCACCGCACGATGTTCGTCGATTTGCGAGCCGTACCGTACCGGCATGGCCCAGCCGGCGAACTCGGTCATCTTCGCGTTGGCGGCCATGTGCGCGTCGAATAGCGGCGTTCGGCGGAGCGCGCCCGCGTTCATGCGAACCTCCGGGAAATACCCATGCCCATCGCCTCGCGAATGAGTTGTCGCTTCATCGCCGGTGCCGCATCGATCATCCTGACGCCGCTGTTCCGTATCCACCGGCCGACGGGGCCGCCGTAGGCATATCCGTCCCGCAATGCGCGCATCAGCGCGATCATCACTTCCGCGCGGGCGCGTCGGCGCAGCGCGAAACCGCGCCAGCGTCCGGTTCGACCCAGGTCCGTCGGGTCGAGATCCGCTTCCTCGACAATACCGGCGACGTCCTCCAGTCCGAGATTGACTCCCTGTCCCGCGAGCGGATGGAGCGTATGGGCGGCATCGCCGACAAGGAGAATTCTCGGCGTCGGGTTGAAATCCCCGACGACGCGTTGGGGCAGCGGGAACTTAAGCCGTCGGTCGACCTCCAGCACGCGTCCCAGCACGCCCTCGGATGAGACCTCGAGCGCGTCGGCGAAAGCCGTCTGGTCGAGCGCCGCGAGTTCATCGGCGGTGTTCTGTTCGGCGCTCCATATCACGGCGCAACATGACGGGTCGGAGAGCGGAAGGAGGGCTAGCGGACCGGTGGCGGAAAACCGCTGATAGGCAACGCGCCGATGCGGGTGCTCGGTCCGGACTACCGTGGCGACCGCGGCATCGTTGCCGCCGCGGTCGGCCAGTTCGGCACCCGACAACGCTCGCACCGCCGAGTCGGCGCCGTCGGCGGCGATAACCAGCCGCGCGCGAACCGAGTGGCTCCGGAGCTCCAGGGTCACGGCGGAGTTTCGGCACTCGAGCCGGCTAGCGACGCCCTCGATCCAGTCCACGTTGGGCAAGTCATCGCATCCGTCGCACAGCGCGACGCAGACGCGGCTCGACTCGACGATCCAGGCGAGGGCATCGACACCAGCCTCTTCCGCGCTGAACTGCAGACGACCGCCGCCGTGCTCTTCCCAGACGCACATCTGATCGATCGGACTTGCGTCGAACTCGAGATTCAGCAGATCGAGCGAAGATCGAGACACCGCGACGGAGCGGATGTCGAACCCGAGGTCGCCCGCTGTTCGTTGCGGCCGCCGCCGGTCGATCAGGGCGACGCGGAAGCCGCTGCGTCCGAGCGCCAGCGCCGCTGCGGCGCCGACCAGTCCGGCGCCGACCACGGCGACGTCGTAGGGACCGCCGTCGGATGGCGATGCATTTCCGCGTTTGTCTGCGTTTGCTGGCATCGTGCGGATTCTCGCCCAGCCCGCGAGCCGAAGAAACTTCAGCTATGACAGCGGATATCCGTATTCGTGCGCCTGGAAAGTGACCGCTAGAAAATTGGAATCAGCCGCGCATCAGCGCTTCGATGTCCGCCGCGGCTTTCGGAACGGCATCGGTGATCACCTTGCTGCCCGCGGCGGTGATGACGACGTCGTCTTCGATGCGAACGCCCATGCCGCGCCACGCTTCATCGACATCGTCGAAGCTGTCGGGAATGTAGAGGCCCGGTTCGATCGTCAATACCATGCCGGCCTCCAGTTCGCGCCAATCGCCGTCGCAGCGGTATTCGCCGACATCGTGTACGTCGATACCGAGCCAGTGCGAACATCGGTGCACGGTGAACCGTTGGTACGCCGCGGTTTCCAGTGCCTCGTCGAGTCCTCCCCCGAGCAGGCCGAGGTCGATGAGCCCCTGCGCGAGCACGCGGGTTGCCGCGTCCTGCGGCGCGGTGCAGCGGGCGCCGCGGACAGCGGCGTCCAATGCTGCCGCCTGGGCGGCGAGCACGACCTCGTAGAGATCCCGCTGGCGCGGCGTATAGGCGCCGTTGACCGGAAATGTCCGAGTGACGTCTGACGCGTAGTGCTGGAGTTCACAGCCGGCGTCGATCAGGACCAGGTCGCCGTCCCGCAGAGGACTGTCGTTCTTGACGTAGTGCATGACGCAGGCGTTGCGTCCCCCGGCAACGATGGACGGATACGCCGCGGCGCGCGCTCCCGCCCGCATGAACGCGTGCACCAGCGTGGCTTCGAGCTGCGTTTCGGTCAAACCGGCTCGACAGCGCCGCATGGCGTCGATGTGCGCGCGGGCGGTAATTTGCCCGGCGGCCTCCATCAACCGTTGTTCGGCGGGCGATTTGAACAGGCGTTGTTCATGCAGCAGGCGCTGCAGGGGCTGGAATTCGCACCCGCGGACTTCCGCTCCCCGCGCGCGGGCGCTGGACGCGCAAGCGATCAGGCGCCGGTCGAACTCCGGGTATTCGCCCAATACGGTGTGAACGCACCACCGGCCGTCGAGAATCCGGGGCAGGACCTTGTCGAGCTCGGAGTTGGGGAATGCGGCATCGACGCCCAGGGTCTGCGGTGCCCGTTCGGGGCCCAGGCGTTCCCCGGTCCACTGTTCGCGCTCCGGGTCGCGCGCGGGACAGAACAGCGTCGTCTCGGCGGATTCCGAGCCGGGCGCGATCACCAGCACGCTGTCGGGCTCCTCGAAACCTGTGAGGTAGTAGAAATCGCTGTCCTGGCGAAACGGATACTCGGTGTCGCGATTGCGGTACCTGATGGACGCGCCGGGAACGATGGCGACGTCGTTGTCGGCGAGCGCGGCCATCAGGCGAGCGCGGCGGTCCCGGTACTCCGCCGGTTCGATGCCTGGCGTGGTCTCGACGGCCCGGTCGGCGGGGCTGCTCATGTGCATCTGAATGAAACCAATGGGTTGCGTCAATGCTATCAACATACGCGGATCGGCGGACGCTTCACATAAACGTCATTCCGGTTCACACTACGTCCATCCACGTGTGCGCAATGAGCCGATGCCTTCCTCTGGTCTGGCCCTTCTCGAAGACAATATCGACGCGTTGATCGAGCTTTGCGAAGCATTGGCCGTTGAAAACCGGGCGCTCAGGGAAAAGCAGGAATCCCTGACCGCGGATCGGGCCAAGCTGATCGAAAAGAACGAACTCGCGAAGACGAGGGTGGAGTCGATGATCAACCGCCTCAAGGCGCTTGAGAACACATCGTGAGCGATACGACGACGGTCACCGTCAAGATTCTCGACCGGGACTACGAGATAAGTTGTCCGCGCGACCGGGTTGATGACCTGATGCGCGCCGCGCGCTCGCTCAGCGCGCGCATGCGGGAGATCCGGGCGACCGGAAAAGTCGTTGGCCTTGACCGTATCGCGGTGATGGCGGCGCTCAATTTCGCGCACGAATGCTTGGAAGTCGAGGAACGCCTCGCCCGCGTCGTGGCGGACACGGACGACAGGGCGGGGCGCATGGCCGAACGCGTGACCGCGGCGCTGGCGGAACGCGCACGCTAGTGTTCCGTCAAGTCTAAAGATGCGAGTGTAGCTGCGAGGGATTTTTGGTTCCTGGCGAGGCGCGACGACGCCGTGTGGCAGGCACCACACAAGGAGGAGCAACAAAGTCCAGGGGGCAAAAAGACCCGCAGATAC
>CAZFGB010000199.1:0-28689 GCA_964518405.1 uncultured Pseudomonadales bacterium | reverse complement strand
CCGGTTTCCCTTGAACTGCACAAGATCTACAGGACGCTTCCCGATGGCGACGCCGCGCTTTCCGGGGACCTGCGCGTCGGTGACCAACGGTATCTGCATGTCCACGCTTCACCACGCGGCGTTTGACTCCAATCTCATTGGCATCGATCCAGATCTCCGCGTTCACGTTGCAAGGCAAGTGCGCGAGGTCCGAGATGGTCCCCTGTTGGAAAGCCTGAAACGACTGGCGGGTTCGAACCTTCGGGTGCCCGTTGATCCTTCCGCACACCCCGATCGCCGCTTTCTCGAACAACGCTTCAGCCGGTTCGCCCGGATAAACTGACGCGCCGCGAGACCTCGGTACCCCAGAGTCTGGCCAACTGTGTGAGGTCGCTATCCGCTACTATAGTCAAGTGCAAACTCCGCACAATTGCGTTCACCGAATCAAGGGGTTGGCCCAAGCATGGAACATTTCGATGTGATCATCGTCGGCGCCGGGGTTTCCGGCATCGGCGCCGCGTGTCACATGCGGACGAAGTGCCCCGATCGGACCTTCGTCATCCTGGAAGGGCGCGGCGCCATCGGCGGCACCTGGGATCTGTTCCGCTACCCCGGGATCCGCTCCGACAGCGACATGCACACCTTCGGTTACAGCTTCAAGCCGTGGAAGAGCGAGAAGTCGATCGCGGACGGTGAGTCCATCCTCGCCTACCTGGCGGAAACGGCCACCGAATACGAGGTAACGCCACATATCCGATTCGGCCATCAGGTAGCGAGCGCGGCATGGTCCAGCGGACAAGCGCGCTGGACAGTCGACGCCGAACGGGACAAGAGCGACCAAGTTCGCTTCACATGCAGCTTCCTGTTCATGTGCACTGGCTACTACAGCTACGCGGACGGCTATACGCCGGAGTTCTCCGGCATCGAACGGTTCCAGGGTCCCGTGATCCATCCGCAGGCGTGGCCGGAGGATCTCGACTACGCCGACAAGCGCGTGGCGGTCATCGGCAGCGGGGCTACCGCCATGACGCTCGTCCCGGCCATGGCGGAGAAGGCGGCTCGGGTCACCATGATCCAGCGCTCCCCCACCTACGTGATCTCCCTGCCGGCGCGCGACGCCATCGCCAATCGATTGCGCCGGCTGCTGCCGGAAAGACTCGCCTACGCCGTCACCCGCTGGAAGAACGTGCTGATGCAGCGCTACCTCTACCGCGCCACGCGCGCCAAGCCCGAAAAGATCAAGCGGTTGCTCCTCAACGCCGCGCGCAAGCAACTCGGCGACGATTACGTGGACAAGCATTTCACGCCTAGCTACAACCCTTGGGACCAGCGCCTCTGCCTCATTCCGGACGGCGATCTCTTCAAGGCCATCAGGGACGGCAAGGCCGAAGTGGTGACCGGCACGATCGCCGGATTCGACAGCGATACCGTGCGGCTCACCTCGGGAGAGGACGTCAAGGCCGACCTCCTGGTGACCGCGACCGGGTTGAACCTAGAAGTCATGGGCAGCATCAGCATCAGCGTGGACGGCGACCCCGTGAGGTTTTCGGAAACGCTCTGCTACAAGGGCATGATGTACGCGGACGTCCCCAACTTCGCCAACGTTTTCGGTTACGTGAACGCTTCCTGGACGCTGCGGGCGGACCTCACCTGCGAGTATGTCTGCCGCGTGCTCAACCGCATGACGGAGACAGGCGCGCGTCAATGCACACCGCGGTTGCGGGAGGAAGACCGCATCATGGATCGACGCCCGTGGATCGTCGACTTCATGCCGGGCTACATGGCCCGGTCGATACATCTCTTCCCCAGGCAGGGAGACCGCGATCCCTGGCGGAACACGCAGAACTACCTGAGGGACAGAAAGATCGTGTATCGCCGGCCGCTCGCGGACGGCGTGCTGACGTTCAGCAATCCCGGCGCCGCCGAAACCCGCGTGGATACTGAACGGCCGAAGGCTGCAGGGGCGCGCGACGCGGCTTGATGGAACAAAACGGCGCACCCGGCCCGGACGCGCCGAGCAACCCAGGGAATACATGGAGGAACCGCACCATGAGCACGGATTCACTTCGCATTGGCTTCATCGGCGCCGGCGGCATTTGCCGCAGCCGGCATCTGCCCGGACTGGCGGCCATCGACGGCGTCGAGGTGGTCGTCGTGTGCAACCGGAGCAGAGAGAGTTCCGAGCGCGTGGCGGGCGACTTCGGCATTCCCGAAGTCGATACGGACTGGCGGCGGGTTATTGCCCGGGACGATCTGGACATCATCTTTATCGGCACTTGGCCCTACATGCACCGGGAACTGTCCATCGCGACGCTTCAGGCTGGCAAGCACTGTTTCTGCCAGGCGCGCATGTGCATGAACGTGGCCGAAGCGAAGGAGATGCTCGCGGTTGCCAAGGCGAATCCCGATCTCGTCAACATGATCTGCCCGGTGCCCTTTCAACTGGAGCAGTACATCCGCGACCTGGTTCGGTCCGACATGGGCGAGATCACGTCGGTGGAACTGTCCGTGGTCAGCGGCGCGAACCTCGACCGCTCTTCCGTGCACTGGCGCGAGCGCGCCGACTACAGCGGCTACCAGATCATGTCCATGGGCATATACGCCGAGATGCTGAATGGGCTCGTGGGCCCATACGAAAGTCTGACGGCGCACCTGTCGACGCCCATCGCCGAAAAGACCGGCGAAACGGGGCAACCAGTGGCCATCGACGTTCCGCAGGTCGTGGCGATCAGCGGCACGCTCGCAAGCGGCGCGCTCATCGTCGAACACCACTCGGGGGTATCCGTCGACAGTTCCGGGAGAGCGTCATCGATCACCGTTCGGGGAACCGAGGGGACGTTCCGCTACGACTATCAGCAAACCCTGGAATGGGCCCGGCCCGGGGAGTCGCTGCAGCAGGTGAACGTACCCGAAGAGAAGCGGACCGCGTGGTCGGTGGAGTCCGACTTCATCGCCGCCGTGCGGGCCGCCCGCGAAGGGACGCCCCCGGAAGCGCGGCCCGTTCGCCCGGACTTCGAGGAAGGGCTGCTCTACATGCGCAAGGTGGAAGCCGTGCACCGGTCCGCGGCCACTGGTCGGGCGGTGGCGCCGCATACCCTGTGAGCCAGACGTCGCAGTGCCTCGGCGGCGATACTCCGCGCATCGCTCCGTCGGGTTCGGACTGCTATAAACCGCTCGGCTGAATCTATCAGTTGATACGAAACGTTCTGGCAGCCGTCGCGCACGGGTACGACTTCGTGCTTCTCTGCGACGGTCGCCGTCCCGACCTGCTGCACCATTGGTGGACGGTGCATGCCGCAATCCGGCATCCCGATCTTCGGGCGGGTTCCCGCTTCTTGCTCTGGCAGGAGGTGGCCCAAGCCTGCCCCACGCCGCTACGCAGATACCTGGGCGAGAAATACGGACTTTGAGCAGACGTCCCGGACGAACGTTTGGACACGAGGAGTCAGCGTCAGGCGTTCGGTGACAGCGACTCCTCTGCGGGTCGAGTGCCTGGCGCGCGGTCAGAGCGGTCATGGCCCGATAGGCTGCGAGGGCACGATACCGCCTGAAGCGCGAGATTCGCGCCGAGACGGGTGGAATGGATCGCAGCGACGGCGACACTTCGAGCAAACCTTGCAAATACAAAGGGCACTTTTTGATATTCTAAAACCGATCTTCATGTCTGGAGTTCGGATCGCACGATGGGGTTGATCGAGCGAAGTTTGCGCAAGCGCATCGTGCAGGCGCTTGGGAGTTCCCCAATCGTCTATGTCAACGGACCCAGGCAGGCAGGGAAGAGTACGCTGGCGCTGGAGCTTGCCGCCAACGAGTGGCCCGCGGAATATGTGACTTTCGATCAGGCGACCATGCTCGGGGCGGCGGAAGCCAATCCGGAGAGTTTTCTCCGAGCCTACGAAGACCCCTTGGTTCTCGACGAAGTGCAATTGGTGCCGGGCCTCTTCCGAACGCTCAAACTTCTGGTCGACGAGGCGCGTCGCGAGAGCAATCAGGCCGCCCGAGGCCGTTACCTGCTGACGGGCTCGGCCAACGTACTGTCGCTGCCGAAACTATCCGACGCACTGGTGGGCCGAATGCGTGTTCTGACGCTCTATCCCTTGTCGGCGTTGGAGATTGCGGGGGGCAAGGGCGATTTCTTGACGTGCCTGTTCGACAACGGCTTCAAGCCGGGCGCGTGCCCAACGGAAGTCGCTCCGGTGGACATGATCCAGCGGGCTACCTTTCCAGAGATTTGGGATCGGGAAGAGGCCGTGCGCCACGATTGGTTTGAAAGCTACATTGCCACCCTGCTGCAAAGGGATGTCAGGCAAATGGCCGGTATTGCCAAGCTCGGCGTTCTACCCAACTTGCTGAAGGTGCTCGCGAGCCGGCCGGGGGGACTGGTCAATGAAGCGGATATCGCCCGGTCGATAGGACAGAACGCCGTAACGACAAGAAACTACCGCGTTCTTCTGCAAATGATCTTCCTGACCATGGACGTGAAGCCGTGGTTCCGAAATATCGGCAAGCGTCTGGTGAAATCTCCGAAAAACTACATCGTGGACACGTCGATGCTTTGTCACTTGCTTCAGATAAACCTCCAGCGATGCCAAATCAACGACCCGCACACGTTCGGGCACATCTTCGAGAATTTTGTCGCCACGGAACTGGCCAAACAGTTAGCCGCGTCGGACGGAATCGCCGACCTGCATCATTTCAGAACCAGCGATGGGAAAGAAGTGGACTTCGTGCTGGAACGCCCCGATGGCAAACTCGCGGGCATCGAGGCGAAGGGACGGGACGCCGTCGACGACGATGACTTCAAGGGCCTGAAAGAGCTGCGGCGACAGGTCGATGACGACTTTGTCTGCGGTATTGTCCTCTATCGAGGCAACAGCATCGTCCCGTTCGACGAACGCATGTGGGCGGTGCCCGTTAGCGCCATGTGGAGATAATCGATGGCCGTCACGCACAAATGCGTGAACGTCGCGCTAGCACCCGCTATCACCGAACCGCACTACCTATCTGGCTGGGATTCACGCAAAATAGCGCGCGACTTCCATGGAACGACCGCTCCGGAGAGCGCACGCGACCTGGGGCGGGATGTTGCATGGACGACGAGCGGGGCCGGGCCGGAGCCATCAGCTTGGGGAGCGCGAGGGGGAACCCCTCGCAAGAAACGGGCGATGCCGAAGGCACCGGCTTTGGGGCATGTGAAAGGGGAAAGCGTGACTACACAACCTGACGACGAAGTATTGCTCGATATCCACCGGCGCATGGTGCGCATTCGCACGTTCGAGGACGAGGCCGGCCGAATGGCGGAGAACGGTTTCATTCCCGGGGCGCTTCACCTCTATGTCGGCGAAGAAGCGGTCGCCGTCGGCGTCATGGCGCACCTGACGGACCAGGACCAGATCACCAGCACCCATCGGGGACACGGCCATCTCATTGCCAAGGGCGGCGAATTCGACAGGATGTTCGCGGAGCTGTTCGGGCGCGTCGACGGCTATTGCAAGGGCAAGGGAGGCAGCATGCATGTCTCCAACCTGGAGATCGGGATGCTCGGCGCCAACGGCATCGTCGGCGGCGGGCCGCCCATCGCCATGGGCGCCGGATTCGCCAACAAGTACAAGAACAACGGCAACGTCGCCGTCACCTTCTTCGGCGATGGCGCGAGCAACGAAGGCGCCTTCCACGAAGCCGCCAACATGGCCGCGCTGTACAAGCTGCCGGTCCTGTTCGTCTGCGAGAACAACGGATTCGGCGAGTACACGCCGCAGCGCGACCACCAGGCCATCACCGACGTCGCCGACCGCGCCCCCGGATACGGCATGCCCGGCGTCATCGTCGATGGCATGGACGTCATGGCCGTGTACGAGGCGGCGGGCGCGGCGGTCGAGCGCGCGAGAGACGGCGACGGTCCGACGCTGCTCGAGTGCAAGACGTACCGGTTCTACGACCATGTCGGCAGGCGCGGCATGGGCCGCACGTACCGCACGGACGAAGAACTCGCCGAGTGGCTGAAACGGGATCCGATCGAAATGTTCGAGGCGCGCCTGGCGGAACAGGGCGTGCTGTCCGCCGACGCGGCGAAAGAAGTTCACGCAGAAATAGCCCGCGAAGTGGAAGCCGCGGTCGAGTTCGCCAAGGCGAGCCCGATGCCCGATCCCGACGCCCTCCTCGACGACGTATACGCTTAAGCGAGAAACACGATGGCTGAAGAAGAAAACGGAAAACGCGAACTGTCCTACGTCCTCGCCGTCAAGGAGGCGGCGGCGACCATCCTGAACGAAGAACCCGACGCGTTCATCGCCGGCGAGGACGTGGCCGGCGCCGGCAGCGTGTTCGGCATCTACAGGGGGCTGCTCGACGAATTCGGCCCCGAGCGGATCGTCAACACGCCGATCAGCGAGGAGGGCATCATCGGATTGGGCGTCGGGGCCGCGGCCGCCGGTCTGCGCCCCATAGTCGACATCATGTTCATGGACTTCCTCGGCGAGTGCATGGACGAAGTCACGAACCAGATGGCGAAGATGCGCTACATGTTCGGCGGCCGCGCGACGCTGCCGATCACGATCACGACCATGTGCGGCGCCAGGAACTCGATGGCGGCCCAGCACTCGCAATGCCTCGAGTCGTGGATTTGCCATATCCCCGGGCTCAAGGTCGTGATGCCGTCGACTCCCTACGACGCCAAGGGCCTGTTGATCGCCGCTTCGCGCGACGACAATCCTGTTTTCGTGGTCATGAACAAGGCGTCGCTGGCGCTGACCGGCGAAGTTCCGGAAGAGGCCTACACCGTGCCCATCGGCGAGGCCAATATCGTGCGGCCGGGCACGGACTTCACGATCATCAGCTACAGCCGGATGGTCCACGAGTCGGTAAGCGCCGCGGAAACCTTGGCGGAACAGGGCATCGACACCGAAGTGATCGACCTGCGCTCGCTGCAGCCCATGGACACGGATACGCTGGTCGCCTCCGTGGAGAAGACCCACAACGCCATGGTCGTCCACGAGGCCGTGCGTTTCGGCGGCATGGGCGGCGAGATCGCCGCGCAGGTGCAGGAGTTGGCGTTCGACTATCTGGACGCTCCCGTTGGCCGCGTCGGCGCCCCGTTTTCGCCGGTGCCTTTCAGCCCGTCCCTGGAACAGAGTTTCGTCCCGAACGCCGACAAGATCGTTGCCTCGGCGACCGAGTTGCTGGGGCTTTGAACACAGGCATCAGATGACCTGCCTTGTCGGCCTCGCGGCGAATCCCGATTCCGGCAAGGATATTCGCCGGGTCGCCGCCGGTGCGTCGGTGTTCGACAATCAGGAGAAACGCGCCGTCCTGGCGCGCTGCCTGGCGGGCATCGCGGCGGCGGACGCGAACCCATCCGTGCTGTATCTCGACGACCTGCGAGCCATCGCCCACAGCGCGGTCGCAAACGCGGGCGTCGCCGGGACAGCGGTGGCCGGGCCACGCTACGGCAACGCCCGGGACACGGTCCATGCGGCATCCGCCATGCGCGAGGCATCCTGCGGCGCGGTCATTTCGCTCGGCGGCGACGGCACAAACCGGGCGCTGGCCAAGGGATGGCTCGACGCCCCCCTCGTTCCTATCTCGACCGGGACGAACAACGTATTCCCGGGCATGCAGGAAGGCTCCGTCGCCGGCGCCGCCGCCGCGCTCGTAGCGTCCGGCGCCGTGGCGGTGGGCGATGTTGCCCCTCAGGTCAAGGTCGTCCACATCGAGATCGAGGGCGAAGACGACGACATCGCCCTGATCGACGCGGTGGCGACCGTCGACCGGTTCGTAGGCGCCCGCGCGCTATTGTCCGGCGACCGGCTGATCGCAGCCGTCCTGACCCGCGCCATACCGGCCGCGGTGGGAATCACGTCCATCGCGGGTCTGCTCCAGCCGATGTCGGACGAAGACGACGGAGGCTTGGCAGTCGAGTTCACGGCGAGAGGAGAACCGGCGCAGTGGCATGTCCGCGCGCCGATCGCGCCAGGCCGGTTCGACGACATCGCCATCGCCGACGCGCGCCGGATCGCTTTCGATGAGCCGGTGGAGATCGTCGGACCCTGCGTGCTCGCCTTCGACGGCGAGCGCGAACGCGTCATGAAGGCGGGGCAGCGCGCGAAGCTCACCGTGCGCCGCGACGGTCCCCGCGTGATCGATGTCAAGTCCACACTGGAAATGGCGGCCCGCGAGGGCGCCATGATTTTTCCAACCGCAGAGGGAGTTCGTCATGCCGGTTGAAGTCCGATTGCTCAAGGTCGGTATGACCATGACCGAAGGCAGCGTCGAAGAATGGTTTATCGCCGACGGCGACCAGGTGGAGAAAGGCGAAATGCTCTACCGCCTCGAAACCGAAAAGGTGAACATGGACGTCGACGCCGAGGCCGACGGCACCGTCAAGCACCTCGTCAGCGCGGGAACGGAGTTGGGCCCCGGCGATGTCATCGGATTCATATTCGCGCCGGACGAGACGATTCCGGATGTGCTGCCGACTCCGACTCCGTTGCCCTTCGATGCGCCGGTGGAAGAAAAGAAGGCGCCTCAGCCGGCGGCGGCCGCAGCAGCGCCGGCGCCTAAACGCGCTGCTGGGCGGCGCCCCGCGGCCTCCCCCGCCGGGCGGCGGCTGGCGGCGGAACTCGACGTCGATTTGGCCGAGGTCGAAGGGACCGGTCCGCGAGGCCGCATCACCGAGGGCGACGTGACCGCCCATGCCGCCAAGGCCAAGCCCGAACCGCAACCGAGACGCCGTCAGCCATCTTCCCCGGCGGCCCGCAGACTGGCCGGCGAACTGGGAGTCGATATCGATTCAGTGGAGGGCACCGGTCCCGGCGGCCGCATCACGCGGGACGATGTCGAGCGCGCCGCCGAGGCGGCCGAGGCCCAGCCCGCCGCGACGCCGATGCGCGGCATGCGGCGCACCATCGCCGAACGCATGTACGCGAGCCTGCAGAACTCGGCGCAACTCACCATGGAGATGGAAGTCGACATGGAGGACGCCGTGAAGCTCAGAACCCAACTCGTCGCCGAGTGGGAGTCCGACGGCGTGCGTCCGAGCTATACCGACATCATCATCATCGCCGCCGCCAAGGCCCTGACGAAGCACCCGCGGATGCATGCGACGCTCGCCGACGACACCATACTGCACCATGGCGCGGTGCACGTGGGCATGGCCGTGGCGCTCGAAGAAGGGCTGGTCGTCCCCGTGATTCGCGACGCCGACTCCAAGGATATCAAGACCATCGCGGGCGAGTCCCGCGAGTTGGCCGAACGCGCCAGAAGCGGCGGCCTGGGCCTGGACGACATGAGCGGCGGAACGTTCACCGTCACCTCGCTCGGCATGTACGGCGTCGACACCTTCACGCCGATCCTGAACACGCCGGAATCCGGCATTCTCGGCGTCGGGCGCATCTATGACGGCGTCGCCTGGCACGGCGAAACGCCGGTCCGGCGGAAGGCCCTGCGCCTGTCGCTCACATGGGACCACCGTGTCCTCGACGGCGCGCCCGCCGCCGAGTTCCTGGTAGAGGTGCGCGGATACCTGGAGGCGCCTTACCGGCTGCTGGTCTGAGGGACCGCCGTAGAACGGCGCGCAGCGCCGATCGGGGCGGCGTGGATGGGTGAGACAGAGGGCCTGAAGAGGGTGGAATACGGCGCACGGGTTCGCCTCCGAGGGGCGTCATGGCGCTGATCCGGGAGCGGATTGCCCACCGCGCATAAGGGAAACAGGAGGGAACCTCCGCGTTTCCAGACATAGGCAACAGTCAATTTGGATATCCCCCGATCACCTGCAACGCTTGAGGAATCGCTTTCGTCCTTGAACAGCGATGTCCTTACCGAGTTGCTGAAACTGCTTCCCGCGGTCAAGCCGCACCCCACGCGCAAGGCGGACAAGGCGGCGGCAATCACGCAACAACTATCGGGAGGCGGACTCCGCGCCGCGTGGAAGCTGCTCGACGAGACGCAGCAATTGGCTGTCGCGGAAGCGCTGCACGGCACCGGCACGTTCAACGCCGTGTCTTTCGGGGCCAAGTACGGCAAACTGCCGGAGGGCTTCGCCTCGCGCCTGTCCCGAACGTCCTCGCCGCTGCGGCTGTTCCTCTATCCACCCTCGCGCTACTCCTACGAAGCCACCGTTCTGCCGGTCGAGTTGGCGGCGGGCTTGCGCCGGTTCGTCGCAGCGCCGCCCGAATTGAAGATTGACGGGGTCGCGGAGGCGCCAGCCACATTCCGCCAACCTCGCCGAGGCTACGTACCGAGAGGCGAGCAGCGCCCTGTCGACGAAGTGGCATTGACGCGGCGCGATACGGCTCGCGCGGCAACCGCGGAGGTGCTCGCCTTGCTCAGGCTGGTCGATCAGGGCCAGGTCGCTGTCAGCTCCAAGACGCGAAGGCCATCCGCCGTCTCCGTCCGCCGGATAGCGGCCTTGCTCGACGGCGGCGACTTCTTCGATCCCACCGAGCAGAAGGAACGTTCCTGGCACCAGGTGCCTGGTCCGATCCGGTCGTTCGCGTGGCCGATGCTGTTGCAGGCCAGCAACCTGGTCGAACTGCGCGGTAGCAGGCTCGCTTTGACCAAGCCCGGACACGCGGCCTTGCGGGCACCGCCGGCAACGACGTTGAAGCGGCTTTGGGAGCGCTGGCAAAGGACGACGATTTTCGACGAATTCAGCCGCATCGACGACATCAAGGGGCAGACGCGCGGCAGGGGGAAGCAAGCGATGACGGCGCCAGCCAACCGGCGGCGCGTCGTCGCCAAGGCGTTGCGCGAATGCCCGACAGGCGCGTGGATACTTTTCGACGAGTTCTCGCGGTTCATGCTCGCCAGTTCCCTGCGCTTCGAAGTGACGCGCGATCCC
Organism: uncultured Pseudomonadales bacterium; assembly: GCA_964518405.1. Classification (GTDB taxonomy): domain Bacteria; phylum Pseudomonadota; class Gammaproteobacteria; order Pseudomonadales; family Azotimanducaceae; genus VXNE01. The sequence goes on along the minus strand of CAZFGB010000199.1, from coordinate 17,873 downwards.
TGGCGCCTGTACCTCGTGGACACCGAATACGGCAGCCTCGGTTACGACGGCTCGCACAATTGGGGCATCATCCAGGATCGTTACATGCTCTGCCTGCTGTTCGAATACGCGGCGACGCTCGGGATCGTGGACCTCGCCTTCTCCCATCCCCGCGAGGCGCGCATCGACTTCACGCAGCTTTGGGGTGCCGACGAGTTGTCGTACTTGAGCCGCTACGATGGGTTGCGCTATTTCCGGATAAACCCGCTGGGTGAATTCTGTCTAGGGCTCGCGGATGACTATGCGGCCCCGACCCCGGAGTCGCACGCCTCCCTGCGGCTGTTCGCCGACCTGCGGCTACAGCACCTTGGCGAACCTTTGACTGCCGCCGAGGAATTGTTGCTCGCAACGTACGCCAACAGGGAGGACGACCACACCTGGCGCCTCGACCGCACCAAGATGCTGCTTGCGGTCGAAACAGGACATGACGCGGACGAGCTAAGGGAATTCCTCCGGGCGCACGACGATCAAGACCTGCCCGAGACTGTGGAAGGGTTGCTGCGGAGAACCGCCCGCGACGCCCGCGCCCTCAAGCGTCAAGGCACCGCTATCGTATTCGAGTGCGCCACTGCCGATTTGGCGCTACGGCTTGTGGAGGACAGAAGCGTGGGCAGGTTGTGCCAACTCGCCGGCGACCGCCGCCTCGTCGTACCCGCGAAGTCGGAAGCGGCGTTCCGCAAGGCCGTCCTGGCAACGGGACACGGCTTGGCCGGCTAGCGCCGTGTACCGCCCGCAGCGCACCCAAGGCGATCATCGGCATTACGCGCCGCGCACCATGCGCAGTATCGCCCGCGCGCCGCTGCGCCAGATCGCGACGACAATACTCCCGGTGCTTGCCGGAGCGTGCGGCGGCGGATCGAGTTCAACACCGCCGCCAGGTCCGCTTCCCGCCGCGCCAGCGACAATCGATATTCCAGCGGGACGCGCCGCGCTCGGATTGGTTTCGGCAGGCGATGTGCGGTTTTTTGCCATCGCGCCGGACGCCCGGGAAACGGAACTCGCCTCGGCACAGACCGGGGACGATGGCCGCTTCGCCGCGCGCGAGGTCGAAACGGATCACGATGGGCCGCTGCGCATCAACGTCGGACCGAACGACGAGGGAACGAGCCGGTATCTCTGCGACCTGCTGGATGGCTGCATCGATGAGAATGGTGTCCGGGCCGATTTCGGGGAAAGGCTGTCGCTATCCTCAACGCTCTCCGTCGCCGTCTCGTCCGTATCGTCCAACACGCCGCCCGACGCCGTGAACATCACGCCGTTCACGACGGCCGCAGTGGCAAGGGCGATCACGCTCGGCGGCCTGACCGCCGCGAACATCGACCGGGCGAACCGGGAAATGGCCGAGGCGCTCCAGATGATTCTGTCGCAGATCACGCAACGCGATGTCGACCTCGGCGACGACCCCGCCCTGATTGACATCGTCGATCTCACTGATGCGCCGGATCGCATCGCCACCGCCCATAACGTTGTCGAATTCCTGGTTGCGATACTGAATGCAAGCCTGCTCGCGCTCGTCGATCCAGGCACGGAAGACGACATGGTCGAACTGCTGGTCGCGGCGTTCGCCGAGTCGGGCGCCCTGCCCGCAAACGATACGGTCGCCGGCGACGACACCGTCGACGTGGCGGACCTGCTTCGGGTAGCGGCTGCAGAACTGGAGGCGACACTGGGAAGCAGCGAACGTCGGGAACACGTCAGGCGACTCCTCGGCCTCGACGCCACATCCGGCGGCGACATGATCGACCGGATTCGGGACCTCGCCGTCACCTACGAAGGCGTCGGCGACACCGTCGAACTGGCGCAGGTAGACAGCGACGGCGATGGCCTCCCGAACCTGGACGAGATCGCGGACGGACTCGACCCGCAAGATCCCGACAGCGACGGCGATACCGTCGCGGACGGACGGGATCCGTTTCCGCTGGACGGGAGAAGAACCGTGGAACCGGACGTTTTCCCACCGGCACGGGAATTTGCCGCCCGCTGCGCCAATCCGCGCAGCGGGAACTTCCCGGACCGTCCCGGCACGTTCGTCGACGAGAACAACTGGCTGCGCTCCTGGAGCAACAACCTCTATCTCTGGTACGACGAAATCGTCGACGTGGACCCCGTCCTGCATCCAACGCCGCGTTACTTCGATCTCATGAGGACCTTCGCCACGACACCGTCTGGCGCGGACCGGGACCGGTTTCACTTCACCTACCCCACCGATGAGTGGGAGCGGCTTTCCCAGTCCGGCGTTTCGGCCGGCTACGGTATGGGTTTGGCGGCGCTGTCCCGGCGACCGCCTCGAGATTATCGAATAGCGTATGTCGAGCCGGACTCGCCGGCCTCCCGGGCAAAACTCGGTCGCGGCGCGCGATTGCTGGCCGCCGACGGTACTGGCGTAGCCTACGGCCGCGCCTCCATCCTGAATGCGGCGTTCTTTCCAGACGACGCCGGAGAGACGCACGAATTCCAGATCCAGGATCTCGGCGCCAGCGAACCACGTACGGTTTTGCTCACATCCGCCATCATCACGTCCGATCCCGTGCAGAACAATCGCGTCATGGAGACAGACTCGGGACCAGTCGGCTACATGGTCTTCAATGATCACATCGCGACCGCGGAACGGGAGTTGGTCGATGCGATGACAGAGTTCGAACAGGCCGACGTCGACGATCTGGTGCTCGATCTGCGCTACAACGGCGGCGGCTACCTCGCGATAGCGAGTCAGGTGGCTTATATGATCGCGGGGCCGTCGGCGGCGGGAAGGACTTTCGACGAACTGCGCTTCAACGACAAACACCGGACATTCAACCCGGTCACCGGCAGAGTCCTCGCGCCGGTCCCCTTCTACGATTCGACGATCGGGCTTTCCGTCCCGTCCGGGAGATCCCTGCCGAATCTGGATCTGTCGAGGGTATTCGTGCTCACCGGAGGCGGAACCTGCTCTGCCAGCGAATCGATCATCAATGGGCTGCGCGGCATCGACCTGGAAGTCATCCAGATCGGCACGACCACCTGCGGCAAACCCTACGGTTTCTATCCGGCCGACAATTGCGGAACCACGTATTTCTCCATCCAGTTCCGCGGCGTCAACGCCAAGGGGTTCGGCGACTACCCCGACGGGTTCTCGCCGCAGAATACGGCGCGCACCGAAGGCGTTTCCGTGCCCGGCTGCGTTGTCGGCGACGACCTCGGGCACAAGTTGGGAGACATCGACGAGGCGCGCCTCAAGGCCGCGCTCCAGTACCGCATCGACGGAACCTGTCCCACGCCCGCGGCGCTCCGGTCCGCGCGGCCCACCGGAGGTTCCCTACTACCATCCGTGGTCGACGCAATCGTGCCGAAGTCCATCTGGCTGCAGAACCGATGGTGACATGCATGCATCTCGCATCGCTGTGGCTGACCGGATGCTGCGCGACAGCGGGCACCGGCCCCCCTGCCGCGATCATGGATTCGACGCCGGCCGGCCGCGCCGACATCGCGCGGGCAATCGCCGCCGCCCTCGGCACCGAGGTCCTGATCGCAGACGACGCCCTTACGACATCCAGCATCCTGACCATCGAGCGCCGTGCCCGGCGGACCATGGAGGGCCGCGTCGGCAGCGGGCGGGTGCTTGACTCCCCGGAGGTTTTCCAACTTCTGCTGGACGATGACCGATGCGTCCTGGCTCACCTCCGCACGGGCGAGTCGTATCCGCTTGAAAATGCCCGCTGCCGCCCGTCGCTGGCCAGGCCCGGGAACGCGCCGCAATCGAATCAAACTCGATAAACGCTTGCTTTGACGCGCGGCAATCGCATAATGGGCGCCATGTTGGACTGAATAAAGGAGGTGATCTGTGATATCTACGGTTGAGGGGTGTATCAGCTCCTAAATCGGGGCGGGGACGCCCGATGCGTCCAGCGACCACGGACGTTCCCGCCAAATCGATAGCGTCCTTCCCGCGCCGTTCTGTCGGGCGTGGTTTTTTCTTTATCTGCGATGATCTCTGCCGTTGGTCGAGTTCCAACGCCATGGAGCGTGTGCCCGTTCGGTCCATCCCGCACACCGAAAAACGATAACCTTTTGTTTTATAATCGGTTATCGCCCAACCCACAACAACGGAGACGAGTATGAAGCTCGCGGTGGAGTTTCCGAGCGTCGCCTATCGCGAAGGCGGCGAAGGCATCGTCAAACTGGCGCGCGGGATCGAGGAGATCGGGTTCGATCAGCTCGACGCGTTCGATCACGTCATCATGGGGTTCGCCACCGATTCGCGTCCGGCGCCGATCTATCCCCCGAAGATGCCCGTCATGGAAGCCCTGATGACGCTGAGCTTCGTCGCGTCGGCCACGTCAAGCATCGGCCTCGGCACCGAGGTGCTCGTTCTGCCGCAACGCCAACCGGTGCTGGTGGCAAAACAGGTAGCCACCCTCGACACGCTCTCCGGCGGGCGCGTGCGCCTCGGCGTCGGCGTCGGCTGGCAGGAATCCGAATACGACGCTCTGGAAGAACCGTTTCGCAACCGCGGCAAGCGCATGGACGAGGCGATCCGCGTGCTGCGCGCATACTGGCGCGACGAGCAGGTGGACATCGACGGCGACTACTACACATCCACGGCCATGGCGATGGAGCCCAAACCGCCCCAGGGCGGCGCCCTGCCGATCTGGATCGGGGGCACTTCGGAGGCCGCCCTGCGCCGGGTCGGCGAACTCGGCGACGGATGGCTTGCCATGGCCATCACGGATGCTGCGGCGGCGGCCGGATGCAAGCACAAGATCGCCGCCTTTGCGGAGGCCGCGGGTCGAGATCCGGACACAATCGGCTACCAGCAGATGCTCGCGCCGCCACCACGGGACGAGGCCGGCAAGCGTTTCTACTCCGAACCGGACAGGGTCGTCGCCCGTGCGGTCGATGCGATGGAAATGGGTTTCGAGTGGGGAGCGCTCAATGCGACCGCGATCTTCCAGTCGGGGGCTCGCAGCGTGGCCGCGATGCTCGATGTCCTTGGAACGCTCCACGAGGCGATCCGCAAGGCAACCGGCTAATCTAACGCCTCAGGGAGGGACCGCGTCCTCCCCCAAGTGCGCTTCCAGCCACCCCTTGAGCGGCACGTCCTCCTCGGCCGGCGACGTGTACCCGAACCCTCCGGTGGGGCTCGCGCCGAGCAACTGGCGACGGATCGGGTCCGCGGCTTCGAGGTAGTGGTCCACGGTCATGTCGTCGCGCGGGCGCAGCCAACGATAGCTGTAGCCGAGGAACAGCATCTTGCGGGTGAAAACCGATACGTTGCGGCCCGAGGCATGCCACAGTCGCCGGTCGAAAAACACCGCATCGCCGGCGCGCGCGAGCACCGGCGTCGCGCCCGGATGCTCCGCGTTGTCTGTCGGGAAATCCATCGTATTGCGCCGGTGACTGCCGGGAATCACGTGGGTGCTGCCGCGGTCCGGCGTCTCGACGTCGGTGAGGATAAAGGCGACCTTCAGCGACACGCGCGGACGCGGATCGGTTTCGAAGTCGATATTCAACCGACCGCTGTCCTGGTGCCAGCCGAGGCGACCGGTTTGCGGCGGATGGTTCTCCGGCGGCGGCGGCGTGACGATGAGATGGCTGTGGTAGAGCTGGATGTGCCAGCCTAGAATGTCGATGACCTTCGCGATCGTCCGCGGCCAATCGAGGAGGTCCAGGAACGCTTCGTCGAACCCGATGCAGTCCAGGTGGTTGAGCCGCTCGTGGGGACCGAGGCCGTACCTGGGTCGGTATTCGACGTAGAGCCGATCGGCCGCATCGATCACCCGCGCCAGGGTCGCCGGCGGCAGCACGTTCCGTGCGATGAAGTACCCCTGCCCGTCAAAGGACCTGCGCTCCTCGTCCGTCAGCCGGTAGTCCAGACACCTGGCGTCCATGCGTCAAGAGTGTACACGCCGTGTCGACACCGGGGGGAGGGAGGCGCAATCCTGTCGCCGTCAGCTTTTTGCCAGCGACTCCCTTATGGACGTGTCAAGACATGTCAAGACCATTGATCGGCGCGGTTATCCTCCGCAATGAACGGGCCTGGAGACGTCGCGCCGCGGTCGCCATGAAATCCGTCGCATCCGAAGTGCCGCGCCGTGTTTCACCTCTGCCCAAGACCAACTAGCTGCTGTCGATCTTGCCGCTGACGCCGCAAGTCCGACAGTCTGGTAGTCTGCCCGAAACCTCGTCCAGGACAACGAATGAAATTCGGCCTCTTCGTCTACTGCACGGTGGGACGCCGCCACGAACTCGAAGCCGGCATGGCCGGCAGGAACCCGGTGCTCTACCGGCGCATGCTCGACGAGCTCGGAGACTACGCGCGGTTCGCGGAAGCCCGGGGATATTTCGGCTTCGGCCACCCCGAGCACCACCTGCAGATCGAAGGCTTCGAGATCGCCAACGACCCCGCCTTGATGGCGATGTGGCTGGGACAGCACACCGAGACCATGCGGATCGTCACCTGCGGCTTCGTGTCCACCGCGAACAACCCCCTCGCCACCGCCGAGAAGATCGCCACCATGGACCATATGCTCGGCGGCCGACTGGGTATCGGTCTGGTACGCGGCTACCAGGCGCGCTGGGTGGAGAACTTCAAGGTCCGCCCGGAACTGCGGGCGGTCGGGCCATGGACGAAGGACACGCCGGACGACGACCTCAACCGGCGCTATTTCATGGAGTTCGTCGAGGTGGTGGCGAAGGCGCTGGCGAATGAGACGTTCTCGCACAAAGGCGAGTTCTGGACCTTTCCACCCGAGGACTTCGTCAATCCGCACCCGCATCCCGTCTACACCCGGTTCGGCCGCGGCGTGGACGCCGACATGCGGGTCGAAGAAATCGGTATCGCGCCGAGGCCCCTGCAGGCGGAAATACCGCTGTACGGGGGTTTCTCCGCGAGCCTGCGCACGGCGAAGTTCTGGGCCCGGCACAAGGGCCGCCCGATCGTGCTTTCCGGGAACACGGAGTTCTTGCAGCTACTCTGGCGCGAGTGGCGCAAGGAGGCCGGGGCCTGCGGTCACGATGTCCCGCCAGGCCAGGAAGCGTGCTGGGGCGGCATCATGGTCTGCGCCGAGACCGACGCCGGGGCGCAGGCGCTGTTCGAAGACATGCAATGGTTCTGGGACACCTGGGCCACGCCGTTCGGACAGGGGGTGCCCGAACTCCTGGTGGGTTCTCCCGACACCCTCAACAAGCGCATCGAGCGCATCTCACGCGCGGTCCCCATCGACGAAGCTTTTCTGTTGATTCCGGCGGGCATTCATACGCCGGAACAGATCCATGACTCGCTCGACCTGTTCGCCCGCAAGGTCATGCCGAACTGGGCGTAGGCGGCAATCAGGGTAGCTTTCATGGATCCCGCTTCCCGAAAGGCGCTGTAGAGCGGACCAGGCGACCCCGGCCGCGCGCGCATTCTACGCAAACAGGTCGGCGAAGCGCTCGCGCAATGCGTTCTTCTGGACCTTGCCCATGACGTTGCGCGGCAGGTCGTCCACGCAGACCACGCGTTTCGGCTGCTTGAACCGCGCCAGCCTGTCTTTCAGGGCCGCGTCGACCATCGCCGTATCCACCGGAGCATCCCGCGCCACCACGACGGCGACCACGCCCTCGCCGAAGTCCGGATGCGGCACGCCGATCACGGCGCTCTCCGACACTTCCGGCATATCGTCGATCAGCGTTTCCACTTCCTTCGGATAGACGTTGTACCCGCCGGAGATGATCAGATCCTTGCCGCGGCCGACGATGGAGATGCGGCCCTCGCCATCCATCGTGCCGAGGTCGCCGGTCCGAAAGAAGCCGTCGCTCCTGAATTCCTCCGCGGTCTTGTCCGGCATTCTCCAGTAACCTCGAAAGACGTTCGGGCCGCGGACCTCGATCTCCCCGACCTCCCCGTTCGCCAACACCCCGCCATCGTCCGCGATGCGCGCTTCGACCCCGGGCAATGCGAAACCCACGGTGCCGCCTATCCGCTCGCCGGCCAGGGGATTGGACGTGCTCATCAAGGTTTCCGACATGCCGTATCGCTCGAGGATCCGATGTCCCGTTCGCACTTCGAAATCCGCGAACGTCTGCGCCGCCAGGGGCGCGGACCCGGAAACGAAAAGGCGCATTCCGCGGCACGCGTCTCCCGTGAAATCCCCGCGGGCGAGCAGTCGCGTATAGAACGTCGGCACTCCCATCATGACGGTCGCTCGCGGCAGGTGCTCGATCACGGCATCCGCGTCGAATCGCGGCAGGAATATCATGGAACCGCCGCCAAGAAAGATGCAATGCAGGGCTACGAAGAGCCCGTGCACGTGGAAGATGGGAAGCGCGTGCAGCAGCACGTCGTCGTCACGCCAGCCCCAGGCCTCGCACAGCGTCCGCGCGTTGCTCTCGAGGTTGCGGTGCGTGAGCATGGCGCCCTTCGGGCGGCCCGTCGTGCCGGACGTGTAGACGATGGCGGCGATGTCGTCCGCCGTGCGGGATGCCGCGGCTTCCAATGCGCGCGCGGCGCTCAGCCTTGCCGCGAAGGATCCACCGCCGCTCGCATCCAGTGTCTCGGTCGGAACGGCGCACTCGACTCTCTGCGAGGGGTCGCAGACCAGCAGCGCGGGCTCGGCGTCCGACAGGAAATACTCCATCTCGGCCGCCGTGTAGGCGGTGTTGAGGGGCACGTAGACAGCGCCCACCTTGAGACAGCCGAGATAAAGCGCGAGCGCCTGCGGCGTCTTCTCGGTCTGGGTGACGACGCGATCCCCCGGCCCGACTCCGAGATCCGCCAACGCCCCCGCGGCCCGCGAAACCTGGACCAGGAGGTCCCCATAGCGCCAGTCGTCACCATCCGGGACGTACAGGCAGGCGGCATCCCGGTCCGCGCGAAACCGCGTCTCGAATAGCGCATAGACGTTTTCGTTCATTCAGATTCCGGCGCGCTTTCCTATCGGAACCGCGCACGGCGCACTCAGCCATCAGAGCCGGTACGGATGCGGACCGAAGTTGGCCTCGTAGTACGGCGAAATCATGCGGCCAGGCGGAATGACCGCGTCTACCGCCCGGCAATCCTCCTCGGTCAGCGTGTAGTCGGCGGCGTCCAGGTTGTCTTCCAGTTGCTCCATCGTGCGCGGCCCGATGATGGGGCTCGTCACCCCGGGCTGCGCCATCACCCACGCCAGCGCGAACTGCGAAAGCGCCACGCCCCGATCGTCTGCGATCGACTGCAGCCCGTCGATGACGTCGAAGATGCCCTGGTGGAAGCGCAGGCTCACCTGGTTGCGCTCCTCGGCGAAGCGCGTCCCCTCGGGGGGATCCTCGCCGCGCGTGTACTTGCCCGTCAGCATTCCCCCGGCCAATGGACCCCATGGAATGGTCGCCACGCCGTAGGTTTGCGCCATCGGTATCAGTCCGCGCTCCACCCGGCGGTCGAGGAGGTTGTAGGGCATCTGTTCGCAGATGAAACGGTTCAGGCAGTATTTCTCCGATACCCACAACGCTTCGACGAACTGCCACGAGGCGAAGGTGGATGTTCCGATGTAGCGCACCTTGCCGGCGCGGATCAGGTCGTCCAGCGCGCGCAAGGTCTCGTCGATGGGCGTTTCCGAGCGCGGGCGATGGACCTGGTAGAGATCGATGTAGTCCGTCTGCAACCGCTTGAGGCTCGCATCGCACGCCTCGAGGATGTGCCTGCGGGACAGGCCCTGCATGTTGGGGTCGTCATCGGACATCGCGCCGTGGAACTTCGTCGCCAGGACGATCCTGTCACGCTGGCCGTTGCGCGCCAGCGCTTCGCCGACAACCTGCTCGCTCAGTCCCCGGCCATAGGCGTTGGCGGTGTCGATGAAGTTGATGCCGCGCTCGACGGCCCGGTCCACCATCGCGTAGGCGTCCTTCGGTTCGGTCCGGCGTCCATAGGTCATCGCCCCGAGGCACAGGTTGCTCACCCTGACGCCGGTGCGGCCCAGCAATCGCATTTCCACTGGCATGAATTGTCCTCCTGTCAATCGGCCCGGCGTTCTTTCGCCGGATGCCGGGCGCTAGTGCCTCAAGGCACACGCGACACGCCGCCAAAGGCAGCGCGGTCCCGAACCGGTCAGCGACCGCGATCGCCCGCGGCCCCGGACGAGATACGGGCGCCGATCAGTCCCCGGATAACGCCGCCAGCAGGCGCGGGGGCGATATCGGGAGATCGCATACGCGCACCCCCGCCGCGCCTCGAACCGCGTTCGCGGTAGCGGCCAGCGGCGCGACGATCGGCGTCTCGCCGCATCCCCGCACACCGAACGGATGCGAGGGATTGGCGACCTCCACGATGTGCGTATCGATCATCGGCAGGTCGGACGCGACCGGCACGCGATAGTCGAGGAACCCCGCGTTATCCAGCCTGCCCTCGGAATCCCAGATGTACTCCTCGTTCAATGCCCAGCCGATGCCCTGGACCGCCCCGCCCTGCATCTGTCCCTCGACGTAGCTCGGATGCACGGCCTTGCCCGCATCCTGCACGGCGGTGAACCGCAGCACGTCGGTCTTGCCGGTATCGCGGTCGATCCTGACGTCCGCGAAGTTCACCGCGAACGCGGGTCCGGGGCCCTGTGCATTGAGAGATGCCGTTGCGTTGATCGGCCCCCCGGTCCGCGCGGCGGCACCGGCGATCTCGCGTAGCGAGAGCGGATCGACATCCACGTTGGCGCCCGCTTTCGGCACGGCGCGGCCATCTACCCAGTCGACCTGATCGACATCCACGTCCCACATTGACGCGGCGCGTTGCCGCAGATCCGCGATGATCTTGCGCGACGCCTCGATCACGGCCATCCCGGTCGCGAACGTCGTGCGGCTGCCGCCGGTGGCATTGTTGAAGCCAACGCTTTCCGTATCGGCGATGACCACCTGGATATCGTCATAGGGGATGCCCAGAGTCTCGGCGCACTGCAGCGCCATCGAGGCACGCGAGCCGCCGATGTCGGGATTGCCCTCCACCACCGTCACCGTGCCGTTCTCGTTGACGAGCACCTCGGCCGAGGACTGGTTGCCACCGTTGAACCAAAAGCCCGCGGCAACGCCGCGACCTTCGTTTTCGCTCAACGCCACAGCGTAGTTCGGGTGCTTCTTGGCCGCCTCGAGACACTCCCGGAGGCCGACCTTGGAGAATCGCGGTCCGTATGTGGACTGGCTGCCCTCGCTGACGGCGTTCTTCAGGCGCAAGTCGATGGGGTCCATTCCAAGTTGTCGGGCCACCTCGTCCAGAGTCGATTCGCCGGCAAAGTTGGACTGCGGCGAGCCCGGCGCGCGGTAAGCGGCGACCTTGGGCTTGTTGACCACGACGGTGTAACCCTCGATGAGGAAGTTCGGGCAGGTATAGCCGGCGAAAATGCACATGCAGCCGGGCCGCATCGGACCGCCGCCGCGATAGGCGCCCGCCTCGTACCAGAGCTCCGCCTGCATCGCCGTCAGCGTGCCGTCCTTCTTGGCGCCGATCTTGACGCGCGAACGGGTGGCCGACACCGGACCCGAGGCGCGGAACACCTCTTCGCGGCTCATGACCATCTTCACCGGGCGCCCCGACAGCTGGGACATGCGCACGGCCAGGGGCTCCAGGTACAGCGTGAGCTTGCCGCCGAAACCTCCGCCGATCTCGCTGGCGATGACCTTGATCTTCGACACCTCCATGCCGAGCACGCCGGCCACGGAGCTGCGCACACCGAAGTGGCCCTGGGTGGAGCACCACACCGTCGCGCGCCCCTCCTCGTTGATGTCGGCAACGCAGGCGTGGGGCTCGATGTAGCCCTGGTGCACGGTCGGCGTCGTGTACTCATCCTCGACGATGATGTCGGCCGCTTCGAAGCCGGCCTCGAGGTCACCGCCCGACAGCATGTGTTTCTGCGGGATGTTCGACGGTTTCGTCGGCGTCTCCGGCAACCCCTGGGTGTAGATGTCGTCATGTATCAGCGGCGCGTCCGGCGCGATCGCCTCTTCCAGGGACATCAACGCCGGAAGCGGCTCGTACTCGACTTCGATGGCTTCCAGCGCCTGATCGGCGATGGTCGCCGATGAGGCGGCCACGGCGGCCACCGCATGCCCGTGATACAAGACGCGATCGCGCGCGATGACGTTTGTGGCCAGATCCGCATCCGCAACATCGCTGAGCGCCGGCAGGTCGTCACCGGTGACAACGGCCATCACGCCGTCCATGGCGAGGGCCTTGCTCTTATCGATACGCAGGATGCGCGCGTGTGCGTGGGCGCTCCTGAGAACACGTCCGTGGATCATGCCCGGAAGGCTGAAGTCCGCGCCGTAGTTCGCGCGTCCCGTGACCTTGTCGACGCCGTCCGGTCTGACGGGCCGCGTTCCTACATATCGAAAGTCGATCGCTTCGCTCATGGGTGCTCACTTCGCTGTTGGGTAGGCACATAATGATGCCACAGTGCGCCGGCGAACTTGGTGCGCCCCGTCCTGTGGGCAGCGCGCCGGCATCGGATAAGCTACGCCGCGCTTTCACCAAGCCCCTTCAACGTCGGCGACAACGGCCCGGCCAACGGGGGCGCGGGACAAACGTCGACCTGCATGAACGCGCAAACGAATCCGTCCGTCCGCAGCATCCTCGCGTGGATGTGTGTCCTGATCGCCGTCAATCAGCTCGGTTTCGGCGCGGTGATACCGGTCCTTCCTCTTTACGCCCAATCGTTCGGGGTATCCCAGGTCGCCATCGGCGCCACGGTCGCCGTCTATGGGCTGGCCCGGTTTCTGCTCGCCATGCCCGCCGGCCGGATCGCCGACAGCCTCGGCAGGCGCAATGCCCTCGCCATCGGCGGGGCGTTGTCCGCGCTCGGCAACCTGTGGTCCGCCGCCGCCGAAGGTTACGTCGAACTGGTGCTGGCCCGGTTCGTATCGGGCGCCGGGGCCGGCGTCGTCCTGACCGCCGGCCTGATCGTGCTCGCCGACATCACCCGCGCTTCGACGCGGGGGCGCACCCTCGCGATCTACCAGGGCGTGTTCCTGTTCGCCGTCGGCATCGGCCCGCTGCCCGGCGGCTACCTGGCCGAGCGGTTCGGACTGGAGGCGCCGTTCCTGGTCTACGGTCTGGCGAGCGCCATCGTCGCCGCCATCGCCTGGTTCGGCGTGGCCGAAACGCGCGCCATGGGCGCGGCCGAACGGAGCGCAAGCACGCCGGTCCTGCCGTTTCGCCGCCAATTGCGGGCCCTCGCCGGCAACGCCGGCTTTCTGCTGGTATGCCTCATCAGCCTGACCGGCGCGGCGGCGCGGACCGGCGCCCTGTTCAGCATCGTTCCCGTGCTCGCGCGGGATCGCCTGGGGCTGGACCCCAGCGACATCGGGCTCGGCCTGGCGCTCGGCAGCGTCATCGGACTCGCCGTCACCTATCCGGCCGGCGCGCTGGTGGACCGCTACGGGCGCAAGTCCGTCATCGTACCCACGACCCTGCTCACCGCCCTGTCCATGCTCTGCTTCAGTCTTTCCCCCACTTACGCCTGGTTCGTTCTCGCCTGCAGCATCTGGGGCGGCGCAAGCGCCGCCAGCGCCGCCGCGCCCTCGGCCTACGCCGCCGATTCGGCCCCGCCCGGCCTGAACGCGGCGGCGATGAGTTCCTACCGCACACTGAGCGATATCGGCTACGTCGTGGGGCCGATTCTCCTCGGTTGGCTTGGGGACGCGACGGGCCTCGACGCGCCGCTCTGGACCGCGGCGGCGGCACTACTGGTCACGACCACGCTGTTCGCGATCATCGCCCCGGAAACCCACAGGAACCGGTAGACTGCCCCTCAAGGACGGTTCGAGCGAGCAATGAGAAATGGTTGCATCAGGACGCTGTAGTCGCGCGGCCCTGTTCCTGCTCGCATGCGTTGCGTCGGTCTCCGTCCCGGCCGTCCAATGGAGCAATACCGAGTTGCAACTGCAGTACGGCAACCTGGACATCCCGACATTCGCCGGCGGCGGCGATTCATACCATCTCATCTACACGCTGCAGCACGCGAGCGGATGGAAATACGGCGACAATTTCTTCTTCGTCGACATGCTCGACGCCCGCGACCCGGGGTTTCAGGACTTCGATCTCTACAGCGAGTGGTACTCGAACTTCAGTCTCGGCAAGATCCGGAACGACGAAGTGGGCACGGGGTTCGTTTCGGACATCGGCCTGATCCTGGGAGTCAACTGGGCCGACGACGCCAACGTGCGGAAGTATCTCCCGGGCCTGCGCCTGTCCCTCGACCTTCCCGGCTTCGCGTTCGCGAATCTCGATTTCGCCGCCTACATCGACGGCAGCCGGGGCGCCGCGTCGGGAGGCGCGCCGAGCGAAGACGACACGTTCATGGTCGACTTCAGCTTCGCGCGGCCGTTCACGATCGGCGAGTCGAGTTTCAGCATCGAGGGCCACGTGGAGTATGTCGGCGAACGCGTCAACGAATTCGGCGGCGCGGTCGAATCATGGATCCTGGCGCAGCCCCAGTTGCGCTGGAACCCGAACGATCGTTTTTCGCTCGGGATCGAATACCAGTTCTGGATGAACAAGCTGGGGGACGGCGCCACCGACGAGAGCGCCTTGCAGGCCCTGTTCGTCTGGAAACTATAGGGACTATCGCACCGGATCACCGAAGCCCTGAACAAGGCGATAGGTGCGCCCCGCCTCGAATTCGCCGAAGGCTTCCGTCTCGCCTCCCGGCCAGGTGACGACCACATCGTCGACCCGGGTCTCGCCACCCAGGCCGAAGTGCACGCGCGGGTCGCTAGATGCCAGGTAACTCGCCCCCGGCTGCACATCCCGCCGCATTCGCGCGGTTCCGACAATTGCTGAAACGCTCGCCCCGTGGGCGTCCCGGCCGGAGGCGGTGCGCGCTTCGAATCTCACCCAGGCACCCCGGTCGACGCGGTTCATTAGTAGATAGGGCGCCGCGTCGCGATTCACGACCAGCAGGTCGAGGCCGCCGTCATTGTCCACATCGCCAACGGCGAGACCGCGGCTGGTGTGCAGCAGCGGCGGGCTGACGCCGCCCTCCGGCGCGACTTCCTCGAATCGGAACGAGGTCGTTCCCACCGTGCCCCGATACAGCGTGTTGGGCTCCGCGAAGTCCTGCTTCACCGACGGGTCCGACGATTCGATTCGACCGTTCGCCTCATACAGGTCCAGGCGGCCGTCGTTGTCGAAGTCCGCCAGGGTCAGGCCGAAGCGCGTATAGCGCAGGCTCGAGGCGCCGAGCCCCACCATGCGGGTGGCATCGACGAAGTAGCTGCCTTCGTTGCGGAAGAAGGAATCGGTCTGCTGCTCCATGTTCACCACCAGCAGGTCGGTATCGTCATCGTCGTCGAAGTCCGCCGCGGCGACTCCCATCCCGGCCTTCTCGATACCGTGCTCGTCCACGGCGCAACCCCAGAGCAGCGACTCGTCCTCGAAGCGCAGATCCCCGCGGTTCAACCACAACTGGTTGACCAGCATGTCGTTGGCGACGAACACGTCCGTCAGGCCGTCGCGATTGAAGTCCGCTCCGACGACCCCCAGGCCGTTGCCGAAAGCGACGTTGACGCCGGCTTCGAAGGTGACATCCGTGAACGTCCCGTCGCCGTTGTTCCGGTACAGGCGGTCCATCGCCGGGAGGGTGTATTGTCCGGGTCCGCAGTACGTGATCGCGCCCCGCACATAACAGTCGCGCTCGATTTCCGGCGTCCAGTTCATGTAGTTGACGACGAACAGGTCCAGGTCACCGTCCGCGTCCAGGTCCAGGAACGCGGCCGCGCTGCCCCAGCCGCCGTCGTCGACGCCGGCTGCGCGCGACACCTCCTCGAATCGTCCCGCGCCATCGTTCCGAAACAGCACGTTCGGCCCGTAGTTGGTGACGTACAGGTCGACGTCGCCATCGTTGTCGTAATCGCCGGCAGTGACGCCCATGCCGTAACCCCGATCATCAGCGCCGGCCGCTCCGGGCACTTCGTCGAAGTGACCATCGCCGCGGTTCAGGTAAAGCCGGTTGGGCGCGTCGGCGTTGTCCGATCCGATTCGACCGCTCTGGACGAGGTATGCGTCCAGGTCGCCGTCCCCGTCCAGGTCGGCCAGCGCCGCGCCGCCGACCAGGATCTCCGGCAGCAGCGGCCGGCCCGCATATCCCGACCGGTGCTCGAAATCGAGGCCACGCTGCTCGGCCTCTTCGCTAAACCACGGACCGTCCCTCGCTCCGGATTGCGAGCATGCCGGAAGCGCCGAAACCAGGAGGGGCGCGCCGGTGACAGCTACAAGCCGAGCCAGGTGGTTCGCCTTCATCAGAGCGCCGACTCCAGTTCCTTCAGCCGCCCCTCGGTCGCCTCGAGCTCATAGGCTGGAGCGCCGCCCTCTTCCGCCATCCGGAACGCCCGCCATGCCTCGTCGATTCGGCCCGTCTCGGCGAGGCTGCGGGCCAGGTAAGCGTGCCCCACGGCGAATCCGGGGTCCTGGCGCACTGCCCGCCGCAAGTGCTCGATGGCCTGGGGCCAGCGCCCGAGTTCCCCTTCGACCATGCCCAGGTACAGCAGCGTCGCCGGCCGTTCGGGCGCGAGTCGCACCGCCATCTCCAGGGCAGTCATCGCCTCCTCGTATCGACCCAGGCCGATCAGCAATCGCCCGCGCTGTTCGTAACCGTAACCGAGCGAGGGATTCAGGGCCATGACGCGCTCGATGTGCAAGAGCGCGTTGTCGAGTTCGCGTCGATGGCGGTAACGGTCCGCGATGTTGAGATGAAAGGGGAAGAAATCGGGATTGACCGACAAGCCCCGTTGCACGAGGGCGAAGGCCTCGTCTTCGCGGCCCGCACGCACGTACGCAAGGGCCAGGGTATTCAGGATTTCGCAGGTACGCGTCGCCTGGTGTCCTGTTGCGCCGCACGTCTCGTCGGCCTGCTCGGCGCGCAACGTTTCCAGTATTTCAAGCGCGTCTTCGACCTTGCCCGCGCCAAGCAGGTTCTGGGCAAACGAGAAACGGCCGATTCCCCGGACGAATGCCGCCTTTTCGGCCGCCCGCGGATCCCTCCAGGAAAGCGGGTCCGCGGATCGACCCAGCGCCACCGCCGTGCGCGCCTCTTCCGTCCGGCCGAGGGCCCTCAAGGCAAACCCCAGCGTGCGATAGATATAAGGATGGCGATAGTCCCGCGCCAGGGGCTCGAGCAGCGCCACCGCATCGGCGTGTTTCTCTTGCGCGACCAGCACGCGGGCCCGCCCAAAGGCCGCCTCGGTTTCCACCCCTAGGGCATCGGCGCGCTCGAAAGCCGTCATGGCCTCAAGGGGGCGATCCAGGTCCAGCAACCAGGTCCCGCGCCAGAGCCAGGCCGGTGCGTAGTCGGCATCGATCTCCAGCGCGCGCCCGAGGTCGTCGAGGGCCTCCTGATACAACCCGTGTCTCCCTTTCAGCAGCGCGCTGAAGTACGGCCAGCGGAAGTCTTCCGGATCGAGGGCCGCAGCCTGCGCGTAGGTGATCAACGCTTCGTCCATGAACAGGTTGTTTTCGTACGCCATGGCCAGGCGGCCGCGCATCAGACCCGAGGTCGGCAGGGAGCGGGCGTCCTGGATCATTCCGCTCAGGAACTGCGCAAGATCTTCGTCCGGCGAGTCGATGCCCGCGACCACCGGCGCGTCGACAGCATCGCTCTTGCCGTGACAGGCCGTCAGGGCAACTGCCCACGTCGCCCACACGACGAGACCGACGATGACCATCGAGGACCGAGTCCAGCCGCGTCCATCGTTCACGAAAAAAGTGCTCAATTGCAGTGGGGGCATTTTGGCCGAGTGCCAATTTCGATGGTGCCTGCACGCCCTGTCAAGCCTGGTCGTCAATGGCGATTTCACGCCGGGCGCTGATTGACAAGAACGCATGGTTGGTGTACCAAGGGCCGTGTAGTTACGAGGGAGGACACCGT
>CAZFGB010000198.1:0-13492 GCA_964518405.1 uncultured Pseudomonadales bacterium | reverse complement strand
GCATCAGGTCGCAGGACTCCGTGTACTCACGCGCGCGGCGCATGGCGTCTTCCGGCATCGCCTGGCCGAACGAGATGGTCGCGCTCTTGATGATGCCGCCGCAAACCTTGCAGGGATCGATCCGTTCCCGCTCGCTGAACTGCGCCTTCAGCGCCTCCATTTCGTAGCGCCAGCCGCAGGTGAGGCAGGTGGCGTAACTGGCGTTTCCATGCAGTTCCGCCACCTGCTCCTCGGGGATGCCGGCGTCCTGAAAGAGGTTGTCGACGTTCTGGGTGATAACGCCGATGGCCTTGCCTTCGCTGACGAGTTTCGCGACCGCCTGGTGTCCCTTGTTGGGTTTCGCCGACTCCATTTCGCGGGCGCCGCTGAAACGGCGGCGCCAGGACTCCTGGCGCACTTCGTCGGAAGCCATGAACTGGCTGAACTCGATGGGTTTGACCCTGTTCCAGAGGCCCGTGCCGGGGCTGCGGAAGTCGGGTATGCCGGACTCGGTGCTGATCCCGGCGCCGGTGAACACAACCGCGCGCCGGGCCTCGTCGAGCATCCGCCGCATTTCGTCGAGAAGACCGATATTTTCCATTTCGTCGTTTGTCGCGGCCGTCCCCGGCATGATAAGCGAACTGTCGGGACGCGATGCGCACGCCTAGAATCGGCCATATCGGTATCAAGTCTTTCGACTCGAGACTTGCGCTATGTGTCCCGCAACCTCGGGTCGAGGGCATCGCGCAATCCGTCGCCGATGTAGTTGACGCTCAGGACGGTGAGCGAGATCGCTAGTCCCGGCCACAGCACCCGCGCCGGGGTGATGGTGATGAAGTTCGCGCCGTCGAAGAGCAAGCGGCCCCAGGTGGGGAAGTCGGGAGGGAACCCGAGGCCGAGGAACGACAGCGCGGACTCCGTGATGATGGCGTTCGCGATGCCGAGCGTGGCGGACACCATGATGGGACTCAGCGCGTTCGGCAGGATGTGCCGGCTGACGATGCGCCGCTCGCGGGTGCCGATGCTGCGGGCGGCGGTGATGAACTCGCGTTCCTTGATGGCGAGCACTTCGCCGCGCACGATCCGAGCTGTCTGCATCCAGCTCGTGATGCCGATGACGAACACGATGAGGAGGAAGATGCCGGTCTCCGGGCCGAAGGCGTTGCGCAGGGTGTCCCGGAACAACATGATGATGACGAGCAAGAGCGGCAGCAGCGGCAGCGCGAGAAACAGGTCGGTAAACCGCATCAGCGGCCCGTCGAGGCGCCTCGAATAGCCCGCCAGGGTGCCCACCGCGGTGCCGAGGAGCAGCGACAGGAGCATCGCGGCGAAACCGACGGCGAGAGAGATGCGCCCGCCGGCGAAGACCTGGGCGAGCGTGTCGCGGCCCAGGTTGTCGGTGCCAAGCGGATGCGCAAGGGAAACCCCCTCGTTCCTCGCCTGCAGATCGAGGTACTGCGGGTCGACATCGTGGAGGAAGGGGCCGAGGAACACCGCCAGCACGATGCCGGCGAATACGCCGACGCCGATCAGCGCGCCCGTGTGCTGCCGGAACGTGAGCCACACGTCCATCCAGAGCGAGCGGTGCGCGCGGGGGGTGTCGGGTATCTCGGTCGGCATCGACTGCGCCTAGTCGTAGCGAATGCGGGGATCGAGGATCCCGTACAGCACGTCGGCGATGAGGTTGAACAGCACGATCAGCACCGCGAACAGGAACGTCAGCGTCTGCACCAGGGGGATGTCCGCGCCCTGGATGGCGACGATCAGGAGCTGTCCGAGGCCGTTCACGCGGAATATCTGTTCCGTGATGATGGCGCCGCTGAAGATCGTAGGCACGCCGAGGGCGATCATCGTCACCACCGGGATCATGCTGTTGCGCAGCACGTGAATGAGCAGCACGGCCCGTTCTCGGAGGCCCTTCGAGCGCGCGGTGCGGACGTAGTCGAGGTTCAGGTTGTCGAGCATCGCCGAGCGCATGAACCGGCTGAGCTGGGCGGCGTTGTACAGCGCCAGCACGATGACGGGCATGAGCATCTGCTTGACCTGCATCCAGAAGCTCGTGATATCCGTGACCTCGTGGGTGGTGTCGTAGATCGAGGGCAACCACTGCAACGTGACGCTGAAGAGGATGATCGCCAGCAGGCCGGTGAAAAAGGTCGGCACCGAGAAGCCGACCATCGAGACGAACGTGCCGATCTGATCGAACCAGGAATACTGCCGATACGCGGAGATAACTCCGATGGGCACCGCGATGAGAATGCCGACAACGTATGACAGTCCCACGACCCACAGGGTCTGGGGCAGGCGCTCGGCGATGATGTCCACCACCGGACTGCGCGTCGCCCAGGAGCGTATCCGCGGGCGAGCGCTCGAGTCTCCGATCTCGATGTCGAAGGTCTTCTCAAGGAGGTTCAGCGGTTCGTTGACGAAGAACTGCTCCATCCATTTCGCGTAGCGCGCGTGGAACGGCTGGTCCAGTCCCAGCGACTCGCGGATCTGCGCCCGAACCTCGGGAGGTATGGTCAGCGGCAACTGGCCGGTGGGGTCGTTCGGCGCGAGGTCGAGGAGGGCGAAGATCGCGAAGCTGATCGCGACCAGGGTCGGCACCGCGAACATCAGGCGGCGCGTGATGTAGCGGATCATTTCACCGACGCCAGTCCGCGACGTTCCAGAGTTCCGAGTCCCAGGGATTCATCCGCACTCCCTCGAGCGAGTTCGACCGCGCGGACACCGTGGCGCGCCAGATGAGCGGGATCATGAACTGTTCCCGGACGATGATGTCGTTCAACCGCTTGCCGATGCGGAAACGACCCTCGCCCGGCGGGGTGATCGCGAGTTCCTCGACCAGCGCGTCGAATTCGTCCGAGCAGCCGCGCGGTATGTTGGTGCCGAGCCACTGGTTGTGGGGCCCCGGGTTCTTGTCGCATACCCAGCCGGCCATGTACACCTCGGGATCGGTGCCCTGGAAGTTGTTCGTGTACATCTGGACGTCGGCGTAGAACTTCTGGAATGTATCGGGGCTCGCGGGATCCGCGCCGAAGAACACCGCCGCGTCGATGTTGCGCAGTTCGGTCTCGATGCCGATGGCCTCCCACATCTGCTTGATCAGCGCCTGGGTTCCCTGGCGTACCGAGTTGGTGGAGGTCTGATAGAGGATGGTGAGGCGTACGCCGTCCTTGGCGCGTACGCCGTCCTCGCCGCGCGCCCAGCCCGCCTGGTCGAGGATTCGGTTCGCCTCGGCCGGATCGGGGATATTGCAGGCGTCGTTGGCGACCGAAGCGTAAGGCGCCGGCGCCGGCACGACGTTGCACGTCGTCCGGCCGGCCGCGCCGTAGCCCGTATCCACCAGCACCTGGCGGTCGATGGCCAGCGACAGCGCGCGCCGCACTGCCGGGTCGGACAGGAACGGGTGCGGATTGGCGCCGTCCAGGTAAAGCGAGCGGCGATCGCCGAGACTCGAGTCGTCGTTGGTCTGATTGACCATCAACCGTTCCACCTGGCTGCCGAACCCCATCAGGACCTGGCCCTTGCCCGCCGCAACCATCTGTTCCAGCACTTCGGGTTCGACCTGCAGGTTCCAGGCGTAGTCGTATTCGCCGGTTTCGAGTACGGCTCTTGCCGCCGAGGCGGCGTCGCCCCCGCCCTTGAACGTGGCCGTCCGAAACCACGGCTTGCCGGGTTCGCGATAGAGCGCGTTGGCGGAGTAGTTGATGACGTCGTTCGCGCGGAACTCATCGACCTTGAAGGGTCCCGTGCCGATGGGGCCGAAATTCTGCTCCGTGCACTCCTGCGCCTTGGCCCCCAAGCAGTGCTGGAACTGTTCGCGTTGGATGATGGGAGAGAGCGATCCCACGAACGGGCCGTAGGGCCAGGGTTTGGCCACCTTGAACGCGATCCGCGCGGTGTGGTCGTCAATCGCCTCGACCGCCGCCACGTCGGCGAACGAAGCGAGGGAGGCGCAGCCGGCCTGTTCATCGAGGCAGTACGCGCCGGAGAACGCCACGTCGCGCGCCGTGAACGGCGTACCGTCCGACCAAACGACATCGGGCTTCAGCTTCCAGGTGATGCTGCGCAGGTCTTCCGCCACGCCGCCGTTCTCGAGCGTGGGAATCTCGGCGGCCAGCACCGGCACCATCCCGCCGTTCTCATCGTAGTGAGCGAGGGGCTCGATCACCATGGAGGCCGCCTCGATGTCCTTGGTGCCGCCGGAGAGATAGGGATTCACGATCGACACCGCCTGCCAATAGAGGATGTTGAGATGTCGGTTTTCCTCCTTCTCCTCAGCCGCTCCGGAGATCGGTTCGGAATCGTCGGGCGCGCAGGCCGCCATCAGGGCGGCAATCGCGAGAACAGGCGTGGCGTGGCGTAGTTTCATGGTCTTGCGGGTCTCTTCCGGTTGGTGAGATGTCGCTCGGTTGTATTCGTGCTTGCGCCCGTCACTCGGCCAAGTGGCACGCCACCCGGTGGTTCTGCCGCAGTTCGCGCCACTCGGGGGCGAGGTCCGCACAGTCGGGGACCGCCAGGGGACATCTCGTATGAAAAGGACAGCCGGACGGCGGGTCCGCAGGGCTCGGCACATCGCCGCGCAGGATGATGCGCTCCCGCCGCGCCTCCAGTTCCGGGTCGTGCACCGGCGCGGCCGACATCAATGCCCGCGTGTACGGGTGCAGCGGCTCGTGATAGAGGCTATCGCTCGGGGCGAGTTCGACGATCTTGCCCAGGTACATCACCGCTACGCGATCCGCGATGTGACGCACCATGCCGAGGTCGTGAGAGATGAAGAGGTAGGTCAGGCCGTGGCGTTGCTGCAGTTCCTCCAGCAGATTGACCACCTGGGCCTGTATCGAAACGTCGAGCGCCGCGATGGGTTCGTCGCAGATGATGAGATCGGGTTCGAGCGCGAGCGCCCGGGCTACGCCGATGCGTTGCCGCTGTCCGCCGGAGAACTCGTGGGGGTAGCGGTTGGCGAAACCGGGCTCCAGGCCCACGGAATCGAGGAGCGCTTCGACCCGGAGCACGAGTTCCTGTCCCTCGCCGAGGCCGTGCTCGACCAGCGGCTCGCCGACGATGCTGCCTACGGTCATGCGCGGGTTCAGACTCGCCTGCGGATCCTGGAACACCATCTGCATCCGCCGGCGAAGCCGGCGCAGCGGCTCGCCGTCGAGACGAGCGATATCTTCGCCGCGAAAGCGCACGCTCCCGGCCGTGGGTTCGTACAGCCTGAGAATGGCGCGCGCAACAGTGGATTTTCCGCAACCGCTCTCGCCGACGAGTCCGAGGGTCTCGCCTTCGCGGATGTTGAAGTCGAGGCCGTCCACAGCCCTGACGGTGCCGATCTGTCGACGGAAAACTCCGGCCATGATGGGGAAGTGCATGGTCAGTCCTTCGACCTCGAGCAGCGGGGGGCTATCCGGCACGGGGGGCTCCGGCATCGATGTCGTACCAGCATGCGACCTCGTGTCCGCTGCGGACGGGGAGCAGGGGAGGACTCTCGCGGCGGCAGGCGTCGAACGCATGCGGACACCGCGGCGCGAACGGGCATCCGCTCGGGGGCTCCGCGAGGTGCGGCGGTTGCCCCGGAATGGTCGCCAGACGATCATCGCGGGTGCCGTCGAGCCTCGGCAACGTGCGCAGCAAGCCGCGCGTGTAGGGATGTTGGGGCCTGCCGTACAGCGAGCCGACATCGGCGCGCTCGACAATCTCTCCGGCGTACATGACCACCACCCGATCCGCGAGTCCGGCCAGGACGCCGAGATCATGCGTGATCCAGATGATGGCGATTCCGAACCGGCGCCGAAGATCCTTGATCAAGTCGAGGATCTGCGCCTGGATGGTCACGTCGAGCGCGGTGGTGGGTTCATCCGCGATCAACAGTTTTGGATTGCAGGCGAGGGCGATGGCGATCATTACGCGCTGCCGCATGCCGCCCGAGAACTGGTGAGGGAAAGCGGAAAGTCGATCTTCCGCCGACGGGATTCCCACGTGCCGAAGCAGTTCCACCGCCCGCCTGCGAGCATCGGACCTTCCCATGCCGAGATGCGTTCGCAACGGTTCGGTCAACTGGTAGCCGACGGTCAGCGCCGGGTTCAGCGAGGTCATCGGATCCTGGAATATGAAACCGACATCGGCGCCCCGAACGCGCCGCAATTCATCCGCGTCAAGCGCCATCAGGTCCTTGCCGTCGAGGAGCGCCCGGCCCGAAACGATTTCGGCGGGCGGCATCGGCAGGAGCTTCAACATGGACAACATCGTCACGCTCTTGCCGCAGCCGCTTTCGCCGACGACGCCGAGCAATTCGCCTTCGTCGAGTTCGAAGCCGACTCCGTTGACCGCGTATATCGTGCCTTCGCGCGTGCGGAAACGGGTTCGGATGTCGTCGACTTCCAGCACCTTGCGCGGTCGGATCGCAGGTCCAGGTTCGTGTTTCGTCTCGTCGGTACCGGACCTTCGATCAACGGACATTGAACTTCTCGCGCATCTGATCGAAAGCGTGGGGGGGACGTTCGGCCGCCCGCATGATCTGCTTTGCGCACTGTCGGGGAGTGGAGTCCGTTGTATCGACCTCGACGTCGTAGATGCAGTGCGCGTGAACGGTATGGAAATGCGATGTCGCCGTCCCCGGAAACCGTCCGGGGCGGGTGGCTTCACGCGCGTTCACGACCGCCAGGTCACAACGAATGCCCGCGAAGACGACGTCGAGTCCCTTGAGGACATCGAGATAGTCGAGCAGGAACGATTTCTCGAACATCAGGTCGTCGACGATGACATTGTTGCCCTCGCGGGCGAACGCCGCGATGGACCGGCGCATGCCGCGCAGAACCCGCCTCCCGACATCGCCGAAGCGGATTTCCGTCACCCGGTCGCCATCGCGTTCGACGGGCACAACATTCAACCCGCGCGCGCCGGAGTCGCCCGGCGGCGAGTTCAACCCGCGAAATCGATCGGACATTCCGTCCCGGAACTGATCGAGGGCGATGTGCTGCCAGGGTTCCCGGCAAAGCTGCTGCATCATGCGCGCGATGGTGGTCTTGCCCGCGCTGGACGACCCGTTCAACAGAATGACCTTTCCGGCCGTCATGGAGCGCCTAGCGCCTGCTATCGGCGCTGCGCATGTGCCCGGAGAGCCATGCCGGAATGTCGTCCCAGGCCTCGCGGTAGCGTGTTGCGTAGTTGCGGAAGTCGTGCGACTGCGTGCCTTCGTGCTCGATGTTGATGGTGGCGGCGCACGCTCCAGCGCGCATGGCATCGCGCATCGTCGCACCTCGCAACAATGCATCCACCAGGCCGGTGCGGTACGCGTCACCGCATCCCGTGGGATCCCTGATGACCCGGGCAGGTGCCGCCGGAACCACGATGGCGCCGCAATATGAGCCGGTTTCTCCGGTGGTGACGACCGTGTATTCGGGAGCGCCGAGTTCCCCCTCGCACCGGGATTTGACCGTCTCGAATTCGAACTGATTCATGATCAACGCGTTGGCGAGGCCGACGAGTTCTCTTATCTCACAAGTACTGAAGTCGGTCAGGCCTGGTCCCGGGTCGCAAAGAAACGGTATCCGATGCGCGCGCATGAGACGGGCGGCGTCGATCATGTTTGGCGCGATGTCAGGCGCCAGTATCGCGTAGTCGGGCGGGCGGTCCGAAACAAATGCGGACAGGCGCCGCGCGAAGTCAACTATCCGGGCGGGGCCGGGGAAAAAACCCGTGAATTGATTGCCATCGACATCCGTAAAGACGAATGCGTGGGAAGAATGCCCGGCGCCCGGCAACCGGATGATGCCGCTCTGATCTATTTCGAGGCGGTCAAGATGGTTTCGATAGTCCTCGCCGTAGTCGTCCCCGGCAAATACGAAGGGGAGGGCGCCCTGCCCGAGCCGATTCAGACCGTACGCGATGTTCATCGCGCAACCGCCGAACCGGCGTTCGATGCGGTCGAGTTGGATCGACAGGTTGACGCCCGGATGACGGGGCAGCTGCGAGAAACGGCCGCCGTAGCCAGCCACGTAGTCTATGGCCAGTGTTCCGGTTACAAGCACCCGTGACACGACATCAGCCCGGATACTGCATCAAAGGCCTCGATGAGGGGGCAGGACCCTGCCTGCGCCGTTTTTTCGCGCGAGGCGCGTCAGTTGGCCGCAGCGAGCGAGACGTTGGTCACTCCGGCCTGCCGCGCCGAGTCCATGATGTGCACCATCACTTCCGTGCGCGATTCGGGATGGGGCTGAATGATGACCGGCGCCTCGGGGTTTTCCGCGTGCATGCGCTCGATGTTGGCGCGGACCGAACGCCAGTCGACATCGCGTTGCGCGATGAGTATGCGGTCCCGGCTGGTGATGCGCACGACGATACTGCGCTTGTCCGGGTCGACCGTTTTCGGCTTGTCGTCTTCGGGCTGGTTCACATCCAGGCCCACCTCCTTCACGAACGTTGCCGTCACGATGAAAAAGATGAGCATGATGAAGACGACGTCCAGCATTGGCGTCAGGTTGATTTGTGCGCCTTCTTCTTCGTCGCGTCTCGCGTACCTGCGCATGTTCCCTTCCCCTGTATCGTCAGCCCGCCGTCCGGGGCTTGGTCCTTATGTTAACCGACGTGGCCGCGAAGTCGCTATGGCTCTTCCAGCACATTCCACAATCAGGGTTCGGCAGGGGCTCTGTTGCGCCACCATCGAATCGCCGGGGCCAGCCAGATGCCCGCGCAGGCGACGGCGAGTACGACCGCCGCCGGACGGTGGAGCAATATCGAAAGCGATCCGTCCGCGAGGTAAAGGGTCCGTCGAAGGTTTTCCTCGAGCATGCCGCTCAGGATGAAACCGAGCAGGAGAGGGGCGAGAGGAAAGCCCCAGGACCGCAGGATCAGGGCCGCGATGCCGAAACCGAGCATGAGATAGAGGTCGAAGACGTTCGACGTCGTCAGGTATACGCCGACGAGAGAAAACGCCGCGACGAACGGAATGAGCACCGGCCTTGAGATCTGGATCAGTCGGGAGATATAGGGAATCAACGGCAGATTCAACGCCAGCAGGACCAGGTTGCCGATGTACATGGACACGATCACGCCCCAGAACACCGCGGGGTCCAGCTCGAGCAGGCGCGGCCCGGGCTGTATGCCGAGACTCAGCATGACGCCGAGCAGCACCGCGGTCGTCCCGGAACCGGGGATGCCGAGCGTCAGCAGGGGTACGAAGGAACCCGTGCAGGCCGCGTTGTTCGCCGATTCCGGCGCGGCGATGCCGCATGCCGGATTGCGATTGAAGCGTTTCTCGAAGTCGTAGGCGAAGAAGCTCGCCAGCGTCGCTCCGGCCCCGGGCAGGATCCCGATGAGGAACCCAAGCGCCGAATTGCGTCCCACGGTGGGGGCAATGGCCCGCGCATCGCCTTGCTTGAGCCGTACGCTGGCCGCCGGCCGATAGTCGCCGCCGGGCTTGCTGGTGGTCAGCATGTGAAACGCCTCGGCCAGAGCGAACACGGCCATGGCGAGAAGGATGAAACTGATGCCGTCCATGAGATCGAGCCGGCCGAACGTAAAGCGTTGCACGCCCGCCGATTGATCCGTCCCGACAGTACCGAGCATCAGTCCGAGGAGGGCCGCGACGCACGACTTGGCAACCCGTCCGCGCTCGGCGAAGGCGGCGATGCTCGACAGGGCGAAAATCAGGATCAGCGTGTATTCGGGGGACTGGAATGCCGTCGCCCAGGAGGCGAGGGCGCCCGCGAACAGGAGCAGTGCCACGGCGCCGATGGTGCCGCCCGCGAACGAGGCATATGCGGCGATGGCCAGCGCCCGTCCCGCTTCGCCGGACCGCGCCATCGGATAGCCGTCGAAGGAGGTGGCGACCGTGGAGGCGACCCCCGGCGCATTGATCAGAATCGAAGACGTGGAACCGCCGAATACGGCGCCGTAGTACACCCCGGCCATCATGATCAGACCCGCCGCGGGCTCCAGCGTATAGCTCACCGGAATCATCAGGGCGATGGCCGTGATCGGTCCGAGCCCGGGCAGCATGCCGATCAGGGTTCCGGCACAGCATCCTGCGGCCACCCACAACAGGTTCGCGGGGTCGAGCGCCGTGCCGAGACCTTGTGCGATACCTTCCCACATCAGAACCACCACGCGCCGGGATGGATATAGACGCCGAGCGCCACCTCGATCAGTGTCCAGCCTGCGAGCGCTGTGGCGGCCGGCGCTACCGTCAGGACCAGCAGGCGGCGTTCACCGAGCAGCGCGAGAGACGCGGAGAGGAAGAGCGCCAGCGCGGGCCACAAGCCCGCGTTGGGAATCAAGGCGGCAAAGCCGACGATGCAGGCGGACATCATGGCGAGGGGTTTGTATCGCCGGCCGGTTTCCGACGGCGCAACGCCCCGAAGCAACATGCCCGTTGCGAACAGCGCGAGCAGAGTCCCACAGAACAGGGGCAGTGCGCGGGCGTTGACCAGTTCCTCCGCAGACCAGGGGTCCAGTTCGATGCGCGCCGCCGCCCAGAGGTAGATGCCCGCCACGACGAGCAGGCACAGGGGCACCAGGCGGCGAGTCACCGCGTGAAACCGAGTTTGGTCATCGTCTTGGCCAGCAATGCCTCCTGCTGCTCGAGGTATCGCGTGAAATCCTCTCCGAAAAGGTTCAGCGGTTCCCAGCCGTATTGCAGAAGGGCCTCCTGCCAGGCATCTGAAGCAGTCAGGGCGCGAAACCGCTGGATGTGCAGTTCCCGCACGTCGTCGCGCACGGTCGGTGGGGCGAACAATCCCCGCCAGTTGGCGAATCTCACCGGCTGGCCGAGTTCGGTCAGCGTCGGAACGTGTTCGATGGCCGCCACGCGTTCGGGCGCCGTGACAGCCAGTACGCGTACTTCCCCGGCCCGTATGAAGGGAAGCGTTTCCCCGAGTCCGGTGGAAAGGAGTTCTATCTCTTCCCCCAGCAGGGCAAGCATGGCCTTGCCGCCACCGTCGTAGGGCAGGTAGCGAACGCGCCGCGCGTCGACCCCGGCGGCATCCAGTGCGAGTGCGGCGACGATGTGGTCGAGGCTGCCCCGGGCGGAGCCGCCACCCATGATCATGGCGCGGGGGTTCTCCCTTAGCCGGGTCACCACGCTCGCCCAGTTGTCCGTCGATGCATCGTTCCTGACGACGAATATCCCGTAGTCGGCAATCAGGCCGACGATGGGCGTCAGGTCCCGAAAGCTCAGCGGATACAGATTCTGCAGGCGCCGCAGGATCAGGGGAGTCGAGTTGACGATGAGCGCCTCGCGAAAGCGGGCGGCGTTTTCCACGAACGTGCTCAGGCCCCGGCCACCCCCGGCCCCGGCGATATTCTCGAAGGAAACCGTGGCGGCCAATTCCGTTTCCGTCAGGGCGCGCCCGGCGGCCCGCGCAGTGCCATCGAGACCGCCTCCCGCGGCGACGGGTATGACGATATGAACGCGTTCGGCAGCCGCGATGCTCGAAAGCACGCAGGCGAAGATGGCCAGGATGAAGCGGGCCATCCCGCGCATGGAACTCAAGGCCGTCACTTGTTGAGAAAGTTCAGCGGCAGGCCGGACTGCCCCCACGGCATTGAAACGAGTTGGCCGGTGGAGGAAAGAGTGATGTACGCGGTCGCAAGATCTGGACCGCCGAAACAGATGTTCGTGGTCAGGGGATCGGGCATGGGCACGAAACCCGGATCGTCGCCCCGGGGCGACAGAATGGTGATACCGCCCGCCCTCAACGTCGCGACGCAGATATTGCCGGACGCATCGACAGCCAGTGAATCGAACAGGAAGTAGCCTTGCCGGCCCGGAACAAGCCGTCCGCCGTCGGGCTTGTCGGCGGGTTCGCCCGATAGTTTGCCCGGTCCGCTCAGCGCGTACGCCCATAGCCGTCCGGTGGGGGTTTCGGCCACGTACAGTTCGTCTTCGTCCGGCGACAGGCCGACCCCGTTCGGACCTTCAAGAGGAAAGATCACTTCTTCTATGTGGCTGCCGTCCGGCTGCGCGTAGAAGACGCCGGTCCGGTCACGTTCCCGCGGTCGCGACTTGCCGAGGTCGGAGAACCAGAAGCCGCCGGTCGCGTCGAACACGATATCGTTCGGACCGCGGAGCGGGACACCGTCCGCCTGCGTGTAGAGGACCTCCACCTCGCCGGTGTCGAGATCGACACGTTCGATGCGGCCACCGCTGTAGTCCGCCGCCTGGCCCTGCGCGTGCAGGCGTCCCCCGCGTTCAGTCCAGTTGAAGCCACCGTTGTTGCAGACGTAGCACTTGCCGTCGGGGCCGATGGCGGCGCCGTTGGGACCGCCGCCGGTTTCCGCGATAACCGAAATCTCCCCGGACGGCGCCACGCGCGAGAGGGTCCCCCGCGCGATTTCCACCAGTACGATCGAACCATCGGGCATGGCGATGGGCCCTTCGGGAAAACGTAGTCCGGAGGCAATCAGAGTGGGAGCAGAGTGCATTCGGTTTCCTGGGCGCGAAGATGGAGCGAATGTTAAGGGCGCGTCGGTTCACGCGCTAGAGCCATGAAATCCGCCGCCCTTCGGCGTCGTATTTCACCCCCGCCCAGGCCCGACCGCTTCGCCCATTCCGCGCTCCCGCACCCTGTCGACCTCGTGGCCGACGCGGCAAGTCCGACAGGCTGCTAAACTAACCCGCATGTACCGAGCTCTTTGTGTGATTGGGTTGGCGGCGATTCTGACCGGCGGCTGCAAGGCCTATGTCGACGAAGAGGGTGGCCGAACAGCTGGCGAGGTGATCGACGACACCGTCATCGGCGCGCGGGTGAAGGCCCGCCTGTTCGGCGACAAGGAACTGAGCGGCTTTCGCATCAGGGTCGATGTGGACAAGGGCGTGGTCTGGCTTCGCGGCAAGATAAAACGACCCGAGTTGCGCCGGCGCGCGCTCGAACTGGTGCGCGGGGTTCGGGGCGTGGTCGACATCGTCGACAAGCTGGTACTCGTCGAGCCCGAACCCAAGGAATCAAGGTCCGACTCCTGATCGGCGCGCGTCAGGCGCGCTGGTACATGCCCTCGATCAGGTCGCTGTATTTCTCGTTGACGACCTTGCGTTTCAGTTTCTGGGTCGGCGTCAGTTCGTCGTCCTCCGGGTCGAGCAACTGGTCGATGAGGCGGAACTGCTTGATGGTCTCGACACGGGCGAATTTCTCGTTCACCGCTTCGATCTCGGCATTGATGAGATCCTCCACTTCCTGCGTATGGCACAGGCTGGTGTAAGTCGTGAAGGGCACGTCGTTGTCCTGGGCGAACCGGGTCACGTTCTCATGGTCGATCATGACGAGGCAGGCGAGGTACGGCCGCCGGTCTCCGACAACCACCGCATCGGTGATGTAGGGCGAGAACTTGAGCTGGTTCTCGATCTCGCTCGGGGTGATGTTCTTGCCCCCGGCGGTGATGATGAGATCCTTCATGCGGTCGATGAGAAAAACGAAGCCGTCTTCGTCGATGCGACCGACGTCTCCGGTATGGAGCCAGCCCTGGACGAACGTATCCGCCGTCTGTTCCGGCTTGTTCCAGTAGCCCTGGATGA
>CAZFGB010000197.1:0-16138 GCA_964518405.1 uncultured Pseudomonadales bacterium | reverse complement strand
GTGGGTGATCGGTACTGGGACACCCCAGTAGCCAGCGAGGGGTTTGCCGCTTCCCGTCCCGGGATCGTCCCCGAAATCGAGAGTGAGGAAATCGTCTGGAACATAGGTATCCGACTTGATTGCGGTTGTATTGCGCAGCAGCCAGTCTCGGATTTCGCGGAGAGCGTCCCTGCAGGCCTCTTGGTCATCGGAAGCAAGACGCTTCCGCAAAGAGATGGAGTCGTGAAGCGGCCCCTCGGCCTCCCTGATGTAGTCGTGAAGTCGGCGTCCATCGTGCGCGTTGAGGGTGAGCACGGCCTGGAAAGGTACATGATCGGTGAATGCTTGATAGAAGCCCGGGAGCCTGTCGGTGACCCACATGCCGTTGCGGCACAAATCGACGCGTGTTGTGCCGCTCGCGCTTTCGATCAGGCGCATGCCGATGCGACCCGCGCCCGTGTCGATCGAGTGCTTTGCTCCGCTCCGATAGGCCTTGTGGGCCTCGAAGGCCCGCTGGCCGTTGAGAAAGGCAGGAGCGCGCTTCTTTTCAGAGTGTTCCGCCAGTACTTCGGACAGCGTTGAACGGTTGAGTGTGTGAGTAGCGGCCTTGGCGCCCGGGCGATGGTCGGTGACGGTGACCTGAAGATTGCGCTCTTCGATCGCAACGAAAAAGTTGGCTGAAGCGGCATGAGCCACCATGTTCCAAAGCGACTGATCTTCCAGGAAGTTGTTGAAGGCGGGAATGACTACGGCGGTGCCGTGCCCAGTCTGCTGCCTAATCCGTGCGAGTGCCTTCGAAATGACGCCCGAGAGTCCCGGTCCCCTTGAGTAGTCGAATAGCTCGCCTTTTCGCCCTGCGCGGAAATCGCGAATGAAGAACCCATCGCCACCGCGTAAGTGTTTCTCTCTGTTGGCGTAGTGGGATGCCAGAACGGCATGTCCCGAGCCAATTCTCCGGCCATCCTTCGTGATTCCGGCATAGAGTACGTAGCGAAGGTCCGATGCTGGAATGGCGGTGGCGTGGCCGTTGCCGTAGGTGCCGGTGGCGGCTCCATCCTTGACGCTGACTCCGTCGCTCAACAGGGCGTTCATGCGCGATTCGTCGAGGCCGATACCATTGTCGGAAACAGTCAGAACGTCGACCTCATCTTGATCGAGGGCGTGCCGGATGCGTTCGACTACGAGTTCCGCCTGTCTGGCGAGTGTGCCGTGCGACATCGCCCGCTGCGTCTCGATAGCCTTCGTGAAGGTTTGTTCGTATTGCTGCATGCCCGGGATTGCGTCCCGGCGAACTCGCGTGAGTTCGAAGTGAACCCGTGCGGTGCGGACGTTGGCGGCCCTTGCGGCGTCGAGGGCGTTCTGGATGAGTTCGCGCACGACAGCAGCGGGGCGAAGATTGTCGAATGCGGCGATGCCGGTTGGCGTGAAGCCGGAGCTTGCGCCGGGTCCAAAGAGTAGGTCGGGCTTCCGCCGGGCCATCGGGTCAACTTAGTTGGGAGGCGGTTAGTCGTCTAAATCGGATACCGCAGAGGCTTTCGATGGCTCTATCGATGTCCGCTTCGGTGGTGAAGCGTCCCAGACTGATGCGAACGGATGTGTCCGCCGTCTCGGGGTCTAGGCCGAGGGCGAGCAGAACGTGAGAGGGTTCCGAGGATGCGGAGGAGCACGCCGATCCAGTCGAGATGGCTATGTCTGCCGCTGTGGACCGGATTAACTCGTCGGCGGGGACGCCAGGGAGTCCAATGTTGAGATTGCCGGCGACCCTCTGCGTGGGGTGGCCGAACAGGCGGATTTGCGGGTGGGCCTCCAGAAGGCGACCGTAGAGGCGCCCGCAAAGTGACGTCATTCGGCAGCCATCGTGATCTTGGCTCTCGGCCGCTAGCTTGCAAGCGATTCCGAGTCCAACGACAGAGGCCGTGGGCAGGGTCCCTCCGCGCAGACCCCTCTCTTGCCCGCCTCCCGAAATCATGGGCTTCAGGTCCACACCGGAACGAACATACAAGGCGCCGACGCCTTTCGGACCGTAGACCTTGTGGCCGGAGATGCTGAGCAGGTCGACGTCCCAAGCATCGACGTCGATGGTCAGCCGCCCAGCGGCCTGGGTTGCGTCCGTGTGCAGATACGCACCGACGGCATGGCAGCGCGAGGCTATGTCGGCGAGCGGTTGCACAACGCCGATCTCGTTGTTCACCGCCATCACCGATACGATAAGCGTGCGATCATCGAGCGCCGCTTCGAAGGTGGGCAGGTCGACGAGACCGTAGTGGTCAACAGGCAGAACGGCGACTTCGTAGCCCGATGCGGCTATGTCCCGAACCGTTTCGAGGACGGCGGGATGCTCTGTTGCAAGCGTGACGACTCGGTTTCGCCGGGAATCCTGTGCATGACCGGCCACACCCCTTAGCGCGAGGTTGCACGATTCGGTCGCTCCCGACGTGAATACGATCTCGTCGTCTCCCGCATTGATGAAGTCTGCGACTTGCTCTCGGGCTGTCCGGATCGCAGCGGAGGCGTCCCAGCCGAAGCGGTGGCCGCTTGAATGCGGATTGCCGAAGTGCTTCGTGAGGTAGGGCCACATTGCATCCCGAACCGCAGGATCGAGCGGGGTCGTGGCTTGATTGTCGAGGTAGACGGGAATCTCGGTCATTCGGTGCAGTCGCACGGAAGGATCGACTCGGCGAATCCGCCAAGTTCGGTGCCGCTGCCAACGTCGGCATACGAGAACCGGTTGTTGCCGAAGAAGCCGATGTGCGTGACGTCGGCTCGAATCGAGCGTCGCTCCGCCTTCAAGTCGCGACCGTAAGTCGTCTCCAGCCGGTTCCACCACGCCAAGTCGCTGGGCGTCTCAGCGAGCGGGCCGAATTCGTCGTCAACAATGCCGAGTTCGGCTTCTCTAGTCATGCGGGTGTGGATGTCCGTCAAGTTGACTGCGCCTTTGAGAAAGCAGTAGACGCAGTTGGATAAGCTAGCGTCTTGCGGCAGGGCAAGATCCCACACCTGTTGGCTCCAGAAGTCGTTGACGTCATCCCGGGTGACGGACATGTCGGCAAGCGGCATGTAAACGTGTTCTCCCTCATAACCCTTGGTGGTGTCGTTGCGGTCACGGACGCGTTGAACCCGATGGGATTCGTCTTCGCGCAGTCCGATGAACGCCACGTACTCGACTCCGCGCTTCCCGAAAACGGCTTGGTCGCCAAGGGTCTTCCCCTCCAGCGTGGGGTTGTCGAACGACTGCCACTCGGGCCAGAAATCCGCGTAGTACTGTTCGGACCGGAAGTGAGGTCGTCGCCAGACGTACTCGCGCTTGCGGAGAAAGATGTCCTTGGGTACGCCTCCCTGGCTATCGATGTGCCGCCGGTAGGCCGCTTCGTCGTCCATGCGCGGCTTCTCGCCGTAGTGACCGAGTCTGGGAATCCCTGGCTTGGCCGCCAACCAGTCCTTGAGGAAAGCGCGTGTGACATCTAGCTTGAGGTGACGCGTGCAAATGCGATTGAACTGGTTTGGTACATAGCCGGTCCAGGAAAGTAGCTCCTCGAACACCTCGCCGTGCCAGTGGAATCCGTCTGGATTGGCGTCGGATTTCGGCGCGGCATTGACGAGACGATAGGTGGGAAGCCGAGTCCACTCGCCTCGTCGCGCGTCCTCGTAGGTCTGGAACTCGATCTGGTAGAACGGTATGCCGTACGGTCGGGCTGCGACCATGCAATCCCGAACGAAGCGGTAGGTTGCTGGGTGCTCCGCGGACGTATTGTTGAACACGATGACATCGCCTCTGTCCCGATCCAGCAGGTCGTTCTCCAACAGGACGAAGAGCAGCATGGCGCTGGATCGTCCCCCGGAGAACTTGACGACATGCGGCATTGAGGCGTGTCGCTTCGATCTGTAGCGGAAACTGCGTGGGTCCTGCCCGCTGCGACTGCGCCATTTGCGTTGCTCGTCTCGCGCCCTCACGGCGACGAGTGGTACGTCTCGGATGGTTGGTGCGGGCGTCTCGCTGGACCCCGATGGGTATTCCTGCGCATGGTCAGTGGCGATGACCGAAGGTTCGGTAGGCACTGGGACATCGATCCGTCTGTAGCGGTGGACCTTAGTCTAGTAGAAGCCGAGCCCAAATGGGATTCATCGTGCGTCAGGAGTCATTGTTTTGTTTGGTGTTCTGCGTGTCTCAGGATTGGTGGATTCGCGGCGATGTGGGCTGTTCCGGACGGATAGGAAACAGACAATGCCGGGAACTTGACGACGGGGACGACCAAGCGATGACGCGGCCATCGACGACGAGACCTTCACGGTACCCCGGCCAGCGGCGGCTGGTGGTCGGGCGCGCAAGAGACGTTCCTTCGAGCGGTGTTGATCGCCACTTCCACCGGTGCCGATTCGCCCTCCGACACGGTTGCAGTACCTAGACGACGGGCTTAGGCAGATCGAGGGAGTCGTCGCCGACTTCGCGCCGGTAACGTTGGAGCAGGTCGTGTTCCTCGCGCTGAGGTCGCCCCAGCATGTGCAACAGCAGGTCGAGAAGCATCGTCGCTGGAAACCGGCGAATGGTCTGAGTCGAGGGGTTCCACATCAGTTTCGCGAACGGGTCGGCGTCGAGGGAGCGCGGTAGTTCCGCGGCCTCGGCCACGGCGGAAGG
Source organism: uncultured Pseudomonadales bacterium (assembly GCA_964518405.1). Lineage (GTDB taxonomy): Bacteria > Pseudomonadota > Gammaproteobacteria > Pseudomonadales > Azotimanducaceae > VXNE01. Next base: position 11,526 of record CAZFGB010000197.1, on the reverse strand, counting down.
GATGTCCATCTCCTGAGTTAGATGCGCGACCACGGTCACGAACGCACGTAGGCCCGCGGGGCGGAACAGGGCGTTCCGGTTCCGGTACCTTCTGACCACCGGTTCGGTGTCCTCCGCGTCGAAGAATTCGAGGAGTTCCGGGAATCCCCACTTGAGTTCGTCGAAGAGTTCGAGCGCAAGGTTGTAGTACGACGGCAGCTCGTCGTATGGGAGACCTTTGCGCAGCGCCGCGACGGATTTCTTGAGTGGCGTCTCGGCCTGCGAGAAGAAAGTCTTGAGGATGTCGTAGAGATTCACGATCGTCGTGAGGCTGGCGAAGTGGGCCTGCGGCATATTGCTGGTGCCGACGAAGGCGATCCGCTCGCCCCCGAACATGTTCGGGTTCTCGTCGATAAGGTGCCGGACGGTGAGTGCCATGACGTCGTCTTCGTCGAGCGCGATGATGCCGAAGGGCGATACGCGCTTGGCGGTCTTGTTCAGGGTGGTGAAGAGCCGTCGCGTCCGTCGGAGACCCTCGTCCGTATTTTCGTGCGACACGAACATCACGGGAACCATGTCCGCGGAGGGAGCGTGGTCGCTCGTGGCGCGCTTGATTCCGGCGAGCCGGTGCTGGCCGTCGAGGGCGAAGAGTTTCTCATCGCCGCTGAGCGTGAGGAATCCGACGGAGAGCATGGTGTCATCGGTGAGACTGCCGAGCTCCTCGGCACTGCCAATGCTCTGTACATTGCTGAGGGCGTGCCAGTTGGGCTGTCCACCGTAAGTTGCGACGATCAGTGCGTTGAACAGGCGGTCAGGTCGCGTCTTTAGGTATTCGGCGATCTCCTTGGATCTCCGGTCTTCGAGTGTTCGTTGGATCATCTGCGAGAGCCGCTCGCTCTTGTGCAGGTCCTGGGCGTAGTGGACGCGGGAGGCGAGGGTGGCTAGATCCATCAAGCAGCAGTAGTAGACCCAGTCTCCCATCATGCCGCGAAGGGCTGGGAGCACGATCGACGCTTGTGATTCGTTGGTGGCCATCAAAAGGCGGCCATCATCTTGCGGGTGTCCGCCTCGATGTCGCCCTTGCAGCACGGCGGCAGGAACGCAGTGATCAGACGCTTCTCGAGGGCTTTGAGTTCGGCCCGGGGAAGGTCGCTTGCAACAGGCGCGAAGTGGAACCGTAGGAGCGGGTGCCACTGCACGATCATCCTCTTGATGCGGGGTCGGCGTTGGAGCTCGCTTTGCTTGAAGTAGTCGTTGTACCGGTCGTGAAGAGACCGGAACGAGTTCCTGCCGGAAAGGCCGATGTACATGATGTAGCCGTGCGGCGGCAGGAAGGTCCGGGGATCGGATATGACGAACGCGTAGACGCCCTCCCTGTCGTTGGGAACCTTGTCGATCTCCTGCTTCCCGAATCCTATCGAGTTCCAGGTCAGCGGATTCTCGGAGCCCTCCAGACCGGAGATCTTCTGCGTGTTGATGATGAACTGCAGTTCGTATTTCTTGATCGAGGCCACCGCGGCGTCATTCTCCTCGGCCAGTACCATTAGGTCGAGCGATCCGAGATCCTGCGCGGTGGCGGGCGTGGTCGCGTCCGTCATGGAGATTTACGGTACGCCCTTGGAGGAGTTGACGACGCCCGTTTGGGTAGGGATCGGCAGTGGTTGTACTGTGGCATAAGGGACACTGATTGAGATTTGAACCCAGCATTAGCTTACCTTCGCGTGAGGGCTGCGGCCAATCGGAGCCGACGGGTAGGGGATGCCGTTGCCCAGAGGGAGCAAGCGCCAGCGATCATGACGCGGTTGGACAGGAGCCCAGAGGGCATCGGGTCGGCGAAGGTGACCAGTGCGCGGTGCCGACAGGCAGGTGCCCGAAAGAGGCTGACTACAGGCACCCAATCTGCCTGAAGCCGGAATCACGCCGACGTTTGGGCAGGTTTCGCTCGCCCACCGGGCACGGAGCTGGCTGTTGGTCATTCAAATGCAAGTCTTTGATTCGCGAGCGTCAACTTCGGGCGCTGCGCGCCCGTAACCGGGCGATCATCGAGATGGCGGTCGTCACGACGAAGACCCATCCGATGCCGTGCAGCAGAGCATCCGACGGCCAGGACCAGCCGAGCAGATTCCGCACGATCGGCGTCCCGACGAGCGCAAAGTAGGCTATGCCGTTGTAACGCCCGATTCGACTGGCGCGCAGCTCTTGGCCGGCGAGTGCGCGGCTGTCGGCAACGTACTGCAGGAACGCCCCCGCGACGATGAACGGCAGCGCGGGCGGGTATGTGCCCGTCGATGCGAGCGCGCCGAGAACCGCAATGCAGAAGAGGGCGTCGGCCGCATGATCGATCAGCCCGCCTATCCGCGATGCTTCGCCGCGCCGCCTCGCCAGCGGGCCGTCGATCATGTCCGTCGCGATCGCGAAGAGAAACGTCGCGGCGGCGAGGCCCCAATTCGACACCGCAACGGCGTAGGCGCAGGGCAGGGCCGACAGGAGCCGGGCGGCGCTAAGGCCGTTCGCGGGAGTGAAGATCGTTTTTATCGCCGCTATCTCGAGTGGCCGTTTGCCTGTTTATACCTTCCTGCCGCGAAAACGTGGAGATGGGTCGCCATGACGATCTCCGTGGCCGTCTTTCAAGCCTCGCCCCAAGTTCACGACAGGCGAGTTCTGCGATGGACTTTTATGCGCGATAACATTATGTTTATGAAAATAATATTTCCGCCCATAATACGTATTCATGGAATTCCTGGACAGAAACGATGAAATGCGGCGTCTGGATAGCGTGCTGCGAGGAGACGGGGCGTTCGCCGTCGTCTGGGGCCGGCGGCGCGTCGGCAAATCGCGACTGCTGCTTGAGTGGTGTCATCGCCACGACGGTCTGTACACGGTTGCCGATCGGTCCGCCCCCGCGGTGCAGAGGCGCTACCTGGCGGCTGCCGCGGCGGTGCGGTTTCCCGGTTTTGACGATGTGGACTACCCGGATTGGCGCGCGTTCCTGTCCCGGCTGGCGGCGGAAGCAACGGCTGCCAACTGGCCGGGTCCGTTGGTCCTCGACGAACTGCCCTACCTTGTCGCGGCCGATCCCTCCGTCGTCGGCGTGTTGCAGAACTGGCTTGACGCGCCGGGACGTCGTTTGACCCTGGTGGCGAGCGGTTCCAGCGTCCGCATGATGCATGGCGCGATACTCGATGGCGGGTCGCCGTTGTACGGCCGGGCTGCGCAGGCATTTGCCTTGCGTCCGTTGCGCGCCGGGTATTTGCGTGATGTCTTTCCGCGCGCCTCTCCGACGAACCTGGTCCGGGCCTATGCGGCTTGGGGAGGGATGCCGCGCTATTGGGAACTTGCGGAACCGTTCGGCGTCGACATTGCCGCCGCCGTTGACGCCCTGGTGCTCGATCCGGCGGCCCCGCTGCACGATGAACCGGATCGCCTGCTTCAGGCGGAACTGCCGACCGCCATGGCGTTGCGCCCGCTGCTGGATGTCATCGGCAACGGCGCGCATCGCGTCAGCGAGATCGCGGGAAGGCTCGGCAGGCCGGCGTCGAGTCTGGCGGGACCGCTTGCATCGCTGGTGGAAATGGGGTTGGTACGACGGGAAATCCCCTTCGGAAGCGACCCGAGAAGCGGCAAGCGCAGCCTTTACCGTATCGCCGATCCTTTTCTTCGGCTTTGGTTTCGCGTGGTCGCGCCTAACCGGGCTGCCCTCGCCGAAGCACCGCGCGAAACGCGCTTGTTCTATTGGCGCAAGTATCGCGGGGCGCTCGAAGGGGAGGCTTGGGAGGAGTTATGCCGAATGGCCACGGCAACGCTCCATCGGGTGGAAACGCCGCTTCGACAATATGGGCCGTTTGAATCCGGGCAACGCTACTGGAGGGGCAGGGAACCGGAGCTGGATGTGCTGGCTCGGTCGATAGACGGGCGGAGGCTGCTGGTCGGAGAAGCGAAGTGGTCGGCGTCGGCGGCTCGGGGAGCGATTAACGCCGACCACGTTCCGGGGACATCCGGGATGGCGGTGACTCCCGTCCTGTTTGCGCCGGAAGGCTCTGGGGGCAGCAGTGTAGTCGACGCCCGCATGGTGTTGGAAGCGCTTCGATAAGCCGCGCGACGGGGGAGTGATGATCATTCGTTGCGACGCCTTGTATCTGTTTCGGGGATGCGTTGCGGCGTACTTGGGTATCCCGGACCTTTGACTCCAAACGCCTATGGATGGCTTTCCCCGAACGGTGGCCGTCCCTAAACCTAAACCTTGTTATCGTTGTCCGCATGTTCGAACGGGTCCTCGTCACCGGCGCCAACGGGCATCTCGGGCGGCGGCTGATCGCCCGCCTGCGCGGTAACTGCGACGTGGTCGCGGCGGTTCGGTCCGACCGCGCGGCGGCGCAGCTCGCGGACAGCGGCGTGGACGTTCGGCTGGTCGACTATCGCCATCGGGAAACGCTGGAGGCGGCCGCGGTCGGCTGCGAGGCCGCTGTGCACCTCGCCGGCATCATCAGGGAAACGAACGGGAACCGTTACGCGGATGCCCACGAAGGAACGGCGCGGGCGCTCGGCGGTCTCGACGGCGTCCGCCGCATCGTGTATCTGAGCGTGATCGGCGCGTCCGCAAATTCTCCCAACGCGTGCTTCGCCTCCAAGGCGGCGGCGGAGTCATTGCTGCTGTCGGAGCATGGAAGAACGTGCGTGCTGCGCGTTCCGATGGTGCTGGGGGAGGGGGACCATGCTTCCCTGGCGCTGGGCAGGCGCGCGTGCGCGCCAGTCAGTTTCACGTTCAGGGCCGGCAGCTTCGAACAGCCGGTTTACGCGGGCGATGTCGTCGACGCGATCATGGCCTTGCTGGAACTGACCGATGCGCCCGAACTCGTGGAGTTGGCGGGCCCGGAGCGCGTTACGCGGCGCGAGCTGACGCGGCGGGCGGGCCGCGCGCTGGGTCGCCGCACGTTGCTGATATCGTTGCCCATCGCGCTGGGCCGCATGTTGGCGGCGACGTTCGAGCGCCTGTCCGACGACCCGCCGGTGACGAGAGCCATGCTCGGAGTGCTGGACCATGACGACAATGTCGATGTGCGGCCAGCCTGCGAAAGCCTAGGCTTGGAACTGACTGCGTTGGACGAGACGCTGCGGCGTTGCTTGCGGTTCCCGGCGCCCGGAACCTGACCCCGTCGGGTCAGGGCATGACCGCCGGCGTCCCCCGCATCCCGCGCCGGGGGTCGAGGGCGTCCCGCACCGCCTCGCCGATGAAGATCAGCAGGCACAGCATCAGCGCGAGGGTGAAAAACCCGGTCAGGCCGAGCCAGGGCGCATGCAGGTTGGCCTTGCCCTGCTGCAGCAGTTCGCCGAGGGACGGAGAGCCCGCCGGCAGGCCGAAGCCGAGAAAATCGAGGGCGGTGAGCATCGTCACGGCGCCGCACAGGATGAAGGGCAGGAAAGTGAGGGCGGCGACGGTGGCGTTCGGCAGCACGTGGCGCCGCATGATGGCCAGGTTCGACACGCCGAGACTCCGGGCGGCGAGGACGTAGTCGAAATTGCGCGTGCGCAGGAACTCCGCGCGCACGACGGAGACCAGCGCCATCCAACTGAACATGATGAGGATGACGAGGAGCGAGAACACGTTCGGTTCGAACACGCTGGCGAGGATGATCAGCACCAGCAATATCGGCAGCCCCGCCCAGATCTCCACCAGGCGCTGGCCGATCAGGTCGACGAGGCCGCCGAAGTAACCCTGTGCCGCGCCGACGCAGATGCCGATGACGGACGCGACGGCCGTGAGGACGATGCCGAAGGTCACGGACAGCCGGAAGCCGTAGATGAGCCGCGCGAGTACGTCCTTCGCGCTGTCGTCCGTCCCCAGCCAGTGCCGCGCGGACGGCGAGGCGGGTGCCGGGCCTTCGATATACAGGTCGATGGTGTCGTAGCTGTAGGGGATGATGGGCTCGATCATCCAGCCGCTGGCGGCCTCGATGAGATCGCGCACGTACGGGTCGGTGTAGTCCGCCTCGATGGGGAGTTCGCCGCCGAGTTCCTGTTCCGTCGGCGGCGTTATGACCGGCATGTGCAGTTCGCCGTTGATCCAGAGCAATATGGGTTTGTCGTTGGCGATGAACTCCGCGAGCAGCGATGTGCCGAACAGGGCGGTGAAAATCCAGAGGGCATACCAGCCGCGGCGATTTGCCTTGAAGTTCGCCCAGCGCCGCCGCGAGATCGGACTCACTCTCGTGCCTCGAAGTCGATTCGGGGATCTACCAGGACATAGATCAAGTCGCCCACCAAGTGCATGACGAGCCCGATGAGCGTGAACATGTAGAGCGTTCCGAACAGGATCGGATAGTCGCGCTTGACGACGGCCTCGTAGCTCAGCAGACCGATGCCGTCCAGCGAAAAGATCACCTCGATCAGCAGCGAGCCGGTGAACAGGATGCCGACGAACGCGGCCGGAAAGCCGGCGATGACGATCAGCATCGCGTTGCGGAAGACATGGCCATAGAGCACCCGGCGCTCCGTCAGACCCTTGGCGCGCGCGGTGAGCACGAATTGCTTGCTGATTTCTTCGAGGAAGGAGTTCTTGGTCAGCATCGTCAGCGTGGCGAAGCCGCCGATGGTCAGTGCGCTGATGGGCAAAACCAGGTGCCAGAGATAATCGGTGATCTTTTCTGGCCACGGCAGTTCGCGCCAGTTCTCGGAAACGAGTCCTCTCAGCGGGAACAGGTCGAGGTAGTTGCCCCCGGCGAAGAGCACGATCAGCAGGATCGCGAACAGAAATCCGGGTATGGCGTAGCCGACGAAAATGACCGTGCTCGTCCAGACGTCGAAGCGCGAACCATCGCGGACGGCCTTGGCGACGCCCAGCGGAATCGATATGCCGTAGATGGCGATCAGCGACCACAGTCCGAGCGATATGGAAACCGGCAGTCGCTCCATGACGAGTTCGAGCACGGGGCGGTCCTGGAAGTAGCTCTGACCGAAGTCGAACCGCAGGTAGCTCCACACCATGCCGAGGAACCGCACGTGCGCGGGTTTGTCGAAGCCGAACTGGCGCTCGAGGTCGGCGATCAGCTCCGGGTCCAGCCCGTGGGCGGACGACAGTAGTCCGGTGTCCTGGCCCGCCCCGGAGTCGCCGCCTCCGCCGCTGATGGATGTCGTCGTCGACATCGGTCCCGCCGTGACGGTGGCGACGATCTGATCGACAGGCCCGCCCGGCGCGAACTGCACGATGACGAAGTTGATCAGAATGATGCCGAAGAGCGTCGGCACCACGAGCAATAGCCGGCGCAGGATGTAGCGACCCATGTTCGACCGTCAGCTGTGTTGTCGCACGGCATCCGGGCGTTGTGACCGCCCTGTTGCCGGGGTCAGGGCGAGTCCGGCAAGGTCATTGCGACGGGGAAGACGGATATCCACCTTTCGTCGCTGAAGCGTCCTCGCCCTGATGAATGGGCCTGCTGGTGCGTTCTAGGGCGCAGGTTCCTAGAGGTCGTCCAGGTCCACGGGTGCGCCTGTTCGGGACGACTCGTAGATGCCCATGATGATCTTCATCGTGCCGATATTGTCGGCGCCGCTGCTCAAGGGTTCCTCGCCCGACCTGCAGCAATCCGCGAAATGGAGGATCTCGTTGATGAAGTAATTGGGGCTTGGCAGATCGATGTCGTCGGTGGGAAGCACCTTGAACGGCGGCTCGGCGAAATACATCTTTCTCCGATCTTCCATGTTGCTCGGATCGAGGTCCGGAAGGTCCTCGTTCAGCGCAACCATGATGTGGCCGAAATGCCGAAACGGCGTGACGCCGTCCATTTCGACCAGCCGCTGCTCCTTCGTCGGTGTACTTGCGTAGAACACCCCGCGATCGCCGAATATCGTGTAGGTGCGTCCGTGGGGCACGATCGCGTTGCCCTTGGCCCAGACCTCGCCGACGGCGCCGCTCTCGAACTCGAGGGTCGCGGACACCAGGTCTTCGGCGCCATGGACCATGTGTTCCTGCAGGGATTTGCAGACCCCGTTGACTCGCTTGACGTTGCCGGCGTAGTACCGCAGCAGGTCGATGTGATGGACCTGTTCGGACATCATCATGCCGCCCCCGGACCGCCTTGCATCCTGCATCCAGCGCTCTCCCTGCCGCCGCCGGCGACGACGTCCCCGCATCCCTCCGCCGAAGAGCTCGGTGCGGACGGCCTCGATCGTGCCCAGTTTGCCTTCGTCCAGCAGGCGTTTCGCAGCCCGGGCTTCAGGCGCGTACCGCAGGTGCTGGGCAACCATCAGGGTCGTGCCAGCCTTGTCGGCGGCCGCGATCATGTCCCGGCACTCCTGCACGGAAATCGCCATGGGCTTCTCGACGATGACGTGTTTGCCGGCTTCGGCGGCGGCGATGGCCAGCGGCGCATGGCTGTTGTGCGTGGTGCAGATGTCGACGGCCTCGATATCGGCGTCGCGCAGCATGTCCTGTATGTCCAGGTAGACGGCGTCGATGCCGGCTTTCTGCGCAAGCTCCTGGGCGAGAGGTTCGACGAGGTCGCAAACGGCGTTGAGTTGCACCTGGTCGCGACGCTCAAGGTAAGCGGGCAGATGTGCGCGAGTGATGCCGCCGGCCCCGACGATGCCGACTTTGAGTGGGTTGGACATGGTTTTTCCTGATCCCCGGACGGGCTCCTGGTGGGTGGTGAGTGACGAAAGAATAACCGATTGCGGAGGGATCAGACCCGGAGGGGCGCCCGCCTCGCGGCGTGTCCACTCGAGCGCAGGTGTTAGTATCCGACCCGCGGCGGTTCATTCCCGATCCCGCCGAATACTCTGCCGGAGGGCACCCATGAAAGCACTTCTCCTCAATGGCCAAAGCCACCACGGCTGGCTTGCAAGCAGTCCGCTGGTGAAGAAGATCCTCGAACAGACGGGTCTTTTCAGCGTCGATGTCATGACCAGGGGTCCGAAGGGCAGCGACATGACGGGTTTCCGGCCGGAGTTCGATGGATATGACCTGGTGGTCCTCGACGACGGCGGCGACCCGTGGTCGGCGCCGACCAACGAAGCCTTTCTCAAGTACATCGGCGCCGGCGGCGGCCTGGCCCTTTTTCACCACTCATGCCAGCTCTTTCCGCAGTGGCCGGAGTTCAACGAGATCATGGGCGTCGGAGGCTGGGGCCGGCGAACCGAGAAGGCGGGTCCTCGGCTCTACTGGCGCGACGGCACCGTGGTTCGGGACCATGGTCCGGGCAACGCCGGCGATCATATCGACTGGCTGGAGAATCAGATCGATACCCGCGAACCGGACCATCCCATCACGAGGGGTCTGCCGGATAAGTGGCTTCACACCAGCGATGAACTCTACTTCAACCTTCGCGGTCCGGGGAAGAACGTCGACGTGATTGCAACGGCCTACGTCGACCCCACCGTGGAAAGCCATTCGGGCCACGGCAGCGGCGAGCACGAGCCCGTGCTGATGGCCATCCAATACGAGAAGGGCCGGTGTTTCCACACCACGCTTGGCCACGTCGACGGCGGCGTGCCGGCCGACCATCGACCGGTCGCCATGGAGTGCGTGGGCTTTATCGCAACGTTCCAGCGAGGCTGTGAATGGGCTGCGAGAGGAGACGTCACGCAGGCGGTGCCCGCGGACTTCCCGACGGAGAATGCGACAAGCACCCGGCCTGGATGCGAGGCGCCTTCCAGCCAGCTCTCGTAAGTCTGCGGCTCTTGCTGAAATTGCCAACGCGGCGCGATGCGGTGGGACGGGAAAGCGCGGTCAATGTACACCGCAGGGCTTGATACAACCGACGACTCTCGGGAAGTCCTGGGCGGCAAGGGTCGATCGCTATCCCGGTTGGCCGGGGCCGGCTTCGACGTGCCGGACGGTTTCGTCGTCACCACCTTCGCCTATCGAGACTTTGTCGAGGGCAATGATCTCGGCGCAAGAATCCTCGACCTCGCAAAGCCCGAAGCTGTCGAGGGGGCCGTCTCGTTCGAGAAGGCGGCGAATCGCATCCGGGGTCTCTTTGACGCGCACGACCCTGACTCCGCAATCGGGTCGGAGATCAGCGCCGCGTACGAAGCGTTGGGCGATCGTCCGGCGGTGGCCGTCCGTTCTTCGGCCACGGCCGAGGACTCGCCGGAAGCCTCGTTCGCGGGACAACACGAAACCCATCTCAACGTCAGAGGTGCGGACAATGTCGTCGCGGCCGTAAAGGATTGCTGGGTGTCCCTTTGGACCGCTCAAGCGATGCGCTATCGGCATGAGAGGAGCATGGAGCACGACGCCGTGGCGATGGCGGTCGTGGTCCAGATCATGGTGCCGTCCGAGGTTTCCGGCATCGTCTTTACCGCCAACCCCGCGAGCGGCGAGCGCTCGGAGATGATCGTCAACAGCAGCTTTGGACTGGGCGAGGCGGTGGTGGGCGGAGAGGTCACGCCCGACACCCATGTCGTCCACCGGGACAGTCTCACGGCGAAGGAGACCGTGACCGGCAGCAAGGAACGGATGATCGTGTCGGATGGGGAACAGGGGACGCGGACGCAAGCCGTCGCGGCCGAACAGCGCGGCGAACCTTGCCTGTCGGATGCCGCGCTGGCCGATCTGGCCGCGTTGGCCCTCGCGGTCGAGGAAGTCTTCGATGGGGCGCCGCAGGACATCGAGTGGGCGCTGCGCTCGGACAAGCTCTGGCTCCTGCAGTCCCGTCCGATCACGAACCTGCCGCCGGACCCGCCCAAGGAGGTGACCTGGCCGGAGATTCCCGGGGCGCAGTTGTTGAAGCGGCAAGTGGCGGAGAACATGCCGGACCCGCTGTCGCCGCTCTTCGAAGATCTCTACCTGCGGGCCATATTCGACACCCAGACCTGGCCGGAGGGCTGGAAATGGGAAGGTCGGCTCACCAGGAACTGGATGAAGAACTTCGTTGTGACCACGGTGAACGGCTACGCCTACCAGCCCCTCTACCAGGAGCGCCACGGGGACTGGGAAGAACGAATGCAGGAAACCCGCGAAGAACAGAAGAAGCTGCCGTGGCATGTGAACCTGAGACGCGCGGTCAAGATGCCGAGCTGGATGATCGAGGACATGAAGGGCGGTCCGCTGCACGGGTTGTACGTGTTGATGACGGCGTTTCGCACTTTCAAGAAGTTCCCGGCGATCGTGGCCTGGGAGAAGCGGCAGTTGCCCGACTACCTGGCGGCGGTCGAAGCCTGGCAACAACGCGACCCCGCAAGGGCGACTAATACGGAGCTTCTGCGCGGCATGAAGTCCCTCACGACCGCGGAGGTCAACTATTGGCACGCGTTGCGGAGCGTCATCGGGACCGCAAAGATCACCGATGGCGCGTTCCAGGGATTCCTCGAAGAGAACGCGCCGGACGAAGGATTCATCAGCGGGACGTTCCTGTCGGGATTCTCTTCGAGGACCCTGGACGCCGAGTTCGCGATGCGTGCCATTGCGGAGGACATCCGGGCGGACTCATCCCTCTGCGAACTTGCCTTGCTGACGCCGGCGCCGCGCCTGCTCGACGGCATAAGCGGACATCCGTGCGGCGCGCCAGTCGGCGCGGCCATCGACAGGTACCTGCACGACTACGGCCGGCA
>CAZFGB010000196.1:0-2526 GCA_964518405.1 uncultured Pseudomonadales bacterium | reverse complement strand
CCCCAGATACGGGGGCAGCCCGGGCGCGGGGCGGATCGGGATCGTCTGGAGCGCCGGCAGCGATACGTGGTCCCCCTGCCAGCCGTCCAGAACGTGGCCATGATGGATGTGGTTGCCCTTGGGATCGTACGCCACACCCCGCAGCCCCTGGGGCGTCTCGATCAGCTTCACGCGGCGGTCTTCGATCGGAATGCCCGCGGCTCTCGGCCGTCCGGCACCCTTGTACGACTCGCTCGCCACGGCCTGCGAATCGGTATGCAACATCACCGCATGGTACGGGTCGACGCCGTCGAAGGCCTGGAGCCAGTTGCATTTCCAGACCTCGTCGGGGTGCCGGAAAACCGCGAATTCCTCGGCGCGCAGGAGTTCCTCCGGCGCGCAATCCTCGAGCGGCGGGACCGGATATTCGCCGGAATCGCCGATATAGGCCCAGATCTCGTCGCCTAGCTCCCCGGCCGGATACGCTGCCACGTTCACTTCGTTCAGGAGCTTGCTGTCTTCCGGCTCCCACGGGATTAACGTGCACTTCCCGCTGCCGTCGAAGCGCAGGCCGTGCCAGCGGCATTGCAAATCGCCCGAAAGCACCCGGCCTTGCGACAGCCTGGCGGACCGGTGGGGACACCTGTCTCGCACAATGCAGGGCTGGCCCGATTGGTCCCGCCAAGCGACAAGGGATTCGCCGAGCGCGGTGAATGCGGTCGTTGAGTTGGCGGATAGTTTTGCCGACTCGATCACAGGGTACCAATAGTTTCGCAGGCCGAGCTCGAGCCCATTCGGGACATCGGACGCAATATCGGAGATGTCGGAAATTCCGCCTCCGCACTTTGCAGAAGTGCCCATCGCGCGCTCCTTTTCGCGCCGACCTCGTCAGCACGCGATCAAGGTACTGTGCATCCGGCGTGCCGGTCGACGATTTTACACTGCAGGTTGGGTCACGCTGTCTACTTGTAGCCCAATATCTTCTTGAGCCGCGCCACCGTGTCGTCCGCGGTGGTCGCGATCGCGTTTGCCAGCTTCTCCTGAGACTGCCACGAAACCGGCCGCAGCGGCAGGCCGCGCTTCTTCGCGTTGGCGATGAATTCCGGATCCGCCAGCGTTTTCGCGTAAGCATTGCGAAGCGCCGCGAGCCGGCCTTTGGGGATATCGCCGAACGCCACCCAGGCCCGGCCGAGCGCCGCCGTCGCCGTCAGCAAATTAATGACAGCGCGGTCCTCCGCGGTTTTCACAAGTTCACCAAGCGCGGGGACATCCGGAAGAGCGGGCTGGCGCTCCGACGTGACGGTGACCAGATTGACCACGCGATTCCGTTCGATCCACGATTTCTTGGTGCCGACGATCGATGCCCACGATGCCGCGCGACCATGGACTTCGCCGTTCTCCATCGCCTGATGCATGATCCCGAGGCCGCGATAGCCGCCGATGATCCGGAATTTCGTTCCCAGCAAAGCATTGAGGAGCGTAGGCACCATGTAGGTCTGGCCACCCTTGCCCGCCGAAGCCAACACGACTTCCTTGCGCTTCGCATCGTCCAGCGACGCGATGCCGCTCGACTTCATCACGGTAACGCTGACGAACGGCACGTCGGCACCGCCGAGGTAGTGCGCTTTGGCGGCATCGTACTTGACCCCCTTCACCCCGATCCGGGCGTTGAACATCAAGTCTTGCAGCGGGACACCGACATAGGTCCCATCATCGGCAGTCGCGTTGAACAGATAGTTCATCGCCTTGTTGCCGCCCGCGCCCGGCATGAACTGGACGATCACGGTGGGACGACCCGGGATGAACTTGCCAATTTGCCGGCTGATGAGTTGAGCGTATGCACCGTGCGATCCTCCAGCGCCGCCGGAACTCACCACGGTGATCGTCTTCCCCGCGTAAAAGTCCGCAACCGGGTCCGCCAGTGCCGCGGCGGACCAAAGGAAGCACGCCGAGACCAATCCGAAAACGAAACGTTTGCGCATCGCCCAGCCCTCCGTCCTCTGTTTTCCTCCTGTTCCCCGATAGCGCTCCCGCGGAATCCAAGGAAACGCTCATGCTGCGGGCGAAACTGGCAACACTACCGTTGGGACAAGCCCGCCTCGCGGATTCGCGATCAAAACGGTACTGCTCTGGCCGCCGCGAGTCGAGACACGCTTCATCGAGGTTTGATTGTCTAGTCCGCAGTGTTTTCCCACCTGTCGGCTAAGCGGCGCGCGGCTAAACGCGCGCTGGTCCGGTTGGCGACGTTCATCAAGGCATGAAGGTCGGTCTTGACGGCGTCGCGGTCTGATTTGCGCACCTTGTCGAGGACGTTTCTGATCCGGTGCGCCCAGCAGCGCTGCACGGCGATACCGGGGTAGACGATGGCAATTGCGGTGAGCAGCCCCTAGTCGCCGTCGGCGTAGATCCCCTCGAGCCCGTCCCCGGTGAGCCCGCGGCGGTACAGGTCGGTGAGGAAACGCTCCCATTCGCCGGCGCTCTCGCTGGCCGCCAGGCGGAAGTCGACGATCTCCTTTTTTCCGTCCGGTCTGATGACCAGCGCCACCA
>CAZFGB010000195.1:0-36449 GCA_964518405.1 uncultured Pseudomonadales bacterium | reverse complement strand
GGGCTTTACCGTGGTGCCCACCAGCACCGTGCTGACGGTGCCGCCCTGGAAGAAGACCACGCCCAGCAACCAGGCCACCAGCTTGGCGGAGCGCGGCCCAGGCGTTCGCCGAATTCGTCACGGCGCGGTTCGTGCGGGGGCCGCGCTCCGCCAAGCTGGTGGCCTGGTTGCTGGGCGTGGTCTTCTTCCAGGGCGGCACCGTCAGCACGGTGCTGGTGGGCACCACGGTAAAGCCCATTGCGGACCAGGAACGCGTCAGCCACGAAGAGCTGGCTTATATCGTTGATTCCACGGCCTCGCCCATCGCCTCGCAACTCGCGTTCAACGCCTGGCCCGGGTACGTGCAGGCGTTCATTTTCGTCGGCGGCGTCAGTTTTCTCGCCACCGAGGCGGACCGTATCGCGTTCTTTTTCTCGAGCGTTCCGTTCTGCTTCTACGCGATCTTCGCCGTGCTTGGCACGTTTCTGCTGAGCGTCGAAAAGCCTCCGTTCCTGGGCAAGCGGCTGGCGGCCGCGATGGAGCGTTCGCGTTCGACCGGGCAACTCGACGCCGACGGCGCACAACCCCTAAGTGCCAGGGAACTGCAAGCCAGCAACGTCCCGGAGGGCTATACGCCGCATGTCCTCGAGTTCTTCCTGCCGCTGTTCACCCTGATCGGCATCGCCATCGTCACGTTCGTCATCTTCGACTCGCCCAACGTGCAATGGGCTTTTGGCGCCGCGCTTCTGCTCGCTGCCGGGATTGCCCTGGCGAAGGGCATGTCGCTCACTACGCTCGTCTCGGGGGTCCACGACGGCCTCAAGGGCGTGGTTCTCGGTTCGGTCATCCTGCTGCTCGCCGTCACCATAGGCGGTATCAGCCAGGAGACGGGCGGGGGCATCTTCCTGGTCGAACTGCTCGGCCAGAGCATTCCGTACTTCCTATTGCCCGTGCTGCTCCAGTTGATGACCATGGTCATCGCATTTTCCACCGGCACGAGCTGGGGCACCTACGCGGTGGCGTTTCCGCTGGCCATGCCACTCGCCTGGGCCGTCGCAACCGGCCAGGAACTGGCCCACCCCGAGCTGTTCATGACCCTCTGTTTCGCCGCCGTGATGGACGGCAGCGTGTACGGTGACCAGTGCTCCCCCATATCCGACACGACCGTGCTGAGTTCGGTATGCACAGGCTGCGACCTGATGGATCACGTCAAGACGCAGATACCGCAGGCCTCGGTCGCGGCTGGCCTCGCGGCGATCTGCTGGACGGTCGTCGCCTGGTTCACGGGCTGATAGGCTTGCCGGTTTTCTGAAAACAGAGAGGATTGGCCATGGCACCCGTTCCAAGAGGTGGCACAGTCGCCGTCACCGGCGCCGCAGGATTCATTGGCGGTTGGGTAGTCAGGGACCTGCTGGACCGCGGGTACCGCGTCCGGGCCTGTGTGCGCGACGAAAGCGATGCAGTCAAGACGGGTTTCCTGAAGGCCATGCCCGGCTATGTTTCAGGCCGTCTGACCCTGCATTCGGCTGATCTCAACAACCCCGGCTGTTTCGATGACGTCTTCAAGGGTTGCCATGGGGTAGCCCACGTCTCTCATGTCAACGACTATGGCAACGCGGAATACATCAAGATGGTCTGCGGCCACATCATCAGGAGCGTGAACGAATCGGACTCCGTGAACCGGGTGGTTGTCACGTCCAGCATCGCGGCGGTCGTTTCCGAGAGGAACTTCGACGAGATGGTCAAACGCCCCGTCATCTACGAGGACCGCTACCCGGACCAGGGCGATCCGCGACTCTCCGGCTACTCGCAGAGCAAGCAGCAGGCGGAACACACCTTCGCCGAAGCGGCGGAGCAGAGCGGCATGTGGGACTCGATCACCTGTTGTCCCGCGGACAACGTGGGGCCAATTCAGTCGGCGCACCAGGGCGACAGAGGTCCCTGGCAGGGCCTGATGAAGCGGATGCTGCTGGGCGAGTGCAACCCGGCCGTACACGGCTACAGGCCCTGGCACACCGTCGACGTACGCGACACCGCGGCAGTCCAGATCGCCATCCTGGAAAGTGTAATGGTCAGCAACGGCGATCGATACATCGCCTACAACGCCGAGAGAATCGATGTCGAGGAAGTGTGCGCGCGCATCGACCGGCTGTTGCCCGAGCTCGGCTACGCCACACCCGACCTGACGGAAGACCTGGACGAAGCGGGGCTGGCTCGGAAGAGAGAGCGCCGGGCCGTCTATTTCGGCACCGACCTGCGCAACGACCGGACGCGCGCGTTGTTCGGCATCGACTACCGGGACCTGAACGACTCGCTTCGAGACATGGCGGAATCACTGATCACCGTGGGCGAGGTCGAGCCGGTCCTGCGTCCCGGGTTTTCCCTGAAGAGGCCCTAGCGCGATCGACCCATCCGGAGCGACGTCAGTGCGGATGTCCCGCGAGCCGTGCATTCCCCGCGACTGGGAACCCGGGGAGCGCGCAACGCTGGTATACCTCCTGCACGACGACTCAGTGCTCCTGATACGCAAGTTGCGCGGTCACGGAGCGGGGAAAGTCAATGCGCCGGGAGGCCGGGTCGAGGCCGGCGAGTCGGTCGAGGCGGCGGCGATTCGCGAGGTCGCCGAAGAGGTGGGTGTCCGCGTCCAGGCGCTCGAACTCCGTGCGCTGCTGCGCTACGACGACCCGGCAGAGGGCTTGGCCATGGAGGGATTCGCATTCGTCTCTTCGGAATTTGACGGCACTCCCGCACGCACGGCAGAAGCTGACCCCTTCTGGTGCCGCATCGACGAAGTTCCTTACGACGAAATGTGGGAGAACGATCGTGTCTGGCTCCCGAGGGTACTTCAGGGCGAGTGCATTCGGGCCGACTTCCGCTACTGCCGGAACCGCCTGGTAGCGCATACGATCAGCCCCGACAAGAACATCTCCGCGTAGGGTCTTCCCGCTCCCGTATACTCGCAGCGGACTATGGTCCCATCCAGGAACGCATGACCCGAAATCCCGAGCGCGACCTGCCATGACGCAAACGCTGGCTGTAGGGCAACTGCTCGGGGATGCCGTGCGCGCGTACGGCGCCATGGACTTCGATGCCGGCGACGAAGGGATCAGCCCGCGGCGTCTTCCCGACTGGACGCGCCCGCAGTTGCCGGCGCCGGTGGATGCGATGGCGCGCATGGCTTCCGGGGTGCGGCTGCAGTTCAGCACCGATACAAGGCGGCTGGGGCTATCGTTCCTGGCAACGACGAGGCACACGACCGACCGACCGCGAAAGCCCGTCACCTTCAACCTGGAGACGGGTGGCCGGATCCACTCCGCGGAATCGAGTCTCGGCAACGACATCATCCTCAGTTCCCGGACGCCGGGCGAGCTTGAATTCGTTCCCGGCGAACCGGACACCATATGGTTCGCGGACCTCGATGAGGGATTCAACGACTGCGAGTTGTGGCTACCGCACAACGCCTCCATCGAGCTGCGGACGCTCCTGGTCGACGACGGCTCAAGGCTCGGGCCAACGACCGCCGACAGCCGCGCCAGGTGGATCCACTACGGCAGTTCCATCAGCCAATGCGGGGAAGCGGAAGAGCCCGCCTACATCTGGCCCGCGGTGGCGGCGCGCCGGGCGAACGTCGCCGTGCAGAACCTCGGACTCTCCGGTCAATGCCACCTGGACCAGTTCGTCGCCCGCACCATCCGGGACGCCGATGCCGATATCGTCAGCATCAAGACCGGCATCAACATCGTCAACATGGACTCGATGCGGGAACGGGTCTTCATGCCCGCGCTGCACGGCTTCCTCGATACGGTCCGCGAAGGCAAGCCCGACGCCCCGATCATCGCGGTTTCCCCTATCTTTTGCCCCGGCGCCGAGACGCGCCCCGGCCCGATGATGCGCCATGCGTCGACCGGGAAGTTCGACGCCATCAAGGGCCATGACGAGATCCGAAACGGCTGCATGTCGCTTCGGCGCGTCCGGGAGATCATCGCCGAAGTGGTCGATACGCGGCGACGGTCGGGTGACGAACACCTCTACTACCTCGACGGACTCACCCTGTTCGGGGCCGAAGACGCCGAGGATTTGCCCGACGACCTGCATCCGAACGCGGCGGGCTACATCCGCATCGGCGAACGGTTCGCGCCGACGCTCAAGCGCCTGGCGGGGCTTGCCGGTCGTTGAGACCCCCCCCTGCCGTCTGCTGGTTGTTCCCGCTGGCAGCGGCGCTTGCCCCTGCCGCGGAAGACAGCACGCTCGAGTTCCGCCACGGTATTTCGCTCATCCACGAGCTGAAGTATCCGGCGGGCTTTGGCGGGTTCGACTACATGAATCCGAACGCGCCAAAGGGCGGCATGCTGCGGCTCTCGACCGATGCGCCGATCCGGAACTTCTCCGACGTGTGGGACGAGGACGTGGTCCCGGCGCCGGGCACGAACCGCACCTACGATTACCTCCTGCACCGCGCCGGCGACGAGTTGGGCAGCTTCTACGGACACCTGGCGCAAGGCATGGGGCTCGCTCCCGACCGGCGTTTGCTGCATTTCCGATTGCACCCCGACGCCCGCTGGCACGATGGCGCACCAATCACGCCGGAGGACGTGAAGTTCACCTTCGATCACGTGCTCGGCACAGTCCAGGGCAAGCTCTACATGGGCTGGCTAGAGGCGGTGGAGATCACCGGCCCCCGAGGGGTCTCGTTTCGCCACAAACACAGGTTTGGCACCACCGACCTGCAGTGGCTCACGTACGTCAGCATACTTCCCGCGCATTTCTGGAAGGGCCGGAATCCGGCCGCCACGACCTCCATCCCGCCGCTTGGGAGCGGGCCGTACCGCGTGGCCGGCCATGATCGATCCCATGTGCGGTATGAACGCGTGCGGGACTACTGGGGAGGCCGCCTCCCGGTCAACCTGGGCCGGCACAACTTCGACGAGATCCGATACGACCTGTACCGAGACAACACGATCGCGCGCGAGGCATTCCGCAAGGGACTATTCGACTTTCGGCTTGAAGACGACATCCGGCACTGGATTTCGTATGACACCGACGAACGACTCAGGAGGGACATTCTCCGCTGGCGGCTCCTTAGCGGGGCACAACGGGCCATCACGCTCAACACACGCAGGCCCCACCTCTCGGACATTCGCGTGCGGGAAGCCCTGACGCTGGCGTTGGACTTCGACTGGCAGAACCGGGTGTACCACCACGGCCTGTACGAACGCGCGGAGAGCTATTTCGCCAAATCGCGATTCGCCGCGCGAGGCGTCCCGACCGGATCGGAACTGGAGATATTGCAACGCTTCCGGGGACAGGTCCCGGAGCGGGTATTCACCGATGTGTTTGAACTGCCGAGTTCCGGCGGCATTGGCGCTGATCGATCTGCGCTGCGGCGCGCGCGGCAACTTCTCCGAGCGGCGGGATGGCGAACGGCCGACGGTGCGCTGGTGAATGGCGAGGGCGAGCCTTTCGCGCTGCGGCTGCTCGTCCGGACGCCCGCCGACGAGCGCATGTTGCTGCCCTATGTCGACTCCCTCCGGCGATTGGGGATAGACGCGCGTATCCGCGTCGCCGACGACGCGCTTTTTGTCAACCTGACGGCCGAGCGGGAGTTCGACGCCGTGTTGCGGGAACACGGCTTCGTATCGCCGCCCACGAGACAGCTCCGGAACTACTTTGTCTCTCACGGCGCAGGAGAGCCCGTGAGCGGCAACCTGGCGGGGATTAGCGATCCGGTGGTGGACACGTTGATCGAACGCGCGGAAAGCGCCGAGACGCTCGCTGCGATCACGGACGCGTGCCGGGCCCTTGATCGCGTGCTGCTGTGGCGCTTCTACAACATCCCGCTTGAGACCATGCACGAGCCGCGCATGGTGTACTGGGACAAGTTCGGGCGTCCCGAACGAGAAGACACCGCCGTCTACGGCCCACCACAGCACGACGCATGGTGGTACGACGCCGAAAAGGCGCGACAGCTCGCCGGAGGCACGAGATAACCCATCGGTCTTCCACCATGACGAACCGCAATGCTGATAAGGTTCCGAGCCACGAGCAGTGCTGCGCCCCTACGACATCATGAGGAAGAATCATGCCAATAGATCCTGACGCGGTCGGTGCCAGCGGTGGGCCGGTGTCCCGCCGCTGGACCTCGAAAGACGCGCTGCTCTACGCCGTGGGAATCGGCGCCGGCGTCGATGAACTCGCGTTCACCACGGAGAACACGAAGGACACGCCCCAACGGGTATTCCCCACGTTCGCGGTCATCATCGGCGGCGGCGGGACGCCGCTGGGGGCGGCCGGAAGCTTCAATCGGGCATTGATGGTGCACGGCGAACAGGGAATCGAACTGTTCGACGAGATTCCGCCGGACGGCGAACTGGAAAGCCGGGGACGCATCGCCGCTATCTGGGACAAACGCAACGCCGCCGTGATCGAGACGGAATCCGAGGCGGTCGACGCAGCGACAGGAAAGCCGTTGCTCAAGACGCGCTCGAGCCTGTTCTGCCGCGGCGAAGGCGGTTGGGGCGGCGATCGCGGGCCTTCCGGTCGAATCGCGTTTCCCGATTCGGAGGCGACACACCAGATCACCTACCGGACGCGCGAAGACCAGGCATTGACCTACCGGCTTTCGGGCGATCACAACCCGTTGCACACGGACCCGTCCTTCGCGGCGTTGGGAGGATTCGACACACCCATACTGCACGGCCTGTGCACGTACGGTTTCACCGGACGCGCGTTGTTGCACGCGCTCTGCGGCGGCGATCCGGCCAGGTTTCGCTCCATGAACGCAAGATTCTCGAGACCGGTGATCCCCGGCGACGCGCTGACCGTGTCCATGTGGGCAGACGGCGGCAAGGCGCTGTTTCGAACCGCGAACCAGCGCGGCGATATCGTCATCGACCAGGGAAATTGTACATACGACTGAGGCGTCGAAGGCGGCGCGCCACCGATGACAACGAAGGAGTCTCCAACCATGGCCAAAACCATCGCGGGCATAGGTCTGACGGCAATCGCGCTGTTCATATTCGGGTTCCTCTACTGGGGAATCAGTCCGCTCCCCTACACGGCGTTGAATTCAGCCGCCGACCAGGAGGCGGCACTCGGGGACATCAAGCGCCATTTCCCCGACACCGGCGCCTATATGGTCCCGGCGGCCGCCGACATGGAACTCCTCGCCGAGGGTTCTCAGGCCGTGGTCTACGTGGATCACGAAGTGCCCGCCTCGCAGCCGGATCCGCGAGACATGGCACTCGGCCTGGCGCACAACATCCTCATGGCGCTCGTGGTGTTTCTGCTGCTGCGGAACCAGCAAGGCATGTCGCAGCATCTGAGGACCGGCGCGCTGGCCGGTCTGGCCGCCGTCGTCGTGATCGAGGGCAGCGATACCCTGTGGTGGCTCTATCCGCTGTCCTGGAAGATTCACGGCGTCGCGTACCACTTCCTCTGTTTCGTTCTGGCCGCCGCGCTGCTGAGCAAGTTCATGCCGGCGAGGCAGGAATAGCCCCTTGAACAGATTGGTGTCCCGCCTGGCAGCGGGCTTGCTGGCGCTCTCGACAGCCGGCGCCCACGCGCAAGAGATCACGGCGGAGGAACTGGTTTCCGGCGCGCTGGACCTGATGCGGGGCGCCACTTCCTACGTCGAATTCACGATGAAGATCAAGCGCCCGGACTGGGAGCGTTCGACATCCATCGTCTCCTGGAGCCGGGGCCGCGAAGACACGCTGATACGCTTCACCGCGCCCGCGAAAGACGCCGGCAACGCATTGCTGAAGGTCGGCGACAACATGTGGACGTACGCGCCCAGGCTGAACCGCACGATCCGGCTGCCGTACAGCATGCGCGCGCAAAGCTGGGGCGGATCCGACTTTTCCTATAACGATCTGTCCCGCAGCGACCAGGTGCTGCGCCACTACGATCTGGCCATCGTCGACAAGACGCATGACGGCGAACACGCGATCTATACGATCGAGGCGGTGCCGCACGAGAACGCGCCGGTGGTCTGGGGCAAGGAAATCTGGGTGCTGCGCGACGACTACGTGATGCTGGAACAGGTGTTCTACGACCAGCTGCAGGTGGCATTGAAGCGCATGACCACGCTCGAGATCGGTTCCATGGGAGGACGGACCCTGGCCACGCGGATGCGAATGGAACGCCTGGACGAACCCGACCGCTGGACCGAGGTCATCACCGACTCGGCCGAGTTCGATATCGCGTTGCCCGAACGCATGTTTACCCTCTTCACGCTGAGATCGGGCGCCACCTGATGCCCGCTTCCGTCCGTGCCAGCCGGGGCCTGTTCGCCGTCGTCGCGTGGCGGAACCTATGGCGCAACCCGCGCCGCACGTGGCTCACCGCCGGAGGAATCGCATTCGCGACGGCGCTGGTCGTGTTCTCGTCATCGATTCAGGTCGGCAGCTACGACGGCATGATCGACACGGCGACGCGGCTTGTGAGCAGCCACATCCAGGTGCAGCATCCGGATTTCCATGACGACCCCCGCATGCGGCACACGGTTCCCGACGGCATCGCATTGGCCGAGCGCCTGGCGCGCCTGCCCGGCGTGGCCGGAGCGGCGCCGCGCGCCGAGGCGTTCGCCCTGCTGTCCACCGAGGAGCGCAGTTTCGGCGGGCTGGTGCTCGGCGTGGATCCGGATCGTGAACCGCAAGTGTCCGATCTCTCGAAGGCGCTGGCGCAGGGCGAATACCTGCCGGGGCCCGACGACGCCTTCATCGGCGCCGCGCTCGCCCGCAACCTCGTTATCTCGATCGGCGACGAACTGCTCGTGCTCGGCACGGGCAAGGAAGGGAGCGTCGGCGCCCTCGCCCTCCGAGTCGGCGGAATATTCGAGACCGGGCACGAGGACACCGACCGCTCGCTCATCCTCGTGCCTCTGCGGACGCTGCAGGAGGGTTTCGACCTCGGCGACGACGTACACCGGATACTGGTGGCGGCGGATTCGATCGGCGACATCGACGGCGTGGCGAGAAGCGTCGAACTGACACTCGGCGAAGGCTACCGGACGCTCAAGTGGAACGAACTCATGCCGGAGATCGAACAGGGCATACGGATCGACTGGGCAAGCGCGCAGTTGATGTACTGGCTGCTTCTTATCCTGGTGGCGTTCGCCATCGTCAACACGCTCATGATGACCGTCTTCGAGCGCACCCGGGAATTCGGCATGCTGCTGGCCATCGGCATGCGCCCCGCATCGATCATGGGCATGCTGCAGGTGGAGGCGCTTGCCATGTGGGCCATCGGCGCGAGCATCGGCCTCGCCATCGCGCTGAGCGCGATCGCCTGGCTGAGCCAGATCGGAATCGCGTTCGGCGAAATCGCCGAGGGCATGGATGAGATTTCGGCCCAGTACTTTATCCCGGAGCGCATGTATCCAGGGTTTGCAGTCGAGTCCATCGCCATGTCTCCCGCGGCGCTGGGTATCGCCACCCTCGCGGCGGCTTTCGGCACGTCGGTGAGATTGCGCAGGATTCAGCCCGTCGAAGCGCTGCGGACCGAGGACTAGCCAGTGAATCTCACGCTGCTCGTACAACTCAGTTGGCGCAACCTGTGGCGCCACCGGCGCCGCACCGTCATCCTGCTCACGACGATCTGTGTCGCCGTCGGCTCGGTCCTGGTCCTCAATGCGCTGCTGCGCGGCATGCAGATGAGCATGGTCGAGACCGCCATAGACAACCTCAACGGCCATTTCAAGGTGCTTGCGCCAGGCTATCTCGACGATCCGGGCATTAAGAAGAGTTTCGAACTGGAACCATCCGGGCTTGCCGAACTGTCCGCCGAAGGCATCAGGGGCTGGGCGCCTCGCGTAAGGGTGCCCGCGGTAATCCGGAGCGAGCGGGAAACCAGGGGCGTGCAATTCGTCGGCGTCGTCCCGGGCAGCGAGGACATTTCCTTCCTCGGTGATGTCGCCGTCGACGGAGAAACCCTGTCGGGCCCGGATGACCGACGCATACTCCTCGGCCGCGCCCTCGCCGAACAGCTGGAAACCGGCGTCCACCGACGCATCGTGCTGATCACCCAGGGGGCCGACGGCGGCAACCGGGAATCCGGCTACCGCATCGCGGGCGTCTACGACGCCGTCGGCACCGGGATCGAAAAGGCGTTCGTGTTCACCGGCATCGCCGCCGCGCAGGATCTGCTCTCCGTCGACGCCGTGACCGAGGTGTCCGTGCGACTGACGGAAGAGGGCCAGGGGCCGTCGGTACTGGACAACCTGACGAGCGCTTTCGACGGGCTGGACGTCAGGGCTTGGCAGGATCTCGAGCCGCAGGCGGCCATGATGCACGAAATGGCGGATGCGACCGTTTCCATCTGGTTCCTCATCGTCATGGGCGCGCTCGTATTCGGCCTCGTCAACACGCTCGTCACCGCGGTCATGGAGCGGATTCGGGAACTGGGCATGCTTCGAGCCATCGGCATGCGGCGCGGCGCCGTGATCGCCCAGGTCGTGATCGAGTCGATGATCACCATGGCGATCGGGATCTCGATAGGTGTGGTGCTGGGACTCCTGGGCTATCTCTGGCTCGCCGACGGCATCGACCTTTCGGCGTTCGCCGAAGGCCTGGAACTGACCGGCGTCGGGCCCGAACTGGTTCCCGAACTATGGGCAAAAGATGTCTTCCTGGTGGTGGGCCTGAGCCTGGCGCTCGGTTTCCTCGCCAGCATCTATCCCGCGCAACGCGCCGTCAAAATCCAACCGCTGGACGCGATGCGGCGCTAGCTAGCGCACTCGAAGGGTACGGGAGAGTCCATGTCCAAGCTGGTCGTCGAATGCCGGGGCGTCACGAGGGTGTACGGCGACGATGCGGTAGCCGTCCGCGCGCTGCGGGGCGTGGACTTCCGCGTCACCGCGGGCGAGTGGACCGCATTGGCGGGACCGTCCGGGTCCGGCAAGTCAACGCTCCTGCATCTTGTCGGCGGCCTCGACCGACCCACCGAGGGAGCGGTCATGGTGGACGGCGAGCAACTCAACGATCTTTCCGAGTCGCAGTTGTCCGACCTGCGGCTGCGCAAGGTCGGTTTCGTCTTCCAGGCCTACAACCTGATCCCGGTCCTGTCCGCGGTAGAGAACGTCGAGTTCATCATGCAGCTGCAGGGAATCGAACCAATGGTCCGGCGCGAACGCGCGCTGTCCGTACTCGACCAACTGGGCCTCGGCGACATCGGTGAACGGCGCCCGGGCGAACTGTCCGGCGGCCAGCAGCACCGCGTCGCCGTCGCCCGCGCCAGCGTAACCGACCCGGTCCCGCTGCTGGCCGACGAACCGAGCGCCAACCTCGACTCCGCCACGACACTGGAACTGCTTGCGCTCCTGCGGGCCATCAACGAAGAGCGCGGCGTCACCATCGTGACCGCGACCCACGATCCGATCGTCATGGGCCACGCCAGCCGGCGGGTTCTGCTGCGGGATGGACGGATCGAGACCGACGAGTCGGCGTCGCCGCCGGCATCGCGCGCTTGAAACACGCCTTGCTGTGGGTATCGGTCGTCGCCGGCGTCGCCGCCGGGTACGAGGCGCGCGCCGAATCCGATATGACCACCCGGTTCAAGTGGTTCTCGTCCGCCGCGGCGTTGCCCGAAGCTGACGCGCAGCGCCGCGAGACAGGGACGCCGGCCTACGATCACAACGCCGACCTGAGGGTGCTGGTGCGTCACCAGGCAGGCAGGCTGCGTCTCATCGGCGACTATTCCCTGACCTGGGTGTCCGGCGATTCGTTCGCGTTCGGCGACTCGGCGCATCTGGACGAGCGGCCCACGGAGGACTCGGGCCGTCGGATGAACCTGACGCAGACGCTGGATGAAGGATCGAGACACCTGACCGTCCACCGCTTCGACCGTCTCGCGGTCGAATACCGCGACGAACGTCTCGCGATCACGATAGGGCGCCAGGCGGTGAGTTGGGGCGGCGGCCGCGTGTTCCAGCCAATGGACCTTTTCAATCCGTTCGCACCGACAGCGGTGGACCGCGACTACAAGCCGGGCGACGACATCTTGCTCATCGAACGCTCGTTCGCGCACAGCACGCTGCAACTGCTTCATGTCGCCCGCCGGGAGACCAGCGGGGACGCTGGCAACCACAGTTACGCCGCCATGTGGCACCGATTCCTCGGCGCGAGCGAACTGGAAGTCCTGGCCGCTCGCCACTACCGCGACGACCTGCTTGGAATGACGCTCAAGGTGCCGCTGGGGCCGACGTTGCTGCGCGCCGACGTCGTCGGCTCGCGGCTCGACCGTGACGGTTCCCGGCGCGTATCCGGCATCGTCAACATCGACTCCGCTTTTCTGCTGTTCCAGCGCACGGGAGTCTTGTTTGCGGAGTACTTTCGCAATGACTTCGGCGTTGCCGCGCTGACGGCGGAGCTTCCCGCGCCACTCGTCGACCGGCTCGCGAGAGGCGAGCTGTTCAATGTCATGCGCGACTACCTCGCCGCAGGCGCCAACTACCAGTGGCACCCCCTGTGGTCGCAAAGCCTCGTCTGGATCGGCAATCTGAACGATGGATCGAGCCTGCTGCAGACATCACTGACGTACGACCCGTCGGACTCTTCGCGCGTGCAGGCGGGACTTGTGGCCGCGCTGGGCGGCTCGGCGGAGGAGTTCGGCGGCCAGCCGGTCGCCGACGACGTCACTGTCGGCGGCGGCACCCGCGCGTTCGTACGCTTCCTTTACTTCTGGTAAGCGGCCCGCTTGGCTGCGTCCATGCAAGCGCGCCTCCGTCGACGGGGGAACGCCTTATCGGGATGCGGCATCGCCATCGAGAGCCGCCAGCCTCTCCACGGCCTGCTCGTGAAGAATCCGCTCGAAGGCGTCCCGCGGCGGCAATTCGATGGCGCGCGCGAGCAGATCCCGCGCCTCGGAACGCCCCTTTCTGCGTTCGAGCATCAGGACGCCCGATGCATATTCGATCAACACCACGTTGCTGTCCGGCGCGAGCGCCATCGCCCGCTCGAAGTGGGCCGATGCGGCCTTCCTGTTCGCACCGAGCAGAGCGCGAGCCATCATCCCGCCCTTGCCGATCGCTTCCGCATGCCAGGCGCCCAGGCTCAGGTGCGCTCCGAAATGACCCGGATCCAACTCGACCGCCCGTTCGATCGACTCGCGCACCCGCTTCGGGTATCCCTCCCGCATCGCCTTCATCGGGGCGAACAGCTGGGAGTACCGGCCCGTGGCGTGGGCCGACTGAAGATGGGCTTCCGCACTGCCCGGATCCAGTTCGATGGCCGTCTCGGCCGAGCGCATCGCGCGTTGCAGCAACGGCGCCTTCTCTTCCTGCTCCGCGAGGTAGTGGGCGTATATTGCGAGCGCTTCGGCCGCCAGGGCATGTCCCGCGGCAGTCCCCAAGGCTTCTCCCAAATCGGCGGCCTCGATGTACTCGCCCTCCGAAAACGCGGCGCGCGCCGCCTCGATGGACTCGGCTGCGGCGCTCCCAGACAGGAACGCGAACGCGATGATCAAATGAGAGCGAAGCGTGACCCTGTTCATCGAATCCTCCTTCACGACGGAGCTTCGGCGAAAGCCTGCACTCTATCCCATTGACCGCCCAACGTGCGGACACACCGGCCTTTCCGCCGCGCTCAACGGTTTCTTCGGCGGGGGCGCATGGTATAACGCTCCGGTTCATCCGAACGCCGTCGAAAGGAGCGACGATTTCGGGTGCCCTAACGCTGCAGTGGGGCGAGGCGAATGGCACCGGGCATGATGCAAATACCAACCGCGTATACCGAAGGCTACCCCAAGGCGCGTGTCCACGACCCCGCGTTGGCCGACCTCTACATGGAACACACCGGGATAGGCGATCCGGAGCTGGATCCAGTGATGGAGGAACTGGCTTCCCTGTCGCCAGCCGAGCTACACCGTTTCGTCGCTGGCGGCATCGAACGGAATCTCGACGTCCTCCGTGCCGCACCCCAGCCCCTGCGGGAATTCTTCGACAATCTGGAAGAGCCCTCCTGGCTCGACCATGATCGCTTTCGTTTGGGCAATCGCGCCTTCCACAAGAACGCCGACCTCATGCTGGTCGCGTTCGTGGCCGGAGTGCTCGTGGAAGGATTCTCGACGCTGATCGCAAAATCCTTCAACATGACGGGTCGCGTGGCGCTGACCAACAGGCGCCTCCAGCAAAACAACCGTCAGTTGCTCGACATCTTCATGCCGGGCGGCCTGCGCAGGGACGGCGACGGCTGGAAGCTGTCCACCCGGGTTCGCTTCGTTCACGCCCGAATCAGGGTCCTGCTGGCGAAATCCGAAGACTGGCGGCGCGAAGCTTGGGGTGTGCCGGTCAGTGCGGCGCACCTCGGTCTGGCCATTTCCGTCTTTTCCAAGCGCCTGCTGGATTATTCGTCGTTGCTGGGAGCGGATTTCGGGGAGGAGGAAAGGGCGAGTGTCCTCGACGTATGGCGCTATGCCGGATATGTCATGGGGATACCCGAATCCATTCTCTATACCGATGGCGCGTCGGCGCAAAGCGTCTACACCGTCGGTTTCGAGTGCGAGCCGCCACCGGATACGGATTCGGCGACAATGGCGAATGCGTTGATTCAGGCCATCCCGGGAGTTGCGGCAATAACGGATCCGAACGAACAGGAGAAAGTTTTGGACTTGGCATATCGCCTGTCGCGGGCGCTCATCGGAAAGCGGCTCGCCGACAGTTTCGAGTATCCGAGGAAATCGACCGTAGGAACCTTGTTCCTTTTCCGCGCGAGGCATCGTATCCAGAGGTTCTTGAAGCGGGAGCATGCCGTCAGGTCGGGAAACTTTACCCAGCTTCTGCAAATCTCGGCGTATGACGAAGCTGGATTGAGCTACAGGCTACCCGACCACGTCCGCGCGTCGAAATCGAGCCCCTGGTAAAGCCATCGACCCCAACGTCACCAGTATGCTCAGGTCTGAAAACCTCACTTAGCCCCGGGACCACATGCAGTCATCAACACCCGATCCCCAGCAGATGCGTAACCTCCGCAATGGCTGAAGCACATACCCCCATGGACCGCTACGGCAGCTTCGTCCTCCGTCGGCGCTGGCCTGTCGTCGGGCTCGCGGCCCTTCTCATGCTGGCGATGACGGCAGGCGTTCCCCGCATCGGCGTCACCAACGACCACCGCATCCTGTTCGATGAAGGCAATCCGCAACTCGCCGCGCTCGAAGCCCTCGAGGCGACCTTCTCCGAGTCCAAGACGGCGCTCGTCGCCATCGCGCCCCGGGACGGCTCCGTGTTCACCCGCGAGGCGCTCGGCGCCATTGAGGAGCTGACCGAAGCGGCGTGGCAAGTGCCGTATTCCACGCGCGTCGACTCCCTCACCAACTACGACCACAGCGAAGCGCTCGAAGACGACCTCGCGGTCGTTCCGCTGGTCTACGGCGCCCCGGGCTTGAGCGATGCCGATCTCGGACGAATCGAAGAGATCGCCCTGAACGCGGTGGAGATCGCCGGGCGACTGGTTTCCCGCGATGGGCGCGTGGGGGGATTGGCGATCTATTTCGCGCTGCCGGAGGACGCGGACGCGGCGGTGGTCGAAATCACCGATCACCTGGACGCCCTCCTGGACCAAGCCCGGGAAAGCCACCCGGATATCGCCTTTTACGCAACCGGCGATATCGTGATGAACCGGGCCTTCGCCGATGCCACGACAAGCGACATGGAGAATCTCACGCCGATCGTGTTCCTTGTCATCCTCGTCGCCACCATGGCGCTGCTGCGCTCGGTGCTCGCGACCATCGCCGTGATTGCGACCCTCATCTTTACGGTAAACACGACGATGGGTTTGGCCGGCTGGACCGGCACGGTGTTCAGCCCGATCAACGCGGGCGTCCCCATCATCGTCATGACCATCGCGGTCGCGGATTCGATTCACATCGTGACCACCGTGCTGGCGGGTCTCCGCCGGGGCCTCGAAAAGAACGCGGCGATCATGGAGTCGCTGCGCAGCAACATGAGTCCCGTATGCCTCACGTCCGTGACGACCGCCATCGCTTTCCTCAGCCTGAACGCCTCGGATTCGCCCCCCTTCCACATTCTCGGCAACCTCGTGGCGTTCGGCGTGATGTGCGCCCTGTTCTACTCGGTGACATTGCTGCCCGCGCTGCTTTCGATCCTGCCGCTCAGCGCACGCGCGGCGGGCGAGGAAAAGCCGTCCCTTTTCGATCGATTCGCCGACTTCGTGATCGATCGCCGCAGGGTCCTGCTCTGGTCTGTCTCCCTCGCCGCGGTCATCCTGATATCGGGAATCTGGCGCATCGAACTGACCGACAACTGGACGAAGTATTTCGACGAGCGTTACGAGTTCAGGCGCGATACCGACTTCATCATCGCGAACCTGACCGGGCTCGAATCCCTCGAATACCCGCTGGACTCGGGCAGCGAGGGCGGTATCACCGAGCCGGACTATCTGCGCGCGGTCGACGCGTTCGCCCGGTGGTTCCGGGAGCAACCGGAAGTCAGCTATGTGCAGGCGTTCCCGGACATCATGAAGCGCCTGAACAGGAACATGCACGGCGACGATCCGGCCTACTATCGGCTGCCCGACGATGCGTCTCTCGCCGCGCAATACCTGCTGCTCTATGAGCTTTCGCTGCCGTTCGGCCGGGACCTCAACGACCGCATCGACATTGCGAAGTCGGCGACCCGCATGACCGTCGCGACCCGCGGCAACCTGACGGCGGAGGACCAGCGCCAACTCGATGCGAGGGCGCAACGGTGGCTGCGCGAGAACGCGCCCGAGCTCGCGACCGAGGCGACCGGCTTCAGCATGACCTTCGCGCACCTGTCGCAGCGAAACATCAACAGCATGCTCCGCGCCACGATCATCGCCATGGCCCTGATTTCGCTCATCCTGGTCTGGGTTCTGAAGAGTCCGCGTCTCGCCGTGGTCAGTCTCGTGCCCAATTTCATCCCTGCGGCGATGTCGTTCGGTCTGTGGGGGTACCTGGTCGGCCAGGTGGGACTTGCGGGTTCGGTGATGACGGCGATCGCCTTCGGCATCGTCGTCGATGACACGATGCACTTCCTGACGAAGTACCAACGAGCCCGCCGCGAAGGTCTCGCCGCGCCCGAGGCCGTTCGAACGACCTTCCGCGCGGTCGGTCAGGCGCTGTGGACGACGACCGCGGTGCTTGCGGCGGGTTTCCTCGTGTTCGCTTCCTCCGGTTTCGAAGTCAGTTGGGCGCTCGGCCTCCTGGTCACGATCACGATCGTCTTCGCGCTTCTCGCGGATTTCCTGCTGCTACCGCCGCTATTGATGGCCATCGATAGGAGAAAATCATGAGCCGCGCCCATCGCGCTCCGTTTCAGCCTGCGCTATTTCTGACCTTGACCCTGTTTCTGTGCTCGAGCGCGCCGCCGCTTGCCGCATCGGAAGGCGCGAGTCCGGACGAGGCGGGCCTGGCACTCGCGCGCGAGGCGCGGGAGCGCCAGATCGGGTTCGGCAATTTCACGGCCGACCAGACCATGGTCCTGCGCAACAAGCGGGGACAGGAGAGCCGGCGCAAACTTCGGGTGAGGGTGCTGGAAGTCGAAGGCGACGGCGACAAGAGCATGTTCGTCTTCGACCAGCCGCGCGATGTGGAGGGCACCGCCTTGCTCATCTATGCGCACAAGGAGGAGGCCGACGAACAGTGGCTTTACCTGCCGGCGCTCAAGCGCGTCAAGCGCATCAGTTCGGCCAACCGGTCGGGGTCCTTCATGGGCAGCGAATTCTCTTATGAGGACATGGGCGCCCAGGAGGTGGAGAAGTTCACCTACCGGTACCTGCGCGACGAGCCCTGCGGCGAGAACGGGGAACTGACGTGCGCGGTATCGGAACGCTTCCCCGTCGACAGGCGGTCCGGTTACCAGCGCCAAGTGACATGGCATGACCGGGACGCGTTGCGCCTGCTCAAGGTGGAATACTACGACCGGAAGAACGCGCACCTCAAAACGCTCGCCGTCCGGGACTACGCGCTCTACTTGGACAAGTACTGGCACGCAGGCGAGATGCACATGGTCAATCATCTCACCGGGAAGAGCACCGTGCTGACCTGGGCCGACTACCAGTTCGGCGCCGACCTCGATGAGAACGACTTTACCCAAACGGGACTGAGACGGGCCCGTTGATTTCCGGGGGCGCCCGGTGATCCCTCCCGGGAGACGCGGCGCGACAGCCTGATCGGCGTCGTTTCAACCGCGCCCGGTTCGGACGATGCCGCGAGCCGCCATCTGGCCGGAGCGAACCGCGCCTTCGATGGTCGCCGGCAACCCGGTATGGACCCAGTCCCCCGCCAAGAACACGTTGGCGAGAGCTTCGCGCATCGCCGGGCGGCGGCGCACTTCCTCCGGCGTCTGCGCGAAGGTGGCGCGCCTTTCCTTGAGGACACGGTAGGCCGGCAACGGTTGCCGTTCGAGGGCGAGCGCGGTCGCGACATCGCTCCAGGTCTTGCGGGCGATCGTCTGGGCCGGCTCGAGGGCGAGCGCATCAGCCGCGCTTGCGGTCACCGATGCGATGTCGTTCCGAACAAATAGCCATTGCGCTACCCCGCCGATCAATCCGAGAAAAGGCAATTCCGGCGTCAGTCCGGCAGGTGCCGGCAAGCGGAAGTGCGCGTTGACCACCGCGTGGCTCCGCTCGGGGACAACCAGGCCCGGCACCAGGCTGGAAGCCGCGGGCGGCGGCACCGCCAACACCACCGAGTCGTCCATTCCCAAGCCGACCGTCCGGGCACCGAAGTCCAGATGCGCAGCCCTGCCCCGCCAACACGTCATCGCGCGCAGCCGGCGACCGAACCGGACGACGGCGCCCCGGCGCCGCAGGAATTCGAGCGCCGGGTCTACAAGCGCCGCTGAAAGCCCTGTCCGTGCTATCCGCGGCCGGCAAGCCGCCTCGCCCCTGAGGAAGGTATCCCGCAATACCGGCCATAGCAGGTGCGCCGCCCCGGTGCTCGGGGGCGTATTCAATGCCGCCACGGCCAGCGGCGCCCAGAACCTTTCGAAAAGCACGCCCTCGTTCCCGACCAGGTCACGAACGGTGACCCGCGGTCCCGCGGCGGCGAACGACAGCGTCCCCATGTAGCTCCATGGGCTGGTGTCCGGCACGCGCCGCTTCCGGTCAAGTATCCACCAGGGGAATGGGCCGCGATTGGGACGCAAACACCATCGCTGGCCAGAGCGCAGGTCGAGGAAAGGAAAACGCGCCGAAGCGGGACCAGTCAGCGCATCGTCCGCGCCGATGTCCTCGAGGTAGCGCATCACGGCCCTGTTGCCGCTCAACAACAGGTGGTTGCCATTGT
Organism: uncultured Pseudomonadales bacterium; assembly: GCA_964518405.1. Classification (GTDB taxonomy): domain Bacteria; phylum Pseudomonadota; class Gammaproteobacteria; order Pseudomonadales; family Azotimanducaceae; genus VXNE01. Next base: position 17,207 of record CAZFGB010000195.1, on the reverse strand, counting down.
CGATCATGCAACCGAGCTTGGCGTCGACATACGACCGGCAACGTCCTCCGGCCCGGCCACCTGCTTCGTAAAGGGTTACCGACCGGCCGGCTCGAACCAGCGTTACCGCCGCCGCGAGCCCTGCCAGCCCAGCGCCGACGATGTGAGTCCTGGACATGGTCGCCCTACAGCAGTCCGTAGCGAAGCGCGATCCAGATCTTTCGCGTACGCGTCAAACCGATCCGTTCATCAATCCGGTTCCAGCCGCGGGCCTGGAGCCTTTCGAGCGTCTCCCGGTATACGGCCATCATGACAACGGCGGGTTTCATCTTCGGGGAGCGGAGTTCCCTAATCAGCCTGTCGGCTTCGCCGTAAAAACCGAGTGCGAGTTCAGCCAGTTCCTCGCAGGCGTCCGCAAACTGCGGGTGCGAAAGTACTGCATCGAGCGATCCGGCGTCGACGCCGTGCCTCCCCAGCAAATCGAGCGGCACGTACAGACGCATCAACGCGGCATCTTCTTTCAGGTCGCGCAGGATGTTGGTCAACTGGAACGCGCTGCCGAGCGCCTCGGCGATACGCGGCCCCGGGTCCTGGGGCACGCCGAAGGCATGGACCGACAACATACCCACGGCGCCGGCGACCCTGCGGCAATAGTTGAGCAGGTCATCCAGCGTCCGCATGCGAACGGTCGGCGCCGCATCCGTTTCCATGCCGTCGATGACGGCGAGGAATTCATCCTGCGGCAAGCCGAAGCGCTCCACCGCTCCCAACAGCGCCCGCGTCGTCGGCCGGGTCGGTCGGCCGGCGTAAAGGCGGTGAATCTCCTCGCGCCAATCCGCAAGGGCTCGCTTCTTGTCCTCGATCTCTCCCGGTTCGTCGGCGACATCGTCCACCTCCCGGCAGAAAGCATATATCGCATACATGGCGCACCGACGTTCTCCCGACAGCACGCGCATACCCCAAACGAACGACGAACTCGACTGCCCGACTACGCGATTCACGTGCGCCCATGGATCTGTCGCGGTTTCGGACGAGTCCCGCGCACGCTTGGGAGGGTGCATCGTCAGCCTAGCCGGAATCAGACCGCCGCCGGCGGCGATACGGAAGGGGGAGAATGGCGTTCCGCTAGGCGCCGGAGCGCCGCGGGGGGAAGATGCTTCGGAACACGACCCGCCCGATGCCGTAACCGCAACACGCGGCGTATTGCATCTTGGTCAGGACCACCCGTTCCGCCAGGGGATCTCGCCGTCGCAGTTCCGCGCTGAGTTTTCGGGCGATCGCGATAACCACGGCCGCGTCCATGGCGAATCGGGGATTGTGAAGCTTGCCCGGCAATCGACCAGCCACATCCAATAGCCCATCGGTGGCATCGAGACAGAGATCAAGCACTCGGCGCAACGCCTTCGTCGACCGCTTGCCGTCCAGCGCCTCGACATCGACGCAGGCCTCATCCAACCAGTTTCCCGGCAGGTAGACCCGATTCAGTTCCCTGTAGTCATCCTGGCAGTCCTGCACGTGATTGAGCACCTGCAGCGCGTTGCAGAGGGCATCGGAAGCGGGGTACACGTTTCTCGACTCGCCATGAAGATCGACGAGATAGCGGCCGACGGGCGCCGCGGAAAGATTGCAATAGCCGATCAGGTCGTCCCAGCTCTCGTAGCGCAGTTTCGTCGCATCCTGCTTGAATGCCCGCACCAGGTCGACGCAGTGGCGATCCGTCACTCGCGTCGCCGCCAGGCTGCGACCCAACTCGTACGCCTTGCGGAACGCGGGATTCATCGAGCCGACACCGCTCACGGCCTTGGCGAAACCGTCCAGGCGTTCGATCTTCTCGGCCGAGCCCAGGTCGGGGTTGTCGGCGATGTCGTCGATCGCCCGCGCATAGGCGTAGAACGTCGCGATGTGCGATCGCAACCGCGCAGGCAACAACCGGGTAGCAACGGGGAAATTCTCGTCCGCCGCGGTCTTCCCCGATGGCGTTTCGACCGTAATGGTTTCGTTCATCGCGTCGCGTCCCCCCGACGCGACATTAGCCCGAAGGGTCCGTTACTTCAACCATGATGCTTGCAGATAAGAAATCAGTATGGGAGCTCTCAGAATCTCTAATGGACCCGGGCAAACAGTTGCCGCGAGTGCTATATCCGTCCCGGTTAACCCACCACATACGGGGCGCCCGACTTCTGCGCGGCTTCGACGTTGGCGCGTTTCGCCTCCAGCAGCAGCGGCATGCAGTCGTCGAGTTCGTCGATCGTCCAGAGGCCGCTGTCGCGCTTTTCGAAACTCTTGATGACCGCCGGTTGCTGCATGATCCCGACCAGCCCGCGTTCGCAATGGACGATCTCGCCCGAGATGCCGCCCGCTTCTTCCGTACAGAGCCACGCGACCACGGGCGCGATGTGCTGCGGACCGTATTCCGCCATATCCTGTTCCGTGACCTCTTCGCCGCGCGCTTCGCGCAATGGGATCGTCATGCGGGTCATCGCCCCCGGGGAGACGGTGTTCACGGTGCAGCCGTACTTGGCGAGTTCGAGGGCGAGCACGCGGGAGAAGCCCGCGATGCCCGATTTCGCCGCGCCGTAGTTCGACTGTCCGAAGTTTCCGAACAAGCCCGACACGCTGGAGAAGTTGATGATGCGGCAACCCGTGCGGCCCGTCTCCCGCACGTATCTGGCGAATGGGCGCGAGCAGCAGTAATGGCCCCGAAGATGCACGTTGATGACAGCATCCCAGTCGGCCTCCTCCAGGTTGAAGATCGACCTGTCGCGCAGGATACCGGCGTTGTTGACCAGGATGTCCATGCCTCCGAAGTTGTCGAGCGCGGAGGCGAGCATGGATTCGCCGCCTTCCACCGTGGCCACGGTCTGCGTATTCGCCACCGCCTTGCCGCCGGCGCCCTCGATCTGTGCGACGACCTCTTCGGCGACATTTCCGCCGCCCGTGCCGTCCGTCGCGGCGCCGAGATCGTTCACCACTACCCGGGCGCCCTCGGCCGCCAGCAGAAGCGCGATTTCACGTCCGATGCCCCGGCCCGCACCCGTTACTACTGCGGTCTTGTCATCCAAACGTCCCATCACTGTCCCCTTTCCACTCGTTTTCTCTCTCGATCCGGAGCGCGCTTCGCGCCGCCCGCGATCTCGGCAAGAACGCGAGATTGACAGACACGCCGTATTTCGGCAACACGGGTGCAAGCGGCCGTTCGGGAACCCGTCGGGAACCCGCGCCACGTGTTGCCCGCTCGCCCGCTATCGTTCAGTATCCCACCCGCTATCGGGCCGCGAGGAAGACGCATGAATCCCAGGTTGTTGGTAGCGATCGCCGCGGCCGTCCTGACCGCGCAATCGGCTACGGCCACCGCCGCGGAACCGGTTCGCGGTACGAAAGGTATGGTCGTCACGCGTTCGGAAATCGCCTCGCAGGTCGGCGCCGACGTGATCGGCGGCGGCGGCAATGCCATCGATGCGGCGGTGGCGGTCGGTTTCGCGCTGGCGGTGGCGTATCCGTCTGCGGGCAACCTGGGCGGCGGCGGTTTCATGGTGATCCGCCTTGCCGATGGCGATGTCGTCGCCAACGACCACCGGGAACGCGCCCCTGCGACCGCCGATCGAGACATGTTCCTCGGCGACGACGGCAATGTCGTCGAGGGACTCTCGACCGACACCCACCTGGCCGCCGGTGTCCCGGGCACCGTTGCGGGTCTGCTGGACGTCCACGAAAGATACGGCGTCCTGGCGCTTGACGACGTAATCGATCCGGCCATCGCCCTGGCTCGCGACGGCTTCCCGCTGAGTTCCGACCTCGCCCGCGACTTCGCGAGTCGCCTGCCCGACTTTGCCGGCCGCCCCGCCGCCCTTGCGGTGTTCGCCAGGGCCGACGGAACGCCCTACGCGGAGGGGGATCTGTTCATCCAGAAAGACCTGGCGGCAACGCTCACGCGCATAAGGGACGGGGGACGGGACGGCTTCTACAAGGGCAAGACCGCCGATCTCCTGGTAGCCGAAATGCAACGCGGAGGCGGACGCGTCGCCCAGACGGACCTCGACAACTACCGTTCGGTCTGGCGGGCGCCCATCGTCGGGACTTACCGGGGGTTCGATATCGTCTCGATGCCGCCGCCGTCGTCCGGAGGCATCCTGCTCGTGCAGATGCTGAACATGCTCGAGCGCTACAACCTCCGCGCCATGGGTCCCGGCAGCTCGAGAGCGATCCATCACATGGTCGAGGCGGCGCGCCGCGCGTACGCCGACCGCGCGATGCACCTGGGAGATGCCGATTTCTATCCAGTTCCCGTCGCCCGCCTGATAGACAAGGCGTACGCGGTCGTGCGGTTCGGCGACTTCGACTCGAGGCGCGCTTCCGAGTCCGCCGAGGTCGGCGCCGGCTCCTGGCCGGAACGGGGCGGGGAAACCACCCATGCGTCGATCATGGACGCCGCCGGCAATGCCGTGGCGTATACAACGACGCTCAACTTCTCCTACGGCTCGAAAATCGTGGTCCCCGGCGCCGGATTCCTCCTCAATAACGAGATGGACGACTTTGCCGCGCGAGAAAACGCGCCGAACGCCTACGGGCTGCTGGGCGGAGAAGCCAATTCCATCGCGCCCGGCAAGCGCATGCTGAGTTCCATGTCGCCCACGATACTGCTCTGGGACGGCGAGCCCTTCTTCGTCACGGGTTCGCCGGGCGGAAGCGCCATCATCACGACCGTCCTGCAAGTCATCGTCAACGGCGTGGACCACCGCATGAACCTTGTTCAAGCAGTCAGCCGGCCCCGCTTCCACCATCAATGGCAGCCGGACCGGATCCTGTTCGAACCCGGCGTTCCTGACGAGACGATAGCCGCGCTGAGATCCATGCGCCACCGCGACATCGTCGTGCTCCCCACCGCGCGCCTGGGCAACGCCAACTCGATCATGCGAATACGCGGGGCGCTCTGGGGCGTCGCCGACCCGCGCTCCGCCAGCGCCGCTGCGGGAATCTGACCGCAACACGGGAAAATTCGAAAAAATCCCTGTCCCTCGGGGACATTTAGGTCCTTTTCAAGTACTTGGAATCGGTCCGCGCACCCCCAAATCCCTGTTCAACGACAACTATCACAGGAGCAAGTGTCATGAACCTGGTCCACTGGGATCCGATTCGAGACTTCGAAAATCTGCTGCGCGCAGGTTCCGCTGCGCCGAGCATCCGCGAGCGCGCCTCGAACTGGACGCCCGCCATCGACGTGCGGGAACTGAGCGACGCGTATCGCGTCGACGTGGAGCTGCCCGCGGTGGCACCGGAAGATGTAGAGGTGAACTGCAAGGACGGTTTGCTGACCATCTCGGGTGAGCGCAAGTACGAGCGGGCAAACGACGACGAGCGGTTGCATCGCTCGGAACGGCTGTACGGCCGCTTCGCTCGCAGCTTCCGGCTTCCGAACGACGCCGACCAGGACGCCATCGAGGCTACGGCGGTGCATGGCGTGGTCACCATCTCGGTGGCCAAGCGGGAGAACGCGAGGGCGCGATCCATCGAGGTCAAAACGGCCCACTGACGCGCTCCAACGACGCGCCCCGGCTCCGGGGCGCGTCGAAAGCGTCACCCGCCACCGGCGGAGATGTCTTTGCCCGCCAGGGGAATTCGCTAGAACACCTTTTGCAGAACGGCAAGGAAACTCATGCTCGCGAACACCATCGCGCCCAACTTGATGATCATGCGTTGTTCCAGCGCGGCCAGATCGGTTTTCGATGCCATTGTCCCCATGACTCCGTCCAGATCCGCCCTGATCGGCTGCAGCGCCATCTCAAGGTCGGTCTTCGTCGCCATCGTCCCCATCACGCCGTCCAGATCCACCCTGATCGGCTGAAGCGCCATCTCAAGATCGGTCTTCGTCACCATCGTCTCGATCACGCCGTCCAGATCCGCCCTGATCATCTGAAGGTCGGCCTTCGTCGCCATAGCCTCGATCGCGCCTGCCAGGTCCGTCCTGATCGGCTGAAGGTCGGTCTTCGTCGCCAGCGTTTCGTCCATGGCGACGCCGACGGTTTCCACAACCGCCTCGGCCTGGGAATCGCTGAAACCCGCGATGGTCAGCGACTTCACCGCTCTGTGCGTATCGAATGCGGGAGGGACCATGGGGTCATTCTAGCACCCGATTCGTGTTGGCCCAGCGGCCAAATTGCGGTATCTCCTGTAGGCCTTTGGCCACAGGATCGCAATGCGCCCGCGTCATCTGCGGAACTCCGACATTGCAAGTCTGAAGCCGATCATGGCAATTTAGTGCGATGGAAGTCATCACCGGCGTAGGCGGCTGGCCCGGCGACGTGCCCGCGCAAGCGCGCACGGCGGAAGCGGCGGGATTCGATTGCATCACATGCCGAGAACTCGCGCACGATTCCATGCTGATCGCAAGCTGTTGCGGCGAAGCAGGTCGGGGCCTTCGCAAGCCAGGCGCTGCAGGATCAAATGTTCAAAGCGACTCCGCCGAGGGAGGTCGTGGGCTTGGCGCATTCTGTCCCACAGTGTAGCTACTCGCACCCCGCAGGGAGGTCACTGGTCAATCTGAACTCACCCGCAATGCTCCCTGTCGGCGCGCGAGTGAGCATCTCCCCCTATCGACGGCTCAGTTCGCCGCTCGTGGTGTCCGCTTGCAGATTCCCGTTCAGCGCCAGCGACACGCTCTCGGTGTCGAATTGACCGGTGTCGTCGTTAAACAGGGCAATGCATGTCAAGGCCAACGTCACGTCGCTGGAACTGATCGTGAAAGGACTTGTGCCATCCGGCCGGCACCTGGACGAGATGTAGAAGTTTAGCAACGTAATGGTCGTATCCCAGCTAAGCACCTTGGTGCTTTGGTTCCAGCGAACGTGATCTTGCAGGTCGAACGTGGTGGAAACACGGGAGGTGCTCCCAGACTGATTGCACTCTGCCTCAATGATGAAGGTTGTAGAATAATCTTGGCTGATGTCGAAGTTCGTGCACTGGTTCTGGAGATTGCCGTCCAGTGCACTGCTGTCGTAGTCGGCGGCCGCAGTCAGTGCCGCCACGCAAAACAGGAAACCGCAGATGGCTGCACTCGCGCGACGCGCGTGAACGGGTTTAGCGATTCTCATGGCAGCACTCCGACGAAACTACCCGCGCCCCACACGGTTTGCTGACGCTTGGGGGGCTACCCATGACTTGGCATCGTAGCACATTGGTCCTATTGTGCGTTAAGCGGGGCGGGAGCGGGATCTACAGGGTTGAACAGAGTTCTTTCGGCCGTGCTGGTTAGCTGCGGGCCGGACCGTACGTACCCGGCCGACATTGCAAGTCTGAAGCCGATCATGGCAATTTAGCGCGATGGAAGTCATCACCGGCGTAGGCGGCTGGCCCGGCGACGTGCCCGCGCAGGCGCGCACGGCGGAAGCGGCGGGATTCGACTGCATCACATGCGGCGAACTCGCGCACGATTCCATGCTGATCATGGCCCTTGCGGCAACCGCCACCGAGCGCATCGGATTGCAGACTTCGGTAACTATCGCGTTTCCACGCAGCCCGCTGGTGATCGCCATGGAAGCGTGGGACATTCAGCACCTGTCCAGGGGCAGGTTCATCATCGGCCTCGGCAGCCAGGTCAAGGGCCATAACGAGCGCCGTTTCGGCGGCACCTGGACCGCGCCCGCACCGAGAATGCGGGAATACATTCAGATGATGCACGCCGTATGGGACTCCTGGCAGGACGGCAGGACGCCCGAATTTCTCGGCAAGCACTACACCTTCACGCTGATGACGCCCAACTTCAATCCGGGACCCATCCCGCACGACCGACCCCGCGTCGGCCTCGCTGTCGTCGGTCCGGGAATGGCGGGGGTGGCGGGCGAAGTCGCCGATGTCGTCATGCCGCATGGCGGGATCATGTCCGACAAGTACATGCGTACTACGCTCTTGCCCAGCATCCGCACGGGTCTGATCCGATCAGGCCGGTCCTGGACGGACGTGGAAATCGGCGCAACCGGATACCTGATCCTCGGCGATACCGACAGCGAGATCGAGCAACGGGTTGAAGAAATGCGCCGGCCCTTGTCTTTCTACGGCTCGACGCGGACCTACCACAAGGTGCTCGACCTGCACGGGCTCACCGACCTCGGGCAGAAGCTGCACGTGCTTTCGCGCCAGGGCAGGTGGGAGGAAATGCGAGAGACCGTGAAGCCGGACGACGTGCTGGAGCTGGCCCAGACATGCACCTACGACGCGCTCCCGGACTTCCTGCGCAACCATCGCGAATACGCATCCCGCATCTCCTTCTCCATGCCGAGGGAAACGCCGGAGCAGGAAGAGCGGTTTCAGGACTTGCTCGGGCGCGTACAGGCTGTCGACAACCCGCGCGTCCCGCGCGGACTGGAATTGGATAACTGACGAAAGGGGGACGATTCGTGTTGCGTCTCAATGTGAATGGAGCGGTCCACGAGATAAGCGACGCCGAGGCGTCGACGCCGCTGCTGTGGGTGTTGCGCGATGAACTGGGCCTCACCGGAACGAAGTTCGGCTGCGGTGTCGCCATATGCGGCGCGTGCACCGTACTGCTGGACGGTGAGCCGGTCCGGTCGTGCTCGATGCCCGCATCCGCCGCTTCCGGGCGGGACATCAAGACCATAGAAGGCCTCGCCTCCGAAGATGGCGAACTGACCCCCGTGCAGCAGGCGTGGGTCGATCTCGATGTCGCCCAGTGCGGTTACTGCCAGACCGGCCAGATCATGGGCGCCACCGCGCTCCTGCAATCCAATCCAAAACCGAGCGATGAGGAGATCGACGAGGCGATGGCGGGCAATATCTGTCGCTGCGGCACTTATCTCAGGATCCGCCAGGCGATAAAGCAAGCCGCCGGCGACATGGGAGAGTCGGCATGAAAAGTACCCCCTACGCGGCCATGGATGCCGTCTTCGATGCCGTCACGCGCCCGGCACAGATGCATGCCCACCAGTTGACGAAGTTCTCCCGGCGGCGGTTCATGCAGGCCACCGGCATCGCCGGCGGCGGCCTGATGCTCGGCTTCGTGCTCAGGGCGAAACCGGCGCACGCGATGTCGACCGCGCTGCAGCCGAACGCCTTCCTGCGCATCGACGCAGAAGGCATCCTCGTCTACGCGAAGAACCCCGAGATCGGCCAGGGCGTGAAGACGTCGTTGCCGATGATCGTTGCCGAAGAACTCGACGCCGCCTGGGACGACGTCTCGGTCGAGCAGGCGCCGATCGACGAAGCGACTTTCGGACGGCAATTCGCCGGCGGTTCCACGTCGGTGCCGATGAACTGGGATACGCTCCGCCAGGCTGGCGCCGCGGCGCGCGCGATGCTGGTCGCGGCGGCCGCGAGACGGCTGCGCGTCTCTCCCGCGGAACTCTCGACCCGGGACAGTTTCGTCGTGCACGGGGTATCCGGGAGAAAAATCGCCTACAAGAAGCTGGCCAATGCCGCGGCAGAGTTTCCGATCCCCGACGCCAGCTCTCTCACGCTCAAGAAGAAAGGCCAGTACCGGCTCCTCGGCACGCGCGTCACCGGTGTCGACAACGATGCGCTCGTGCGCGGCCAGCCGCTCTTCGGTATCGACCAGAGCGTCCCCGGGATGAAGTACGCCGTGTACCAGAAGTGTCCCGCCGTGGGCGGTGCCGTCGCATCAGCCAACATCGAGGCGATCCGGAAGATGCCCGGCGTGCGGGATGTCTTCGTGCTCGAAGGCAACGGCAAGTTCGCGCAGTTGCTTCCCGGCATCGCGATCGTCGCCGATTCCACCTGGGCCGCCATCCGCGCAAAGCGGGAACTCAAGGTCGAGTGGAACCTCGACGATGCAGCGAAGGACAGCTGGAGCGATTCGGCCAGGAGAGCGGAGACGCTGCGCCACGCTCCCGGCGAGAAGCGCGTCGTCGACGACGGCGACGTCGATGCCGTTTTCGCCGACGCGGACAGGACGCTCGACGCCTACTACACCTACCGCTTCGTCAGCCACGCGCAGCTCGAGCCGCAGAACTGCATCGCGTGGTGGCGCGACGGCAAGGTCGAGTTGTGGGCGCCCACGCAGACGCCTGGGAGCGGAATCGAGGCCGTGGCGGAGGTGCTGGGCATCGAACCGTCGAGAGTGACCGTGCACCAGACCCGGATCGGCGGCGGTTTCGGACGTCGCCTCTACAACGACTTCATGACCGAGGCCGCCGCCATCTCGAAGCGTTACGGTGGCCCGATCAAGCTCCAGTGGACTCGCGAGGACGACATGTCTCACGACCTGTTCCGAGCCGGCGGATTCCACCAGTTGCGCGCGAGCCTCACCGACGAGGGACGGATATCCGGCTGGCGCGACCATTTCATCACGTTCACGCACGGCAACGGGCGACCGGTAAGCGGCGGCGACATGTCCCGCAACGTCTTTCCCGCCGGACTGCTCGCCAATTGCCGGATCGAGCAGACGGAGCTCGAGTGGAAGACACCCTGCGGCGCCTGGCGGGCGCCCGGATCGAACGTGTTCGGCTTCGTGGTGCAGAGTTTCCTCCACGAACTGGCGGCGGCGGCGGGCCGCGACCACCTCGAGGTCCTGCTGGAAGTGATCGGAGAACCGCGGTGGACGGAAAAAGGCAATCTCTGGGCGCTGCACACGGGCCGCGCGGCGGACGTGGTCAAGCTCGCGGCGAAAAAAGCCGGATGGGGCCGGCAATTGCCGGAAGGGCGCGGACTGGGTCTCGCGTTCTATTTCAGCCATGCGGGGCATTTCGCGGAAGTCGCCGACGTCAGCGTCGATGCGAACAGGAAGATCACCGTGCACAACGTGACGGTGGCGGCCGACGTGGGTCCGATCATCAACCGGAGCGGCGCCGAAAACCAGGTCGAGGGATCGGTCGTCGACGGCCTGTCCACCATGCTGGGACAGTCCGTCACGTTCGAGGACGGGGTGGTGCAGCAGTCGAATTTCGACAGCTACCCGATGCTTCGAATGCCCCACGCGCCGAACGTGGACATGCACTTCATCGACAGCGACTACCAGCCGACAGGACTGGGCGAGCCGGCCTTGCCACCGCTCGCGCCGGCAGTGTGCAACGCGATCTACGCCGCGACGGGCGAGCGCATCCGAACCTTGCCGATCTCGTTGGAGGGTTATTCGGTATAGCGGGCGTCTGCCGAGCCCATGTGAGTCGAGACGCCGCGAAGACAAGCGTAACTGCCGCGTTCAATTCCCATCCGCAGACGGATCTATAACCGTAGCGCCGGTCGGTTCGAAATGCCGAACGTTCCGAGTAACGACAGCCAACCCGTGTTCCATCGCAGTCGCCGCGATGAGCGGGTCGGAACCGGTGTGTCCAATAGCGCCACAAAGCCGACCCCAGCGCCGCGCCGTTGGCACGTCGACCGCCAAGACCCGGTCACCATAAAGGACCAGTATGTCGTCCAACCAGACCGTCAAGACGCGGGCAAACGCTGGGTCTCGGCGTTCCTGGCTGATGATTCCTCTTTCGATCTCTGTTACCGACACCACGCTGAGGAACAGATCCGTCGTTCTTCGCCTCGACATCCACTCAACCACGTCGGGATGGCGCTCTCGCCGTCGTAGAGCCGAAAGGACGTCCGTGTCGATCAGGAACATTCGAATTCCGTTGGCCGGAAACCGACGCGGATCCGCTCGAATTCACCGTCATCTTGAGGCATTGCCAGCAGCAGTTCCGGCAAGGATGGGGCTTTTGCTTTTTCGAGATGCCGGAGGCGCTCGTATTGTTCCGCCGAGATCACCACCACGGCCGGCTTGCCGCGCCGCGTCACCCTCTGTGGCGTCCCCTCGATTGCCGCGTTGACCACTGCGCTGAAGCGGTTCTTGGCATCCTGAAGTGCCCAATCGGACATGTCATTATTCCTGTCCAGTCTATCTGGCTAGATTGTTACGCTAGCCAGCCTAAAGAGTCAATCGGCAGAGTCTCTACTCCCTGTATGAGATGCGCGACAGGGCGATCACCATCGTCAAGGCGCTTCCGGCTGCGAGCACACCGGCGCCGATGACGATCCCGATGTACATCGCCCAACCCACCGGCGAGAGCGCGTAGCCGAAAAAGGCCACGGTGGCCAGCATGAGCCCGACATACGCCGTGCGCCTCTATCCCCATAGGGGGATGATCTTGCGGATCAGGAAACCCTGCACGACCAGCATGCAGACACCGACGACATCCAGCGAGAAACCCACGTCACGCGGCCCCCAACCGTAGCGGTCCAAGGTGTAGAACGCCCAGACGGCCGCAAGCGAGTCATGGGCCCAACGGGTTCTTTCGTTCGCGTCGGGCATACGCCATCATAGGTGGGCGATCCCGCGACAGGAGCAGGCGATGGCGATTGAACTCAACCACACTATCGTTCCGAGCCATGACAAGGTTGCTTCGGCGCGGTTCTACCAAGAGATGTTCGGATTCGAATACAACGGCGCCATGGGGCATTTCGAACCGGTGCGCATCACCAACCAGGCGCTGACGCTCGACTTCGACAACCGCGAGTCATTCGAGCGCCACCACTATGCCTTCAAGGTGAGCGAAGAAGAGTTCGACACGATCTTCGCGCGCATCGAAGGTCGCGAAATCATATACGGAAGCGGTCCCTTCACGCCCGAGGACGGCGAGATCAATCACTGGAACGGCGGCCGCGGCGTCTACTTCCGGGACCCGAGCGGCCACCTGCTGGAACTGCTGACACGCGACTACGCGTGAACAGCCGCAAAGGGGTTACCAGAACCCGAGCGGCCTTGAATGTCCCTCCCCGAACTGCTGCTTTGACCGAGACGGACTGGGTCAGCGTCCGCCGAGGACAGACCATACGAATGACGCACTGGACACGACGCACTCGACACCTTGACAAGGAAAGTGTCCTTGCTAGAGTAAGGACATGAGCAAGGTCACAAGCAAGCTCCAGGTCACGGTGCCCAAGACGCTCGCGGACCGCTACGGGATAACCCCTGGAGACGACATTCGCTTCGAGGAAGCAGGCGAAATCATCCGCGTTGTTCCCGCCCATGCCGGTAAGCACCCCGGGCGACTCGACGTTGAAACGCGGCTGAGTCTCTTCGATGCCGCGACGCACCGACAGCGAGCTCGCGAAGCACAACGAACTGTCCGGCGCTCCGACGAACGAGGCTGGACAAGGGAGGAGCTTTACCAGCGTGGCCGCTCGCGTCCTGATTGACACGAACATTCTGGTCTACCGCTACGATGCCCGGTTCCCGGACAAGCAATCGATCGCCACGGAGGTTCTCCGCGACGGCATCGCCACTGGAAGCGCGCGCATTTCCCACCAGTCCATTGTCGAGTTCGTCGCGGCAGCGACTCGCGGCGGACCCCAGCGCCAATTGCTCGATATGGCCGATGCGGTGCGGGAGGCGGAGGAGTTCATGGCGGAGTTCCCCGTCATATATCCCAACGACTCGGTGCTGCGAACGGCGTTGCGCGGCGCCGCCGCCTACGGCCTATCCTGGTTCGATGCCAATATCTGGGCTTATGCGGAAGTCAATGGCATCGAAGAACTGATTTCCGAGGACTTTCAGCATGGTCGCATGTACGGCACGGTCAGCGTTCGAAATCCCTTTCTCGCGCTGACCGACGCAGGTTGATTCGCCGCATCGTCGCCACCCTCCGACTCGCTCGGCAGCCGGTACGCAGCCCCGTTTCGCTCGAAACCCGTGCCCGGCAATCGATCGCCATCCTGGTCGAGCCGCCCGAAAGGTGATGGAGCCGCCTCGTGAGGGCTTTCATTGCACCGGGACAGACTTCACCTGGGCGCGGCGCATCAGGCGGCGGGCGGTGGGATCGAACGCGGCGCGCCGGTGCATGACGGAGCGGTTGTCCCACACGAGCACGTCCCCAACCTCCCACTCCTGCGTCCAGGTGTCCCCCTCCAACGCCACGTACCGCCACACTTCGTCGAGGAACGCCTCGCTCTCCGCCAATCCCAGTCCTTCGACGCAGGCGTCCCGCCGGCGGCCGAGATATAGCGCGTCGATTCCGGTTTCCGGGTGGCGCAACACCATCGGATGGCAGGCGCCGGGCGCGTCGCGCGGATCGTCCACGTCACGATGGCCCCTGCGCAGCGTGCCCACGCTGTCGTGCGCGGCGTCGTGTTTCAGGCGCGTCCCCCTCGCCCGCCGCTCAAGGTCCGGCGGCAACGACCGCAGCGCGCCGACCATGTTGCAGAAATGGGTGGCGCCGCCTTCCTCCGGCACTTCCGCGGCATAGAGAATGCTCGCCGTCGGCGGATGCTCGATGTAGGACATGTCCGTGTGCCAAGCGGCCTCCGCCGCGCCCAATCCGCCAATGGGGCGTCCGTCGACCACGATATTGGAAATCGTTGCGAGGTACGGATTCGCCGCCTGCTCGCGCTCTTCCCTGGTGGCCCAGCCCATCGGCGCGTCTTCCAGAGCCCCGAAACGGCGCGCGAAACGCATCAGGGCGTCGTCGTCCAGGCGCTGGCCGCGAATGCGCAGTACCGCCCGGCACAGCCAGGCGGCATGGATTTCCGAAAACTCGGCATCTCCGACGGACGAGACGTCCACATCGACGATATCCGCGCCGAATGAAGCGCCGGCGAAGGCCACGCAGTCCATGGCGCGAAGTGTACTCTCGCTATCGAGCCTCGGCGCGGTCCAGCAGGGCCTGGGCCGCCGTGAAGTCGAGCGTTCCTTCGTACAAGGCCGAACCTGCGATAACGCCGAGCAGCCGATCGAGATGCAGCGCGAGCAACCGGCGCAGGTCGTCCTCGTCGCGCACGCCACCCGACGCGATGACGGGCAAACCGCTGGCGCGCGCAACGGCGGCTGTGGCGTCGGCATTTATGCCGGTCAACATGCCGTCCCGCTCGATATCGGTAAACACGATGGCGAATAGCTTGAGGTCCGACACGCGGGCGGCGACATCGAGGGCGCTGGCATCGGTCGTCTCGTCCCAGGCGGCCGTCGCGGCACGACCGGCGCGGGCGTCGAGTCCGAGAATGACCTGTTCGGGAAAGCGCGTTGCGGCGGCTTCAAGGAACGTCGGATCTTCAATGGCGCGCGTGCCCACGATGACTTGGGAGACGCCAGCCGAGAGATAGTTCTCGATCTCGTCCAGGTCGCGGATGCCTCCTCCCACCTGCACCGGAACATCCCCCGCCGCCGCGGAGATGGCACCCACCAGCCCGGTGTTGACCCGTCTTCCGGCAAACGCGCCGTCCAGGTCCACGACGTGAATGCGGCGCGCGCCCAGCCCGGTCCACCGCTTCGCCATCGCGACCGGATCATCTCCATAGACCGAGGCCGACTGCTTCACGCCCTGTCGAAGTTGCACGCAACGCCCGCCCTGAATGTCGATGGCGGGAATGAGGATCAAAGCGTGCCCTTGGTGGACGGCAACGCCCGGCTGCGGGAATCCGGGGCGAGCGCCATGCGCAGCGCCCGGCCGAACGCCTTGAAGATCGTCTCCGCCTGGTGGTGCGCATTCGCGCCCTTCAGGTTGTCGATGTGCAGGGTGACCTGGGCGTGATTCACGAATCCCTGGAAGAACTCGCGCAGAAGATCGACATCGAACGCTCCCACACGCGAACGGACGAACTCCACCTTGAATGTGAGCCCGGGACGGCCGGAGAAATCCACGACGACCCGGGAGAGAGCCTCGTCCAACGGAACATACGCGTGCCCATATCGGGTAATGCCTCTCTTGTCGCCGACTGCCTTCGCGATGGCCTGACCGAGAGTGATCCCCACATCCTCGATCGTGTGGTGCGCGTCCACCTCCAGGTCGCCCCTGGCGTCGATCTCGAGGTCGATCAGGCCGTGCCGCGCCACCTGCTGGAGCATATGCTCGAAGAACGGCAGCCCGGTATTCAGACTGGACTTGCCCTCGCCATCGAGGTTGACGGCCACGTTGATCTGCGTTTCCAGGGTGTCCCGCGACACCGATGCGCTTCGGTTCATGGCAGCGGATTATAGGGAATCGACCTCTTCCGATGTGGAGGACCCCGCGGGAGGCCCGAAGCCGTCATGCCTGAGTCTTGGACAGCCAGAGAGTCGATTTGGAAGTACTTTCAATCGTTCCATCAATCGTGTCTACTATCTAGTACATAGACGTAGAAACAATTAGGT
Source organism: uncultured Pseudomonadales bacterium (assembly GCA_964518405.1). Taxonomy (GTDB): domain Bacteria; phylum Pseudomonadota; class Gammaproteobacteria; order Pseudomonadales; family Azotimanducaceae; genus VXNE01. The sequence goes on along the minus strand of CAZFGB010000195.1, from coordinate 1,147 downwards.
GCATTATGAAGTTTGTCTCGGTCAGAGAACTTCGTGACCGGACGGCCCAGCTCTGGCGGAATCTGGACCGGGAGAAAGACCTCGTCATCACGAACAACGGGAAGCCCGTGGCCATATTGACGGCGACGGATAGCGACTCGTTCGAAAAATCGCTAGCAGAGATTCGTCGATGCAGGGCCACCGACGCGTTGAGCGCCCTACAGCGGGACGCGACGGACCGCGGTCTCGACAGGTTGTCGATGGACGAAATCGATGATGAGATCCAAGCATCAAGAAGCCGCCGACGCACCGGTTGAAAATAGTCCTCGACACAAATGTGCTGGTATCCGGCTTCATATCGCCGTTCGGTCGCCCGGCCGCGATTCTGCGGGCCGTCCTGACGGGCACCATCTCCCTTTGTTTCGATGAACGCATCCTCGCGGAATACCGGGATGTGCTGACTCGAGGCAAATTCTGCTTCGACCGGCAACGGGTCGACGAGATCCTGCGAGTAGCCGAAACGAACGGTCTACCCGTGTTGGCCGATCCGCTCAGACTGGAACTTCCAGACATGAGCGATGCGATGTTTGTCGAAGTGGCAATCGCTGCCAGCGCAGATTGCCTCGTAACCGGCAATTTGCGGCACTTCCCGGTAGAGCAGTTGAGAACAGTGTCCCCATCGGGCGAGACATCCATCCTGACACCGCGCCAGTTTCTTGACCGCTTTCTGGACGGGCAAATGAATCACTGAACAGTCGTTAGACGGTCGGCAAGACTTCCGTAGGGAAGAAAACGGTTGCCGGTGTTGGCCCGGATCCAGGCGTTCAGGTCCTCCGGGTAGTCGCCTCGCGAGCGCAGCACGCGGGCGATGAGAATCACCGGCGACTTCGCACCCGCTTCGAAACCGGGCAATCGTGCCTCCGCCAGCTCCAGCGCATGGCCGTGCGACGCCGCCCAGTCCCCGGAAAGCCGCCGCAGGCTCCGCGACAGCGCCCGCGACGCCAGGTTCGCGATCCCCGACGCCTCCGGCAGCACCAGAAACCGCGTGTTGTTGCCGATCAGGTGCAGCCGCCGGAACTGCACCGACCGGTGCCAGCCCAGCCAGCGGTCCCGCGGCGCGCACTTGAACGCCCCCGACTGCCAGCCCAGCAGCGCCAGCCAGTGGCCG
>CAZFGB010000194.1:0-27865 GCA_964518405.1 uncultured Pseudomonadales bacterium | reverse complement strand
GGCCGCTATGACGAATACGAGATCGAAGGACCTTTCGAGGGCATTCTGCAGCCCGCGAGCACGAGAACATTCGATGACTTCGTCACCAAGTTCGGCGTGGTCTACTACCCGATGGAGGACCTCAAGCTTCGCGCCACGTGGGGCCAGGCTTTCCTGGCGGCAACGTTGCCGGAACTGTTCGGGCCGGTAAACACCTATACCTTCTTCCGGTTTCTTGATCCACTCAACCCCATCGAGAATGGCGGCCCGTTCGCGTCGGTGTTTCCAACCACCGTTCTTGGCGGGAATCCCGATCTGCAACCCCAGACGTCCGATACCACCACGGTCGGCTTCGAGTTCGCCCCGGCCGGCATGCCCGGGCTGCATCTCTCCGCGACGTACAGCAAGACGGAGTTCGAGGGGCTGATCGGGAGCTTGAGCAGCGCCTTCGGCTGGCCGCCGGTGTATGCCTTCGAGAATTGGCAACAGTTCCCCGATCACGTCAAGCGCGATGCGAACGGAGTTCTGACGTACCTGTCCCTGCAGAGCATAAACCTGTCCGCGAGGACCAGCGAGGCGTTGGACTTCGATGCGCGCTATGCATTCGACACAACGCTCGGCGACTTCGCGGTGGGTGTTCTCGGGACCAATACGCTGACGCTGGAAACTGTCTCGGGGCCGGGCGTCGACCCCGTGGAACAGGAAGGCACGAACCAGGGCCCCGTCGAGCTGAAGGGCAGCGCATACATGGACTGGTCACTCGGACCATGGGGCGCCAACCTGACGATCAACCGCGCAGGCTCCTACGAGAACATCAATACCGGAGTACGGCGAACCGATGTGGATGGCTACACGACTGTCGACCTGCAGGGAACTTACGCGCGTCCCCAGTCCCCCTGGCGCGTCACCGCCGGAGTGCAGAATGCCTTCGACGCGGATTTCCCCTTCTTCGACGGCTACTACGGTGTGGATTCCGCGCACGTTGACTTTCGCCGCCGCGTCGCCTTCGTCGATTTCGTGATGGAGTTGTCTTGGTAGGAGGTCTGCTGGTAGGAATATCACCGGTGGAAGGCGCCGCGAGTCGCTCGATCCTCGCGAGTGTTTGCCTGCTCGCCGCGCTTGGCAGCGCACCGGCCGAGGATAGCGGCACGGCCGATGACGAGGTAACCGGCGCTGGAACCGGGGCCGCTTACGTCAACGACGAGAATTTCCGCCGGGAGGTGTTCGAGTCGGCCCTTCCGGTGCTGGTGGACTTCACGGCGACCTGGTGCGCACCGTGCAAGGAAGTGGATCCAATCGTGGACGAACTGGCGTCCGAGATGGCCGGCAAGGCCAAGGTCGTAAAGCTCGACATCGACGACTCGCCCGAGATCTACGGGCAGCTTCGGGTCAACGGGATTCCCACGGTCATCTTCTTCAACGAGGGCCGTGAACAGGATCGCATCGGCGGCCCGCAGCCGCGGAAGATATACGAGCAGTACCTGACCACGATGGTCGAGGGCGGGGACATGCTCGACACCCGCATCGAGATGCTGCTGCAGGACGAATACCGGCGGCACTTCATCGTCTCCCGGAACCTTGCGGACATCGAGGCCATGCTTGCCCACCGTCCCGATCTCCTTGTCGAGCCCTTCGCCGACGGACGCACGCCGCTGTCCGCGGCGATCAGGCGCCCGAGCGTCCGCCAGAAGGCGCTGATCGAAATGATCCTGTCCCACGGTCCCGACATCGCCCTGCATGACCTGCTGGGCATCGGGCGCTGCGACGAGTTCCTGGCGGCGGTCGAGGCCGATTCCGATCTCGCCAACCAGCCCGATGTGGATGGCGCGACGCCGCTCTGGCTGGGGTTGATGGGGAGCGTCAAGGCACGTGACGACCACTGCGCCCGCGCGCTGCTGGACGCGGGCGCGCGACCGGTCAGCAGCGCATCCTTCCACCTGCCGAGGGCGGTGATCTTCTACGAGGACCCCGACCTGCTGCGGACATTCCTCGACCGCGGAATGGACCCGGGCGAGACCGACGAGCAGGGGATGAATACGCTGCACCTGACGACGATGTACGGCTATCTCCCGCTCGTCGAAGTTCTCCTGGAACACGGCATGGACCCGTCGACGACCAACGGCAAGGGCGAGACCGCCGTGGAAATGGTGTTGAGCCGGCAGCAGCGGCGCGAAGAACTCTGGAACGAGCGCGGGATGCTGGATACGCCTGAACAGCAGGCGGCATTTCGCGAGTACAAGGAGGAGTCGAACAGGTTGCTGGCGCTTCTCGAAGGCGCTCGAACCTGATTTTCTCGCCGGCGTCACTGGAAACACCTGGGCGGAAACAACAGGAAAATCCGCGGTCCAATGATTCGCATGGATTCAACGACAGGAGCGTGCAAATGATCACCAGGAACATGGCATTCGCCACGCTCGTCATTGCGACCAGTTGTCTTGCCGCGACGGATCGCGCGCAGGAAGTCGGCGACGACGAACCGTCGAGCAGCGCCGCTGCCGCGTCCGAGGTCAGCTACGCCGAGGGCGAGCGGGCCTTCAGGGAGCGGAACTTCGCCGACGCCGTCGCGCATTTCCGGGCCGCAATCGAACTCGATCCCGACAACACCAAAGCGCATCAGCAGTTCATCTGGGCGTTTCAGAGTCTCGGCAGATCGGAAATCAGCGCCGAACTGGATGAAGACGCGCGAGATGCGGCGATGCAGGCCGCCGGCGATGCGTCCTTTGAGAACCTGCTCGCGGTCTACCGGGAGTGGTCACGGGATTCGTCCGAAATCGCAGCGTACAAGTGGGCGCTCGGCCAGCTTTACATGTATCGGGACTATGACAAGGTCAGGCAGTACACGAACGAGGCGATAGCCCTGGATCCGGGCCTTGCCGACGGCTACAGCACCTTGGCGCTCCTGGCCGATGTGAGCGGAGACACGGAGCGGGAATTGGATCTGTTGAGGAAAGCGGTCGAGACAGCGCCGGAGAGTCCCGACAAGGCGTTCTACTACGCGGCAAGACTGAACAAGACCGACCCGGCGTTGGGGCGAATTGCGTCGCTAGAAGTCGCCGAACGGTTCCCCGAGAGCGAGCGCGGCGCGCAGGCGCTGTATTGGCTCGCATACCGAACAGAGGACCCGGACGAGCAAATCGCACTGTACGAGCGGCTGCGCGCGACATACCCGCCCGAAGAATTTAACTGGTCCGCGTCGGGAATGACCCTGCTGGCGGATCTTTATTCCGAGTCGGCGCCGGGAAAGACCCTCGCCCTTGCCGAGAAGATGGTTGCGGCGACGGCCGAAGAACCGGATGGCTGGAGCGCGGGAATCTGGAACGACCGGCTGACCTTTCAACGCAACGTGATGAAGGGCAACGAACTGATCGCCGACGGACACTATCGGCAGGCCGTGGCGTTGCTGCAGGAAACAACGATTCCGCGATTTGCCGATGCCGGTGTATTTCACGAGACCAGGGCGAGGGCGCTCGACAAGGCCGGTCAGACCGTTGAAGCCTATGAGTATCTGCTTCGGCTGGCGGCGACGGCGCCGACGGACCGGGTCCGGGCGGCGGCGCTCGTCTACGCCGAGAAACTCGGAAAGGACGACAAGACGGTCGGGGCCGAGATCAGGGGTGCGCTGGAAGAGGACGCGGAGCAAATCGAGGACTACTCCTTTGAGCGTTACGACAACGGCGAGCGGGTATCGCTGTCGGACTTCAAGGGCAAGGTCGTGCTCTTGAACTTCTGGTACCCGTTCTGCGGGCCCTGTCGGGGCGAAAATCCCGAGCTGCAGAAGGTCCTGGAGAAGTACGGCCCCAAGGGCTTCGAGATTCTTGCGCTCAACGTGCACCCGGAAGAAGATCAATTCGTCCTGCCGTATGCCAGGGGCAACGGATTCGATTTCATCCAGCTGCGAAGCGACATGGAGTTCGCGAAAGCCGAGTTCCAGGCGCGCGGCATGCCGACGAATTTCCTGCTGGACGTGGAGGGGCGCAAAGTCCTCAAACTCCCGCCGATTACGGGAGCGAAAGTCAGGACGCTGGAACTGCAGATAGAATCGCTGTTGCCCGAAGAGAGCGAGGCAAGCGGGCTCGGTTCCAACATGATCGGTCCGGATCCCGAGCGAGCGGAAAACGGGGAACCGCCTCTTACCGGTGTAATCGCATCTGTCAGCCCCAGGAAGCTGTCCGCCGGGGCGCAAGCCCTCATGGAGATCGAGTTGGACCTGGATCCCGGCACGCACGCAAACTCGGACTCGCCGACGGATCCCGCGTTTATTCCAACGACGTTCTTCCCCGATTCGGTTGCCGGCGTCGTGTGGGAACAGGTGAGTTATCCGCAACCGACCGAGGTGATCGAGTGGTACTCCGAAGATCCGCTATCGGTGTTCGAGGATGGTGCCGTGATACAGGCTCGCCTGACCGTCGAAGAGGATGCCGGTCCCGGCGAGCTTGACGTGTCGGGACAACTGCGCATTCAAGTGTGTGACGCCGACTACTGCTATCCGCCGGAGCGTTTGCCGGTCACGGTTGCCGTTACCGTGATTGACGAGGAGCCTTCAGCCTCGGGAGCGCGAGGGTGTTCCTCGCAAAGAAAGGCAGCTTCCCCCGACCGCTGACGCGCGTAAAGAAGCAGTGGGGCGCTCCCCCCGTCGGTGTTGCATCGCGGGTATAACCCCGGTCATACTCTTGCCATGAAGACGGCTATTTCCATTCGCGACGAGATCTTTGAGGCTGCCGAACGCGTGGCGACTGCGTTGGGTATTTCGCGGAGCGAACTCTATTCCAAGGCGGTTGGCGAGTTTATCGCTCGACATTCGGGCGAGGACATAACAGATCGGCTTAATGGTGTGTACGGCGACGACGAATCCGCGTCGTCGCTTGACGAGGGACTGGAGGTGTTGCAGTTCCGCTCGCTGAACACGAACGAGGAGTGGTGAGGCGCGGCGAAATCTGGTGTGCCGAGTTGCCGGTGCCCGGAGGTTCCGAACCCGGCTACCGGCGCCCGGTCCTTGTCGTACAGTCCGATGACTTCAATCGGAGCCGGATCCGTACCGTCTTCGCTCTGGCGATAACAACGAACCTGAACCTGGCCGCGGCGCCGGGCAACGTGTCCCTCGCGAGGCGCGCGACGGCCTTGAGAAGGAGGTCGGTGATCAATGTCTCTCAGGTCGTCACCTTGGACAAACGGTTCCTCGCGCGGCGAATAGACCGCGTCTCCGATGCCGTGCTCGAAGAGGTCGAGGAAGGACTGCGTTTGGTTCTGGGGATCAGGCGTTAGGGGCGGCGCCAGCGCCATCGAGGAGGCTTTCGAGCGGGGCGTCAACTACCTCTACTGGGGCACGGTCCGCCAGCCTGAATTCTCGCGCGCCATGGTCAACCTGTCGAAAACGCATCGCGACGAGTTGATCCTGACCATACAGTCACTACACGGCGACGCGGTGGAAGCACCCGCTCGACCTTGCGGCGCACTGATTTCGCGAAGGTCGCTTGCTTGACCTGGTGCCTCCGGAGGCGTATACGACCCCCCATGGACTATCGCCAGACACTCTTGGTGTCGATACTCACGGCTGCGGTAACGCTGGCTGGCGTTGCCTGCGCCTGCGCCGTGCCGGTGATCGATGCCGACGGGCCGGGCGGCGCGCATCATGCGCATCACGAGGACGGGCAAGCCCTCGTGAGCGCGGACTGCGACCATGCCGATTGCGGCGACTGCACCGCCAATGGCGCCGTGTCGAAGCACGAGGTCCTGCGCGACCACGCGCCGCAATTGCCCGAAGCGTTCCTCGATGACGATGGTCCGACGGGGATCACGTTGGCCGCCGCCACCTCGCCGCTGCGCGGTTTCTCCTTCCACCCGCCGCTTCCGCGGCCTGTCCGCACGGCCGATACGCCGGTGCGCCGCTTCGACAAGCTGCTGAGCTAAGCCGCTCCTTCCTGCGTCGCGGTATCCCGCGACATGACGTTTCGCTCGTCCCGGCTCAAGGGAATCGTCCGGGTGTCCGGCGGCGGGCGAGGTTGGAACAACGGGTTCTCGAAGGAAGGCAATGAAGATAGCGAAGGCGGGCGCATGGCTCCTGCTGTCGGTTCAGGCGAACGCGGCGATACCGGAATACGCGACCAACGGCGATGCGGCGCTCGCCGCCCTGATCGCCGAGTCGCTCGATAGAAACCCGCAGGTTCGGGAGTCCTCCCTCGAGCACCTCGCGGCGCGCGAGCGCGTTCGACAGGCTGACGCGCTGCCGGATCCAGTGTTGTCGGTGACACGGCATCTGCGCACTCCGGAGACGCGCGTGGGCCCGCAGTTGGGCGGCATATCGGTCAGCCAGCGGTTGCCCTGGTTCGGCAAGCTGTCCGACCGGGGCCGGATCGCCTCGAAGCAGGCCGAGGTGCGCGAGGCGATGGTTCGGGCTTGGCGGTCGGAGGTGGTCCGACAGGTCAAGGTTGCGTACTACGACCTCGCATACCTCGATCGAGCGATCTCCATCACGGCGGAAGAAGAGCAGTTGCTTCGGCACTACGAATCCCTGGCGCAGGCCCGATATTCCCAGGGCGCCGGTCTGCAGCGGGCCGTGGTCAAGCTGCAGGCGGAAATCACGCGCGTGCGGTTTCGCCGGCAGGAGCTTCTGCGCAAGCGGGTCGACGCGGAGGCGGCGCTGAATGCGCTGCGAGACCAGCCGGTGCATGTCTCGATTCCTTCGGTCGGCCCCTTCGAGCGGCCGGCAGCCAGGGTAGACAGCGAACGGCTGCAGCGGATCGCACACGCTGGAAGGGCGGAAGTGAAAGCTGCCTTGTTGCGGATGGAAAGCGAAGACGACGGCGTTCGATTGGCCCGGCGGCAGTATTGGCCCGACATCGTTGTCGGCGCCGCCTGGGGAAGCGTCGGCGACCGTCGGGACGAGCTCGGACGAGCCCGGCCGCCGCCGGCGAACGGCAAGGATGTCTACAGCGTCACGGTCGGCATCAACATTCCGCTGTTCCGGTCGAAATACGACGCCGGCGTCCGGGCTGCCTCGGCGCGGCATTCGGCCGCTAGAGAGGCGTATCGCAAGGCGGTCAACGACGTGGATGTCGCTGTTCGGTCCGCCGGCTTCGCGCTGGAAATGACCGAAGAACAGATCGCTCTCTTCACGAAGGCATTGCTGCCGCAGGCCGAGCAGGCGCTGCGCTCCACCGAGGAGGCGTACTCGGCGGGCACCACCGGCGTCCTTGAACTGCTGGACAGCGAAGAGGTATTGCTGGATGTCCGACTTGGCCTCGTGCGCCTCGAGACTGACTACATGAAGACGCTGGCTGAAATGGAACGCGCCGTCGGATCGGCATTCCCGCTGGAGGAATCACCATGACCGGACCCGGAAAGATATGGTTCCTGTTTGCCGGCTTGGCGATAGGGTTGGGCGCATCGGCGCTGGCCATATGGAATCCGCTTGGCTGGGCGTGGCCGCCCGAAGCCGGACACGAGAGACACGCGGAAGTCGTCCAGGCTTCCGAGACGTTCTACACCTGCGGCATGCATCCGGAAGTGATTCGGCACGCGCCGGGAAACTGCCCGATCTGCGGCATGAAGCTCATGCCGAAGGATGCCGGGCAGGAGGCGGACTCGCGCAAGGCGCTCTATTGGCGCGCGCCCATGGACCCGAACTATCGTTCCGACAGGCCGGGCAAGTCACCCATGGGCATGGACCTCGTTCCGGTGTACGAAGACGAGGGCGGCGTCGACGGCGGCGTCCGCGTAAGTCAGAGCTTCCTGCAGAACTTCGCGGTCCGCACAGCGGAAGTGACGCGGGGGACCTTGCCCATCTCGATTCGCACGGTGGGCGTCCTGGCCCACAACGAAGAAAAGGTCGTCTCTGTCAACACCAAGTTCGACGGCTGGATCGAGAAGGCGCAGGTCAACAACGTCGGCGAGACGGTGGAGGAGGGCGAGCCCCTGTTCGACATCTACAGCCCGCAGTTGGTCACTACTCAGCGCGAATACCTTGCGGCGATGGACTACCTCGCGCGCCTCGAGCAAAGCGGAGCGTATCGGGAAGCGATCGACCGGGCGCGGTCGCTGCTCGACGCGGCCCGGGAGCGGTTGCGCTATTGGGATATCACCGAAGCGCAGATCGACGACCTCGAAGCATCGGGGACGGCGGCCCGAACGGTACGGCTGTTCTCCCCCGCCTCGGGTTTCGTGGTGGCCAAGATGGGCGATTCGCTGGAGGGGATGAAGCTGAGCCCGGGCATGACCGTGCTCAAGATCGCCGACCATTCGACGCTTTGGGCGCAGGCGGACTTCTACGAGGAGGACCTGCGGCACGTCCGCGAAGGCAGCCGCGCGACGATCGAGGTCGATGCCTTTCCCGGCCGGCGCTGGGCGGGCCGGATCCTGTTCTTCGATTCCGCCGTGAACCAGACGACGCGGTCGCTCACCGCTTTCATCGAAGTGGCCAACCCCGACCTGTCCCTGAGACCGATGATGTACGTCGACGTCTCGGTCTCGGCCGAGGGCGCGACCGATGCGGTGATCGTGCCCGCCGAGGCCGTGCTGCACAGCGGCGAACGCGCGGTCGTGATCGTCGCCGAGGGCGGCGGCGTATTCCAGCCTCGCGAGGTCAGTCTCGGACTGGCCGCGGAAGGCCTGCAGGAAGTGACGGATGGCCTCGCCGAGGGTGAGCAGATCGTGGTCTCTTCGCAGTTCCTCATCGACTCCGAAAGCAACCTGAAGGCCGCCATCTCCCAGTTGCTGCGGGGCGACGAGCAGGAGAAACCGGCGTCGGACGAGTCGATGAACCATCAGCACCACCGTCACTGAGAGTGTGTAGCGATGTTTGAACGCGTGATTGACTGGTCGATCGAGAACCGGTTTCTCGTGGCGCTGGCAACGCTGCTCGTGGTGGCGGCCGGCGTCTATTCACTGTCCCGCGCGCCGCTGGACGCCATCCCCGACCTGTCCGACGTGCAGGTCATCGTCTACACGGAGTATCCGGGCCAGGCGCCGCGCATCGTCGAGGACCAGGTGACGTACCCCTTGACGACGCAGTTGCTGGCGGCGCCGTTCGCCAAGGTCGTGCGCGGATACTCGTTTTTCGGCTTCTCGTTCGTCTACGTCATCTTCGAAGACGGCACCGACCTGTATTGGGCGCGAAGCCGCGTGCTCGAGTACCTGAACTATGTCTCCGGGAAGTTGCCGCCGACGGTCACGCCGACCCTCGGACCCGACGCGACGGGCGTGGGCTGGGCGTTCATGTACGCCCTCAAGTCCGACCGCCACGACCTGGGCGAACTGCGTTCGATCCAGGACTGGTTCCTGAAGTACGCGTTGACGAGCGTTCCCGGGGTCGCCGAGGTTGCGAGCGTCGGGGGATTCGTGCGGCAGTACCAGATCACGGTCGACCCGAACCGGCTGCGCGCCTACGACATCCCGATTTCGAAGATTCGCTCCGCCGTGCGGGACAGCAACAGCGATGTCGGCGGGCGCCTGCTCGAGGTGGCGGAAAAGGAGTTCATGATCCGGGGACTCGGCTATATCGAATCGCTGGAAGACATCCGGAAGATCTCGCTGGGCGTGGACGCCCGCGGCGCGCCGATCCTGCTTCGGGACGTGGCGACCGTCAGCGTCGGGCCGGAGATGCGCCGAGGCGTGGCGGAGTGGAACGGCGAAGGCGAGACGGTCGGCGGCATCGTTGTGGTTCGGCACGGCGCGGGCACCCTGCAGGTGATCCGCGACGTCAAGGCCAAGCTGGAGGAGGTCAAGTCCGGACTTCCGGAAGGCGTCGAAGTCGAGGTCGCCTACGATCGGACCGCGCTGATCGAACGGACGGTCGAGAGCCTCGGGATCAGCCTGTCCCAGCAACTGCTGATCGTCGGGCTGATATGCCTGATCTTCCTGTTCCACGTCAGGAGCGGCCTGGTCGCCGTCATCACGCTGCCGGTGGGCATCCTCATCGCCTTCATACTGATGGGATTGCAGGGGCTCAACGTCAACATCATGTCGCTCGGCGGCATCGCCGTGGCGATCGGGACGATGGTCGATGCGGGCATCGTCATGGTGGAGAACGCGCACAAGCACCTCGCGCGAGACCGCGGAAGGCGTCCCCACTGGGAGGTGATCGCGGACGCGGCCAAGGAAGTGGGGCCGTCGCTGTTCTTCGCGCTGCTGGTGATCACCATTTCGTTCATGCCCGTATTCACGCTGGAGGCGCAGGAGGGGAGGCTGTTCAAGCCGCTCGCCTTCACGAAGACCTACGCCATGGCCGCCGCGGCGCTGCTCGCGGTCACGCTGGTTCCTGTGCTCGTCGGCTACTGGGTGCGCGGCAGGATCCTGCCGGAGGACCGGAACCCGATCAGCCGATTTCTCGCCTGGACGTACCGCCCGATCCTGAATTCCGTCCTGCGTTTCAAGGCGCTCGTCCTGGGACTTGCCGTTCTCCTCCTGGCCGTCACCGCCGTGCCGTTCGCCCGCCTGGGTTCGGAGTTCATGCCGACGCTCTGGGAAGGCGACCTGCTGTACATGCCGACGACCCTGCCCGGCATCTCCATCACCAAGGCGGCGGAACTGTTGCAGCAGACGGACCGGATCATCCGGACGTTCCCGGAAGTCGAGCAGGTCTTCGGCAAGATCGGGCGCGCGGAGACCGCCACCGATCCCGCGCCGCTGTCGATGATCGAGACGACGATCATGCTGAAGCCCCGGAGCGAATGGCGGCCCGGCATGACCCCCGACAGGCTCACCGAAGAACTGAATGCGGCGATCCAGGTACCGGGGCTGACGAACGCCTGGACGATGCCGATCAAGACGCGGATCGACATGCTCTCGACGGGTATCAAGACACCCGTCGGGATCAAGATCGCCGGACCGGACCTTGCCGAACTCGAGCGCCTCGGCAAGGAGATCGAAGCCGTCGTTCGAGATATCCCCGGCACGCTCGGCGCGTATGCGGAGCGCGTGATGGGCGGGAACTATCTGGACTTCAAGGTGGACCGGGATGCCATCGCCCGCTACGGCCTGACCGTGCGCGACGTGCAGGAGGTGATCCAGACCGCAATCGGCGGCATGAACATCACGACGACCGTCGAAGGTCTCGAGCGCTACCCGGTGAACCTGCGCTACAGCAGGGAACTGCGGGACGACCTGCCGGCGCTGCGCGATGTCCTGGTGACGACGCCTTCCGGCGCGCAGATTCCCCTGGGACGACTCGCCGGCATGGAGTACGTCGTCGGTCCGCCGAGCATCAAGAGCGAGGGCGCCAAACCGAATGCGTGGGTCTACGTGGACATCCACGATGTCGATGTGGGCGGCTACGTCGATGCCGCGCGGGAGGCGGTCCGGGAGCGGGTCGTGCTGCCGGAAGGCTATACCCTTTCCTGGAGCGGGCAGTACGAGTACATGCAACGGGCCGAGCAGCGGCTCGCGTTGGTCGTTCCCGCGACGTTGCTGCTGATCGCCGCGATCATCTACATCAGCAGAAAGTCCGCGGCGGAGACGCTGCTCGTCCTGGCGGGCGCGCCGTTCGCGCTCACGGGCGCGATCTGGCTGCTCTACGTGCTGGACTACAACCTCAGCATCGCCGTCTGGGTGGGCATCATCGCGCTTGCGGGCCTGTACGCCGAGACCGCCACCGTCCTGCTCCTGTACCTCAACCTCTCGATCCAGGATTACCGGCAACGGGGTCTCCTCAATGATCGCGCCGGACTCATGGAGGCGATCAAGGACGGAGCGGTCAAGCGGGTCCGGCCGATTCTCATGACCATCGCGACCGACGTGATCGGGCTGCTGCCCATCATGTGGAGCGCGGGCGCGGGCGCGGACGTCATGAAGCGCATCGCGACGCCGCTCGTTGGGGGCGTCGTTACGTCGGGGATCGTCGTGCTGTGCGTCTATCCCGCGGTGTACTACCTGTGGAAGGCGCGGGGGTTGCCGGAGGCGTCGTCCGGGTCAGAGGAAATGGAATCGACCTAGTGCTCCGTCAAGCCCAAATCTGCGGGTATCTGCGGATCTTTTTGCCCCCTGGTGGTTTTCATGCGAGGGGTACCCCCCCTCCGCGCTCCCCGGCTGAAGGCTCCGTTGCTCCTCCTTGTGTGGTGCCTGCCACACGGCGTCGTCGCGCCTCGCCAGGAACCAAAAATCCCTCGCAGCTACACTCGCATCTTTAGACTTGGCGGAACACTAGCTAGGCGCTCGAATTCGACCACATCACGCCGAGAGAGCGCGGAGGGTACGACGACATGGACAATCGACGTACCGTCTGCCGATCCTTGTCACATCGAACCAAGGGTCGCGGGCTTGCTGTGAGATCAACCCGATGAGTCATGTAGGAATGCTCCCACGCCGCTTGACGGGGGAGCGGTACGTGCGGAAGATTGCCGCGACCGTTCACCCATCGGCTAGTGGCGTGAACGTGAGATATGGAGACTGGATACATGGCCACCGTCACGCTCGACCAACGCGTAGCCTTGCTTGACCAACGTGTAGCCGGGCTAGATCAGCGCGTAGCGGGGCTGGACCAACGCGTAGGTAGGCTAGGCCAATGCGTAACCGTGCTTGACCAACGCGTCGCCGTGATAGAAACGGACGTTGCAAACATCAGGACGACGATGGCGACCAAGACGGACATTGCCGACCTCAAGACCGTCATCGCCGAGAAGGAAACCGCGCAGATTCGTTGGCTCCTTGGAATCATGGTGACGGCGGCGGCCACGATGGGTGTGGCGGTCTTCAAGACATTCATGTGAACTCAGCTGGCAGGGGCGCACATCACTTGTAGCGTCGGTCCGCCCACGTCATCTGATCGGCAGCTATTCGGTTGCGACCGACGTAGCCCAATCCGGCAACGTGCCGGGATCGATGTCGAACACGACCAGTCCGAGGGTGTAGACCACGCTCGCGATAACGAGCGCGCCGATCAGGTTGAGAAAGATCCCGGCCCGGGCCATTTGCGCGATGCTGATTCGGTTGCTGCCGAAGACGATGGCGTTCGGTGGCGTGGCCACCGGCATCATGAACGCGCACGAGGCGGACATCGTCGCCGGGATCATCAGGACCAGCGGATGCGTTCCGGAAACCACGGCGACGGCGGCCAGGATCGGCAGGATCATCTCGGTGGTGGCGGTGTTGCTGGTCAGTTCCGTCAGGAATGTGAGCGACAGGCAGACCATGAGGATCAGCAGGAAGGTGGGCAGTTCCCCGGCAGCCCCGAACTGGCCTCCGACCAGTTCGGCGAGCCCGGTCTGCTGAAAGCCGGTCGCCAGCGCGAATCCGCCGCCGATCAGGAGGACGACGCTCCAGGGGAGGCGGGGAATGACCCCGGCGTCAAGCAAACGCGTCGGGCGCCCCTCGGAGTCGCGCGCCGGAATGAAAAACATGAGCGATGCCATGGTGATCGCCACGGTGCCGTCATCGATGAGTTCTGGCCGGGGCAGGAGGCGGGACCAGCCGGGGAGGGCGAATGCTCCGAGATTGAGGTCGGCGCGAAACACCCAGAGCAGGGCGGTGGCGATGAAGATCGTCAGCACGGCGCGCTCCTCGAAGGACATCGGCCCGAGGCGCGTGCGCTCCCGGTCGATGACCTGGCGGTCGGCCGCGATCTCCGCCGGCGTCCGGTAGAGGACCTGGGTAATCAGCAGCCAGGCGATGAGGAGCATCAGGACGCCGACCGGAAAGGCGACGATCATCCATTGGCCGAAGGCGATCTCCGGCGCGTCGGGAAACATGATCTGAAAGATGCGCGTGAACGACAGGTTGGGCGGCGTGCCCACCAGGGTCGTCATGCCGCCGGCGGAGCAGCCGTAGGCGACGCCGAGCATCAACCCGGTCGAGAACGGCCGCGCGCGGTCGCCGGCGCGTTCTTCCATCTGCGTGATGATCGCCAGAGCGATCGGCACCATCGTCACGGCCGTTGCCGTGTTCGAGATCCACATGGACAGGAATGCTGCGGCAACCATGAAACCCAGCACGATGCGGGCCGGCCCGCCGCCGACGTAGTGGATGATGGCCAGCGCGATGCGCCGGTGCAGGTTCCACTTCTCCATCGTCAGCGCGATCATGAAGCCGCCGATGAACAGCACGATGATGCTGTTGAGGTAGATGGGCGCGGTTTCGCGGCTGGCCATGATGCCGAGTAGCGGGAAGAGCACCAGCGGCATCAAGGCGGTGGCGAAGAGCGGAATTGCTTCGGTGATCCACCAGATCGCCATCAGCGCCGCCACCGCGGCGAGGCGGCTTGCCGGCGCGTTGGTCGGATCGACGGGAAAGACCAGCAGCAACGCGAACGCCGCGATGCCCAGCCAGAAGCCGAAGACGCGCGCCTTGTCCCACGTGGTTGGTTCGGTCATGGGTATTGGAGTTCCGTCCTGTCTGAGGCGCGGTGCGGACGATCGGGACGGGACGTTTGTGCTGGAGTAACGCGGGGCGGCTTCCCGTCAGCCGGCCTGCAGTTCGACGAAGTCGCGATAAGCGCTTCCGGGTCTGGCCATGAGTTCGTCATGGCTGCCCAGATCCCTTATTTCGCCATCTTCGAGGAAAACGATGCGGTCGGCGTGGCGGATGGTGGATAGCCGATGCGCGATGACGATGACGAGACGCTCTTCGGCGGCCGCTCGCAGCGAAGCGACCAGCGCGTTCTCTGTCTGGGGGTCGAGCGCCGCCGTGGGTTCGTCCAGGATCAGGATATTCGCATCCCGGACGAGTCCTCTTGCGATGGACAGGCGCTGCTGCTGGCCGACCGACAGGCTGTCCCCGGAACGGCCCAATTTCGTGTCGATGCCATCCGGCAGGTCGTTGATGAAGTCCATGCAGCCCGCCGTTTCGAGAGCCGCCACCATCTGCGCTTCAGTGGCTTGGGGATTGGCGAGCAGGAGGTTCTCGCGAATCGTCTCGGACAAGAGTACGTGTTCTTGGAAGACGTAGGTGATGTGATGCCGCAGGCTGTCGATATCCAGTTCGGTGGCGTCCCGGTCGTCGATCAACACCCGGCCGGTTGTCGGGGTCAGGAGAGAGGGAACGAGGTAGGCGAGGGTGGTCTTGCCCGCCCCCGTCGGGCCGACGATGGCGACCAGTTCTCCCATGGCCAACTTGAGATCGATGCCGCGAAGCGCTTCCTGCCCGTCCGGGTAGGAGAATCCGACGCCTTCGAGTTCCACGCCGGCCCGGATGTCGTCGAGTTCGATGCCGCCGAGACGGTCATGCTCCGAGGGGTGGTCGAGGAAGAAAAAGACCCGGCGAACGGCGGCGATCGTGTCCTGCAGTTTGATCCACCAGGCGCCGACATACGCTGCGGCGATGGAGATGCTCCAGTAGATTCCGAGCAGAACCGCGAAGTCGCCGGGCGACATCGTACCTTCGATGACGCCGTCCGAGAACAGGATGGTGACGTAAATGGCAGCAACGCCGAAGGCCCCGCCGGCGATGAGTGAAGTCACGATGATCACGAGGATGGCGTAGCGTTCCCGCAGAAAGGTCTCGCTGCTGCGTTCCGCGAAACGCCTGTTCTCCTCCTTGCCGGCGCCCAGGCTCTGCACGGCGGCGACGTTGCTCATGGACTCCTCCATGGCGTTGGTCGTGGCGGACCCCGCGGCGCGCATGTTCTGGTTGGTTCGCCGCAGCGCCCCGGAAAACGGGAAGGTGGCGATGAAAGCCACCGGGGCTGTCAGCCAGGCGATCACGACCAGTTGCGGAGAGACGGCGCCGTATGAATATTGCAGGACGTAAAGGTTGATCAGCGCCCCGAGCAGCATGAAGAACGGCACCAGCGTGACGCGATACGCCAGCTCCGGCGCCAGTGGCGCGTCGTAGAGCACGCGAAAGACGCTGTCCCCGGTGCGCTGATCGTCGAGCACCGTCATGGGCAGGCGTGTAAGCCGGTCGAACAGGCGCGAACGAAGCCGATTCGCGATGGACTGGGTCAGTCGGACGTGCGCCATGAATTCGACCAGGCCGAGCAATCCGCCACCCTCGCTGTGACCGGCGCTGATCTGGTTCTCGGCCTTCGTCGCGGCGTCGCGTCCCTGCAACAGTCCGGCGCCTGTCTCGCCCATCCGGCTGCCGGTGATCAGCAGCATGACGAAATAGAGGGTCGTGAGGGTGAGCATGATGCCGAGCGGGTCCTGTCCCTCGACCAGCTTGAGGATCGGATACACGAAAGGAGGATAGAGAACCTCCGTCTGGCCGAACGGCTGCTGCAGCATCACGTTGTCGACGACGATTTTCGCCATCCAGGGCAACAGCAATCCCGGAAAGATCATCAGCAACTGCAGCAGCGCCTTCAGCATGAACAGCCATTTGACCTCGGCCAGAAGCTGTACCGACCGGCCGATGATGACTAGCGCGGCAGCCGTCCTTATGTCCGGCTGCGTGTCTATCCGGTCATCGAAACGGGGCTTGCCGAATACGTTCCTGAGCAGCCCTGCGGTCCTTTGCAGCCCGGATTGCCCGGGCGCGGGCGGGGTCCCCGAGGACGATCCCGGCTGGACGGCGGGCAGTGCTTCTTCACTCATCTTCGCGTCCCGACTGGTCACCCGACTGCTCCTCGGTTTCGGCACCGACGAAAGCACGATACCGTCCGTCCGGAATTTCCATCAGTGCGTCGTGGGCACCCTGCTCGACGATCCGTCCGCCGTCGATCAGGGCGATCTGATCCGCGTTCCTGATGGTCGACAGCCGATGCGTGATGACGAAGATCACCCGGCCCCGGCCCCAGTCGGCCAGGTTCCTCAGCACCTGTTGCTCGGTGCGGGCATCCAGCGAGGCCGTGGGCTCATCCAGGATCAGGATAGGCGTGTCGCGCACGATGGCCCGCGCGATGGAGAGCCTTTGCCGCTGCCCCGACGACAGCTTGCCGCCGCGTTCTCCGAGCTCCGTGTCGTAGCCCTTCGGCATCGTCTCGATGAAGTCATCGGCGCAGGCGATCCTGGCGGCGGTTTCGATGTCGGCACGCCGCGCGCCCGGCGTGCCGAAACTGATGTTGTTGGCGACGGTGTCCGCGAACAGGATGTTCTTCTGCAGCGCCACCGTGACGTTGGCGCGGATGTCGTCGATGGCCATGTCCCTGAGGTCGACGCCGTTGATCTCGATGGATCCGGCGTCGGGATCGTATAGCCGCAGCAGGAGCGTCATCAGCGTGGACTTGCCGGTTCCCGTGGCGCCGACGATCGCGGTGACAGTGCCGGCGTCGGCATCCAGGTCGATGTCGCGCAGCACGGGCTTGTCGGTCTCGTAGGCGAACTGGATGCCGTGCCAGGTCACGCGCTCTATCGGGCTCGGAAATCGCGCCGGATCGACCGGGTCCACGACTTCTGGCTCCTGGTCGAGCAGATAGAACGCGCGCTCCAGGGCGAGGAAGAGGTCCTGCATCCGCATCCAGACGCCGAGCAGGCCTCGGGCGCTGCCAACGAGCCCCTCCATGCGGTCGGTCACGATCCGGACCGCTCCCACGTTCCAGACCACGAAACCGATAAACGTCGCGACCAGCGCGCCGAGGAAGGTCTCCCGCCCATCGATCGCCCAGGAGACGATGATGTACTCGATGGCAATGAACATGCTGCCCCCCAGCAGTAGCACGGCCAGAACCAGTAGAACCATGTCCAGGCGGAGGAAGTACGCGGCGTTCAGCGCGCGGATGGAATCCTGGTCGAAGCGGTCGAAAATGCGGGCCTCGGCACGATTCGCCTTGACCACCTTGATTGCGGCGAAGGCTTCCTGCAGACGCGAGGTCAGGTTGCTGTTCGCTATTCGGTTGGCCAGGGCACGCCGGCGTATTCGGGGCGTGGAGGCGACCGCCAACCAGCCAATGGGTAAGCCTGTGAGGACGATGATCAGGGCGAACCAGGGATCAAAGGCGGTGGCGAATGCGAGCCCGAGGAGAATCCCGTAGAGCACCCGTAGCGGGGCGATGACGCCTTCCTCAAGGAGGTTGATGATCATCGCGCTGTCCTGGTAGACGCGAAAGATGGCGTCTCCGACCCGGGAATCGTTGTGGAACCTGAGCGACAGTGACTCCGCGCGCTCGACCATGGCCACGCGCAGGTTCTGGTTGATGCTCTGCCAGACCCAGGTGCTGTAGTACCAGGCAGCAAAGCCGAAAATCGCGATGGTCGCCCCGCCGATCGCGCTCCATACCAGGAAGCGATTACGCACCGTCTTGCGTTGCGCGTGCGTCATTTCGGGCTCGACATAGGCTGATTCGGAGTTGTCCTTATCGTCGGGTGTGGACTTCCCAGTGGTCTTTTTGCCCAGCTTCAACGGATCCGTAGTGACGTATTCCTCCCCGAGGAACAGCACGGTGGCCTGAATGGGCTGCAGTTTCTCGCCGATCAGGACCTTGTTGTAGAACAGGTCCGTGCCGAAGAACGCTCCGACGAGGAGCGTGAGACCACCGGAGAACAGGAGCGCAAGCAGCACCAGCAGGTGCTTAAGCATGGGACGCATGAAGGGCCAGGTCTTGAGCCCCAGTTGGAACATTCTCCGGAAGGTCATCGCCGGCGGAACTTCCACGGCACCCTTGTCCGTGTAGCCGCCGATGAATCGGAGATCGTTCATGTCGCTGCCTTGCACCGAGCCAGCGGCCCGCGTTGGTGTTCGCCCGGGAGCGTCCTGCCCGGGACGCCTACGGTATGGTTCCTCCTGATGCGGTCAAGGAGATGCTTCCCAAAGTCACCCAGATTCACCCGCACGGTTCCCGACTCCGGAATCGCTGCTTGCTTGTCGACGGGCTGGGCGAAGCTGCGCTAACGCCCCTTGAACACCGGGTCGCGCCCTTCCCGGGCTGCGGCACGCGCTTCCTGCGTGTCCTCGGCCTTGCCGAGCACCGAGAGGGCCAGTGTCTCGTACTGTAGCTGGGTCTCTATGTCGGATTGCAGGCCCTGCTTCAGGCCCCGCTTGTTGAGACGCACGGACATGGGAGAGAAACCCGCGATTGTGGTCGCCGCTTCCCAGGCGACCTGCGCCAGTTGATCGGCCGGCACGACCTGGTTCACGAGCCCGATCTCCAGGGCCTCCCGCGCCTCGACGGTTTTCGACAACAGGATCATTTCGGACGCCTTGCCCTGCCCGATCAGGCGGGGCAGCGTATAGGTCGATCCGAGTTCGGCGTGGATGCCGAGTCTCGTGAAGGGAAGCAGGAAGCGCGCCTCCTCCGACGCGATGCGAAGGTCGCAGAGCAGGGTCATGGTGCAGCCGCCGCCGACGGCCCAGCCGTTGATCGCGGCGATGACGGGTTTCTCCAGGTCGTTGAAACACTGGAACATGCGCTCGGCAAGGCCGGGCGCGTTGCTGGCCCTGGGCCCGCTGGGGCCTCCGCCCCGTTGATCGGCGCCCGAACTGAATCCGCGGCCCGCGCCGGTGATGATAAAGACCCGGGTGTCGTCGTCCTGGTCCTTTTCGTGCAGCGCGTCGAAGAGTTCGTTCGCAAGCTGCAGGTTCAACGCGTTCAGACGCTCGGGACGGTTCAGCGTGATCGTCGTCACGAAGTCCTTGTTGTCGACGATGACTGTTTCGTAGGCCATTCGAGTCTCCGGGTTCCAGTGGCGCAGTATATCCGGGGAGAGACTAATGACGATGTAGGGTCAGATCTGACCTTGATGGTGAGGCTCGGCCCGTAACCCGGTCGCCGCAATGTTGCGGCGTATCATTGGTTCCCGTGACTGACGAAATGATCAGGATTCCCGCCGGGGAATTCCACATGGGCAGCGAGCACTTCTATCCGGAGGAACGCCCCGCGGTCGAGGTTCGGGTCGATGGTTTCTGGATGGACCCCGCGCCGGCGACCAACAGGGATTTCGCGCGTTTCGTCGAAGCGACGGGCTACGTCACGGTCGTGGAGAGGGATCTGGTCGCCGAGGACTATCCCGGTTTCGAGGAAGCGGATCTTGCGGCGGGGTCGCTCGTGTTCACCCAGACTCCTGGCCCCGTGCATCTGGACAATCCGGGCAACTGGTGGCACTTCGTCAGGGGTGCCAATTGGAGAGAGGAAGCTGCCCGCCCGGACCATCCCGTGGTGCACGTCGCCTACCAAGATGCGAGCGCCTATGCCGACTGGCTCGGCAAATCGTTGCCCACCGAAGCCGAGTGGGAATACGCGGCAAGAGGTGGCCTGGACGGGGCAACCTACCCTTGGGGCAACGACTTCTGCCCCGACGGCAAGGCGATGGCGAACACCTGGGAGGGCGATTTTCCGTGGCGCAACACCGAGCGCGACGGCTACACCCGTACTTCCCCCGTGGGAATCTATCCGCCGAACGGTTACGGCCTGTTCGACATGGTGGGCAATGTATGGGAGTGGACGCAGGACTGGTGGGGCGCGTCGCATGAAGGAGCCGATTTCCCCTGTTGCGGAACGGTCGGCCAGGAGACCTTCCGGCGAACCAATCCACGCGGCGGGCCGGAACACTTGAGCTTCGATCCATCGCAGCCCGAGATAAGGATTCCGCGCAAGGTTCTCAAAGGCGGTTCGCATCTGTGCGCGCCGAGCTACTGCCTGCGCTATCGCCCCGCCGCGCGCATTCCGCAGATGATTGATACGGCGACATCGCACATCGGCTTTCGCTGCGTCGTTCGCGACGGCTGATGCCGGTGGCGGGGTGATGGTGAAGGTCACAAGACAGGAGAATGTCAGTGGCGACCGGGAGGTCGCGAGTCAGGGCTTCGGCCGGATCAACTCCGCCGAGACAGAGTGTTTCGATCCGGAAGAGCAGCAGGATGCGGCGCTCACTTTCTTCGAGGAATGCGGGTTCGTCGCGCTGGACAATTGCCTGAGCCCGGGGGAGATCATGCACCTGAACGAATTCTATGACCGCACCCAAACGGAGCGGCCTGAAGCGTGGGGTCTGTCCGGCGAGAGGAAGGGTTTCCACAAGAACGCGGGCATCATGTTTTCGCAACCGCTGCTGGACTTTCCCGAACTCGATCCCTACACGCAGCACCCGCGCTCCTACCCGGTGGTCGCGCGGATTCTGGGCGGCGAAGATCGGATCCGCTTCAGTGAGTTCAATTTTCGCGAAATGCCGGCCGATGCCGGCAAGGGCGCCATGAACTTCCACCACGACCGGGTCGCTCCCGACCGCTTTGATCGCAAGCCCTATAACCCCTGCGACTGGCTATGCGCGATCCACTACCTGACCGATGTGGACGAGACCACGCCGGCGTTCTGCGTCGTCCCGAAGAGCAACCGCTACACAACACTGGGGGACGCCTTCGAGGGGCTGGGCGCTGACTACCACGAGGTGCCTGTTTTTGGGCCGGCCGGAACCTGCGTGCTGTACGACACGGCGATCTACCATACCCGGCTCGACGGCGACGGCAGGAAGCGCCGGCGCACCTGGCACCAGTACTATGCGCGTGGGGGATGGCTAAGGAGCTGGCGGCCGGACGTCGGCGACTACGTGCGTCCGCCCGCGCCGGTCCTGACCGACTGGAACCTGTTTCCGGAACGCCTGGCCCTGCATCCGGATCCCGGGAAACGTCTCTTCTTCTCCCACTGGAATACTGCCCAGTGCGAGTGGGTCGCGTCAGGGTTCGATCCGGAAGTCCGCCGCCTGATGCCTCGCGGCGAATATTGAGCTTGGAGGAGGGGTAGCCCGCTCGTCCGGTTTCAGGCGTCGAGCGCGTAGCGGATCATCACGCGCGATCCGTCGACCAGGCCCTCGTGGAAACGGGGTCCCCACCTGCTCCATCCGGACTCCGCGTACTTGCCGCCCATCGCCTCGAGGATACGGGCATGCACGGTTGCGTCCGTCTCGATGGAGGCCGTCGCCATGAACTCCGGCGCGTCGCGGAAGGCGCCGTCGGAGCGGGTCCAGACGCCGAAGTCACCTACCCAGATCCGCGCCCTGCTGAGCCCCTGCCGCACGGCCTGGGCGCGCCATGCATCCGGCGGCGTGACGACGTAGACGTTGCCGGCGTCGTGGGCGAACCAGATCTCGGCCTTGCAGCGGCTTTCCTCTCCATTGCTCTTGATCGGCGTGAGATATACAAGCCGAGAGGTTTCGAGTTTGTCCTCCGCGGTCGGGGCTTCGCCCGCCCAGGCGGCGCGAGTCAGCAAGGGAAGGGCTGGCGCCAGCGAAATGCCGGCGAGAATGGTTCTGCGCGTGCTCATGCGGTGGTCATCTCCAGTGGGGACATGGAGTATTTATCGCAGATCCCAATCCCGGACAAGGGAATCGAGTACTGAGCACCTACTCCCGATCTGCTGCCCGCCTCAGCGATTCCACGTGATGGTCGAACCACACGTCCCGGTACCTGTCGATGATCGGCTTCTTCCCGTGGCCCAGACCTTCGATTTCCATGTACGTGTGGTCCACGTCGGCCGTGAGCAAGGCCTGGTGGAAGTCCCTCATGGTCGCCAGGTGGCCCATGTCCCGCGTCCCGCACCACATCTGAATGCGCAGTTTGCCCCTGATGTCCTCGATGTTTTTCCTGAGCAGTTCGTAAGCATCGTTATCGATGTGGTTCTGCCGGTGGGGTCCAAGGTAGTTGTTGGGGTAGGTGTCCGGTGCCGACGGGTCGAAGTGCGCGAGTGTGCGCGGCACGTTGCCCGCCAGGTTGAACAGCGAGCAGAACAGGTTCGGGTATTTCATCGCCAGGCGCGTGGCGCCTCGGCCTCCCATGCTGTGTCCTTCGATGCACCGCCCCTTGCGCGCATCGATGGTGCGCCAGGTCGCGTCGATGTGGGGAATCAGTTCGCGAATGATGAGCGTCTCACTCTGGAAGCGTCCATCGTGGGAGTCCTTGTAGAACGTGCGCATGCCGCCATTGGGCAGCACTGCGATCATGGCGGGCCAGCGTCCCTCGCGGATGCCCGCGTCGAGCACCTTGACGTCGTCGAAACCGTGTAACTCGTTGTCGCCTGCACCATGCAGGTTGTAGATCGCCGGGTAGCGCCTGTGCGGCCGGGCATCGTAGCCCGGCGGCAGGTAGATGCAATAACCCACATCGGTCTCGTGCGCCGTGGAGTGGAACGTGTGATGCGTCACCCCGTCCGGTAAACGGTTCGCCTCGGGTTTGTTGACCCAGATGGCCGAGGGACCGGGCGGTTGCGGCGGCGTAAGGGCCACCGCTACTTCCCCGCCAGCGTCAGCCTGCGGGCCCTGTCGGGATCGATCCACCAGCTGTCGAGGACGCGCACGGCGCTGCCGACCAGGTACTCGTATTTCGCGACCGCCTCGTGCTCTGGCCTCTCGAACTTGTCCCAGCGCACGAATCGCTCCTCGTCGGGGATGTGCAACGGGATGTGATAGAAGCCCCACAGCAATACGCGGTCGAGCGCCTTGCAGGCGATCATCGCCTCTTCGATTGTCGTCGCCTTGTGCTCCGCTTTCTCGATGAGCGCATCAACGATGGGGTCGCGTAGCCCGGCCATGTTCCCGCCCAGTTCCAGGTCCGCGGTGCCGGAGCCAAAGTAGCTCTGCAGTTCCCCTAACGGCGGATTCAGGAAGTCGTGCCCCCTGACGTACGCATCGAAATTGCGTGCGCGCTGGTGGTTTACCCACGCCACGTTTTCCAGCAGCCGCAGGCGCGCGTCTATGCCGAGTATCTTCAGAGACTCGATGTACGGCAGCAGGATCCGACGCTGCGACGGGTTCTGGGTCGTCAACTCCAGTTCAAACGGTCGTCCGGCGGCATTGGCCAGGCGCCCGTCCCGTATCGTCCAGCCGGCTTCGGCAAGCAGGTCGCGAGCCCTTTCAAGGGCCGAACGATGGACTCCGGCTCCGCTCGAAACGGGCAGCCGAAAAGCCTCGCCAAACACCCGCTCTGGCAGGCTGTCCCGGTAGGGAGCAAGCAGGTCGAGCTCGGCTTGCGTGGGCAGTCCTCTCGCGGCGAAAGCCGAGTTGGCGAAGTAGCTCAGCGCCCGCGACTGTGAACCGTACTGGAAGACCCGGTTCTGCCACTCGAAATCCAGCGCCAGTGTCAGCGCCTCGCGGACTCGCACGTCGTTCAATCTCTCGCGATCGAGATTCAGCACGATCGCCGACTCAAGGCCGATGAATTTCTGCAGGGACCGCGTTTCCATGATGAGCGATCCGGCTTCCACCGCCGGGATGTCGTAGGAAGACACCCAGTGCCGAATGTCCGTTTCGAAATGGATGTCGAACAGCCCCTTGCGAATGGCCTCCCTGGCCACGGTCGCATCGCGATAGACGTCGTAATGGATGACATCGAAGTTGTAGCGTCCGCGGTTAACCGGGATATCCCGTCCCCAGTAGTCTTCAACGCGTTCGTAGCGGACGAAGTCTCGATCGTAGTCGGCCACGCGATAGGGGCCGCTGCCGACCGGCGGCACCAGGGTGTGGGTGCTGGAGTCCTTGTCCGCGTAGTAGTGCGCCGGCCGGATGGGGAACCAGGTCAGCGCGACCAGGTTCGAGTTGGTGAACACGCCCCGATGATGGACGACCATCTCCTTGTCACTGACTATCTCCAGCGATTCGATCCACGACTGCAGGTAGACCTTGCCGAAGGGGAGCTTCAGGAGTTCGTCATGGGAGAACTGCACGTCCTTCGTCGTCACCGGCACGCCATCGTGCCAGCGCGCCCTCTCGTGTATCCGGATGAAGAGGGATTTCCTGTCAGTGGACAGCGCAACGCCATCGGCAAGCTGGCCGTAGAGGCCGGACAACTCGTCCGCTGAACGGATCATCAGCCGGTCGACCGTCCTGCCGAGGCCCTGTACCCCGGGTACCCCCGTACCCGGTACACCCGCGAAGTTCCGGATGGGCGTGGTTGCCGAAAGCCGCAGTTCGCCGCCTTTCGGCGCGTCGGGGTTGGCGTATTCGAAGTGCTCGAAGTCGGCGGGATACTTCAGTTCATGCAGCAGCGAGATCCCGTGCTGATAGGCCGGCTGTTCGGCCATGGACACGAGCGCATGCAGCAGAATCACGCCGGCCAGGCAACGCTTGTGCAGCTGGCCAAGCAGGGTAGTCAATCGCAATCTTTGCTCTGGCCTCCAACTGATCCTCTCCAAGCCCGTGAAGAATAACTGGTACGTCAACGCGCAACGACGAGACATCGTGTGGGTATTCGGTTGCCCCGGAAATGCTGTCAAGGCCCGGGACTGACTGCATCAGCCTCGAAATTGTCAAAAAATGGTGGATATACATGATAATCGTGAATATCAACAACATATTGGCTCAAGGAAACTAGTACAATTGTTGTCGATATTCACTAATTGCGTGAAAAATGGGTATTGAGACACAAAATACAAGCTTGATCCTCGCGGATGACTTGGTCGCCGACGGCAAGATTCTCTTTACCTTCGAGGAAGCTCAACGACGCCTTGGACGATCTCGACCGGCGACCGGCAACGTCCTCAAGCGCATGGTCACTGCGGGCCTCATTGATCGAGTCCGGCACGGTCACTACGTTGTCAGGCAACTGGGTGTGTTGGGAACGCCATCGGTGGCGGAGGAAATTGCCTTGGCGGTTGCTGCGGCATTTGCCAGCATCCCACATCGAATGGCGTACCGCACGGCGTTGGATGAGCATGACCTCATCACCCACCCATCGCGATCGATCCAGGTTGCTAGCACAAAGCGAATTCGTACCAAGACATTGTCGGGTCGACCCCTGCGCATCGTTAAGGAATCGGAGAACATGATCGGGGTCGGCGCAATCGTTAGTGGGGAGTCACGCGTCTCTGATCTCGAACGGTCACTACTCGACGCTGCCAGACGCCCGACGCTTGTCGGCGGTGCCGTCGTGCTCGCGGAAGCGGTTGCCGTCGGCAGCGAGAGTATCGATCCCACTCGCCTCGCGCAGTACGCGCAGACGCTTGGTTGGGCATCAGCGCTGCGTCGAGTTGGCTCGATCGCCGATGCCCTTGCGCTCCGAGGAGTGGCAGGGCGTCTCAGCCCCCTAAAGGCCATTTCAGCGGATCTTGACCTGGAGCCTGGGTCGTCGCAAACCTGCGCTTGGCGAGACGCGCGTTGGCGAATACGGTGGCCGCAGCCCATTGACGAAATAAAGGCCGTTGTTCTGCATTGATTACCCGCGCACACATCACCCGGCGGGCAGCAAGGGATGACGTGCCGGCCAGAACCGTCGAGCGGGACTATGTACTGGCGCACATCGTCGCCGGTTTCGCCGGTCTTGAGCGAAGCACTGGCTTAGTCTTCAAGGGTGGCACGGCACTCCGTCTTTGCCACTTCAACGACTACCGCTACTCGGCTGATCTCGATTTCTCAATCGTCGCCGGTACGGCAGAAGATGCCTACTCAACCATTGAGGAAGCGCTTGCCGCCACCGGCGGCACGACTGAAGGATTGCACCTCACCGCCCATAAGCCGCGAAGAATTGGTTACGTCGGTCCTTTGGGACGAGAACGAACGCTCAAGCTCGATCTCGCCGCCGACGAACTGGTGTTGAACGTTGAACAACAGGCACTGTTGCCACGCTGGGACGACCTACCACACCAAGTGACCCTCTCGGTCTACACGTTGCCGGAGATTGTCGGTGAGAAGCTCCGATGCGTTCTGCAACGCCTGCAATGCCGGGATCTATTTGACTTGTCTGCCTTGTTGACCGAGGGCGGCGTCGACATCATTGATGCTGCGGAGATATTTCGGTCCAAGGCGGAGCACCGTAGCATCGACCCGAATGTGTTTGCGGCGAGATATGCCGAGCGCCTAGATCAGTACCGGCATCGGTGGGAGGGCGAACTCGGTGAACATGTCCCCGGCGAGATCCCGCATTTTGACAACCTCGCGCGCACGGTTTCGCGGCAGTTGCGCAAAGCGGGTTTGCTATGAATGAGTGACCGGACCATTGCGAGGCAGCGTTGCCCCGAAATAGCAAGGGTCAATGACCACCCGCAAAGCGGAGGTCTGGATGAGTTTTCAACCCTACAGTGCTTGCGGTGTCCGGCGACCGTAATGCCGTATGTTCCATTGCCCTGCCTTCATGCTCCTGCCTGGTGCTTTGCGGCGTGGCCTCTCAGCATCGCGACGCTGGCATCCACCTGGTCCTCCTTGAGCCCGTGAAGAATGACCGGCACGTCGAAGGGCAGGGCGCAGAGCAACGAGACGTAGCGCGCGTAATCGAGTTTGCCGGTTCCGGCCGCCAGGTGGCCCGCGTCGCCGTCCCGATCGAGATCCTTGCCGTGCGCGATGGCGATGTGCTCGCCCAGCAGTTCGAAGGCCTCGTCAAGTATCTGGGCCATGCGCGGCAAATCGCCCTCGCCGAAAAGATTCGATGCATCCATGACGACTCCGAGACTCGGCGAGCCCATCTCGTCGATCAGTCGCCGGGCTTTCTTCGCCGTGTTGACGACATTGTTCACCTCCGGTTCGAAGGCGATGACGACACCGGCCGCTTCCGCGACCGGCAGTACCTGTTCCAGCGTATTCCGCAACACTCGCCAGGTTTCCGGCGTCTCGTTGTCCGGGTGTTTGCGCCACATGCTGTCGGGGTCCCGGGACCCGGTGCAGGTCGCGATGACCGAAGTGCCCAAGGGTCCGCAGGCCGTTGTCAGCAACTTCAGTTTCTCGATTGCCTGCTCGCGCTGTGCCTCGTCGCCCGCCACCATGTTGGCCGGACCGCCCACCGCCGAGATCGTCATGCCGCGCTTTCGCGTTTCTTCGCGGACCATCGGGGCCTTCGCGAGCTTGTCGGTCAGCGGTCCGTCCACATTTACCGATCCGGGGTTGAATTGAAGATGACGGATGTCATGACCGAGAATCGCATCGAGCGACTCTTCCAGGGTGGGCCGCGGAAAGTGCCCCGACATGATTCCTACCTGCATGATCTGTCCTTGGATTGTTGGGCGCCTTGGCGCCGCACTTGCTTTCGGGTCGGGCGCCTAGTGTTCCGTCAAGTCTAAAGATGCGAGTGTAGCTGCGAGGGATTTTTGGTTCCTGGCGAGGCGCGACGACGCCGTGTGGCAGGCGCCACACAAGGAGGAGCAACAAAGTCCAGGGGGCAAAAAGACCCGCAGATACCC
>CAZFGB010000193.1:0-7487 GCA_964518405.1 uncultured Pseudomonadales bacterium | reverse complement strand
ACCGTGCCCATTTCGCGCATGTACATGCGCACCGGATCGGTCGTTCGGCCAACTTCCGTCTCCACCGCCGCAAGGGCCGCGGCGGCTTCTTCCGCGGCTAGTTCGTCAGCGGTGTTTTCCTCCGCATTCATCAACTCATCGGGATCCGGCGCGGTTTCGTACACCGTGATCCCCATGTCGTTGATCATGCGGATGATGTCCTCGATCTGATCGGGATCGGAGATGTCCTCCGGCAGGTGGTCATTGACCTCGGCGTAGGTCAGGAAACCCTGCTCCTTGCCCTTTGCGATCAGGTCCTTCAATCGTGATTGCTGTTGTTCTGTCTCGGTCGCCATAACCCCTCGATCCGGAAAGATTTGCCCAGCCGGGCAAACGAACAATTATACAGGATACAAGTCCCTCATATTCCGACTATTTTGCCGGTGCCGCCGCGGCCTTGGACCGCGTTTTCGTACTGATGTCGTGCGGCACGCCGGGAGCGCCCGGCGATGCGATCCAACCTTCGATGTTTTCCTTCTCCAGCAGTGCGCGCCGATGGCGGCGGGCTCGATTCCTCACGTAAACCTCGACGCCGCTGACAAACTCCGCCTCGAACGATTCGGTATCGACCAGCTGTTCCCGCTCGGCGAGTTCCCGCAGTTCTTCGTGGACGGGTTCGTGCACGAATCGCGCCAGCAGGACCGAGGCGTCCGCATCTCCATCCTTCGCGGCCCACTGTGCCACGCGAAGGAACAACGAGTCGTCGTCGGGCGCGTTGAGCAGCTTGCCCGCGAGGGATGCGTCCAGCTTCCGCAACACGGCCGGGCTGCGCAGCAGGCAACGCAGCAACCGCCGTTCGAGCGGCGACGCGCGAGCTGGCGTCGGCGCCGGTGGTCGCGGCGGCGGCGCCTCTTCCATCCAGCGTTCTCCCGTGTCCGCCGAAGGCGGATCGAGCGCATCGGAACTCACTCCCACGATGCCGGCGAAACGGTCGACCAGCAAGCGTCTCAGCACATCTCGCGGCATGCGGTATACCAAGGGCTTGGCGAGATCCCACAACCGGGCGCGGGCATCCATGGACGCGAGGTCGAGACCTTCCGACAACGCATCGACGAGATAATCCCCGGCGGGTTTCGATCCCGCGACCTGTTGCTCGAAGTGTTCCTTGCCCTCGCCCCTGACCAGGCTGTCGGGGTCCTCGCCGTCCGGCAGGAAAACGAACTTGCACTGGCGGCCATCGCGCAACGACGGAAGGCTCGCCTCGAGCGCGCGCCAGGCCGCCTGTCTGCCCGCCCGGTCGCCGTCGAAACAGCACACTACTTCGGAGGTATTGCGGTAGAGCCGCTCGAAGTGCTCCGCGCCTACGGCGGTGCCGAGGGTGGCGACGGCATTCGGTATCCCGTTCTGGGCCAGGGCAACCACGTCCATGTAGCCTTCGACCACGATCAGCCGGTCAAGCCCGGTTCCCCGGCGCGGTGAGCGCCTGGCCTCGTAGAGTCCATAGAGTTCGCGCGCCTTGTGGAACACCGATGTCTCCGGCGAGTTGACGTACTTGGGGCCATCGCCCGCATCGGGCATGAGGCGTCCACCGAAGGCCACCACACGCCCCCGCGAGTCGCGAATGGGGAACATGATCCGGTGCCTGAACCGATCATAGGACCGTCCGGCGTCGTTTCGCGCGACAAGCCCCGCCGCGACCATCCTGTCCAGATCCGCATCAAGTCTCGTTTTCAGATAGTCCCAAGTGTCGGGCGCGAAGCCGATGCCGAACCTGCGCGCGGTTTCGCCATCCAGACCTCGCTCTTTCAGGTAGTTGATCGCTTCGGGGTGTTCGCGCAATGCCTGGCGGTACAGCTTCGCCGCCTCGGCAAGCAGTTCGTAGAGGCCCGCATCCCGCTTCTCCAAGCGCGTCCCCACTTCCCTCGGAACCTCGACATGCGCGATGGCCGCCAGCGTCTCTATCGCTTCGACGAACTCCATCCGGTCGTGCTCCATCAGGAAGGTGATCGCCGTGCCGCCTGCGCCGCAGCCGAAACACTTGTAGCCGCCCCGTTCCGGGTTGACGTTGAACGAGGGCGTTTTCTCCTGGTGGAAGGGACAGCAGGCCTTCCAGGACTTGCCGGACTTGGTCAGTTTCACGCGCGCGTCGATGAGGTCGACGATGTCGATCCGCTGGAGCAGATCGTTGATGAAGGACTGCGGAATCCGACCGGCCATTGGGCGATCAGGTTAACGCTTCCGGAACGCGAAAGGTAGGGACCGGGGACTGTATCCGAAACGCAAACTGTTGGGAAAGAGAAGCGGGGTTTCGGCCGAGTGGTGTGCGATTCACCATCGACGCCGTTGCGGTGCGGACGTCCCCGCGACGCGGCAAACATGACCAGGCCCGCCGATTCCGACTTTGCCTTTCGGCTATACTCTCGCTCATGGCCGCAGCATTCGACACATTGAGCGCCGCGAAGGCGTTGCAGGCCGCCGGGTTCGATCAGGGGCAGGCCGAAGCGGTCGCCTCCGCCATACGTTCGGGCCAGGGCGATCTGGCCACCAGGGACGATGTAGCCAACCTGAGGCGCGGGCTTGCGGATATGCAGAATGAACTGGCCGCGCAACGGTCGGATCTGGACGCCGTTAGAGCCGAACTGGGCAGCGTTGGAACCCAACTCGGCGGCTTCAAGTCCGAACTGGGCGTCTTCAGGTCCGAACTGGGCAGCTTCAAGTCCGAACTGGGTGCCTTTGCAACCAGACTGGACGGCTTTGCGACCGAACTGGGCGAACTGCGGGTGAAGCTGGGCGCGTTTCAGGCGGAACTGAGCGCGATTAAGTGGGTGCTCGGTTTGGTGGTGGCACTGAACATCGCGATCTTGGTTCGGTTGCTGCTGACCTGATCCATGAGCAGTCACACAAGGTAGCAAACCGACCCTACACCGCGAACACCTTCATCACCTCGTCGCCCAGGTGGTTGATGACCTTCACGGCGATGCGCGCTGTGGAGGGTTTCGGGAAGGGGCGCGAGGTGTCGCTATGCAGCGTTGACCAGGCGTCGGGGTCGATCTCCGCCTTGAGAGTGGTTTTGAGAGACTTGTAGGGGTCTCCGGCACCGAGGAAATAGGCCTGGCGAACGAAAAAGCTCTCCTCGTTGTAGTCCGTGTCCACGAACCAGCAGGCGATGCCATCGGGACCGTCACTGCGAACTTCGCCGGCCGAGGGATCAAAAACGTCTACTCCGTTGATCCTTACCTGTATCCAGTCGTCTTTGCCGTCGTCGCTGGTGGCGGGTTCGACATCGATATCTGGCTCGCCGAAGATCACGAACAGATTGGCCGTGTCCGTCTTCTTGAGGTCTTCGGCCATGTGCAGGTCGGCATTCATGCGCGCCTTAAGTACTGGGACGCGTCCGAGCTTGTTGAACTCGGTGGCATGAGCCTCGTAGTTGAAGGCGCAGGCGATGAGGGCGTCGAATCCGGCATCAGCGGCTTCTCGTGTGGCACGCACCAAATCTGGTCGGGAGACAGTGCCGAACTCGGGGCCGATGAAGATGCCGGCGCGACGCTCCCTGCCGTCGCCACCTTCGAGATATCGGCCCTCGGCGCAGACCAGCTCACCTGGCCGTGGATCCAGGGAAGAGAATGTGATTCGACCCGCCTTCCGCGCCTGTTGCACCCCGGCGGTGCGGAGGTTTTCCAGGATTACATGGGCGAAGTCACGGCGAGCGACATCGGTGCCGAGGTCGTAGCGGGCGGCCGTCTCCGCGATGATCAGTTCGTCGTTCTCGTCCAGCGCCGCCAGGCGGTGCGGCGACAGGCTCTCGACGGTGAACGGACCGGCGACCCGGACCTTCTTGTTGTCCTGATACGGCTTGTCGTAGATGAGTTCGTATTCAGCGCGCGCCGCGATGCAGGCATCGATCTCGCGCTGACGGTCGATGCGGGCTTCCCAGAAGCGAGCGTGGGCCTCGCGGGCCGCATCGTTCCAACTCTGGTCCGCCTCACGGGGTACTTCCCATTCGAGGAAACCATTGGCCGGGGCGGACTCGCCGGTCGGCAACGTGGCGGTCTCGCCGTCGGCGGCCGTGAAGTCGAGACTTTCGCCCTTGCGGCCGCCGGTTTCGACCTCGAACGGCGTGGCATGGCCGCGCACGGCCAAGTTGAGATCAGCGAGGGCGGCTTCCACGTCGGGTTGCATCCGCTCGTAGATGACGTCGATTTCGGTGTTGTTGGCGATGGACCTCAGCGTGATGTGCGGCACGCGCTGATACACGAAGCCCTGGCGGATGTCGCCGTAGGTGGGTGAATCGGGTGGTGCCTTGCGGGAGAGCTCGGCCTCCTTGCACTGGCCGTCCCGGCTGTCGGCCAAGAGATAGTAGGGATAGCGCGCGCCCATGATGCGGGAACGGGCGAGCGCCAATGCGACGCGGGAGGTATCGATGGTAATCCAGCGACGGCCCCATTGTTCAGCGACGTAGGCCGTTGTGCCTGAGCCGCAGGTTGAGTCGAGGACGAGGTCGCTGGGATCAGTGGCCATTAGCACACAGCGTTCAATGACCTTTGCATTCGTCTGTACGACATAGACTTTGCCCATACCGCTACCGGATTGCGTGTCGTCCCAAATGTTGTAGGTATCGAATACAGGAGCATCCGAGAAGTACCTCTTGTAGTTGATGGATTCTCCTGATCGTCCGATCCGTCCCGCTTTGACCAATCGGCGAAGTCCATCTTCAGTTGTGGTCCAACCCCTTCCACGAGAGGGCGAATAGCTCTGTCCTTCGAATCGGTAACTGAACCCCATCGCCGAGTCCGGACCGGTGTCTCTTCCCTGCCTTTGACTCGTCAACGTTTGAAGTCTGAATAGGCCTAGTCGGTCTACACGGTCGTCGAGTTTCCGCTTGGTGATGCGTCGCCAGTGTCCTGGTACTTCATCAACCAAGGTGTATGCCGCACCACCAGCGCCCCCAGCAACCCTCTCTTGTTTCCGTGCACGGTACTTCAGTTGGTCGATACGTCTCGCGTACCACAACACATAGTCAGACGTTGATGACAGATAAGGCTCTGTGGCAGAGCTGCTCTTCTTGAAGGTAATCTGCGAGACTAGATTCCTTTCACCGAACACCTCATCCATCACGGCCCGCACGCGATGGACGTTCTCATCCCCGATCTGCAAGAAGAGGCTCCCGCTCTCCGTCAACAGATCCCGCGCCACTGTTAGCCGGTCCCGCAGATACGTTAGATACGAGTGAATGCCATCTCGCCAAGTGTCCCGGAACGCCTTGACCTGTTCCGGCTCCCGTGTGATGTGTTCCGCCTTGCCGTCTCTAACATCGCGGCTGGTGGTTGACCACTGGAAATTCGAGTTGAACTTGATCCCGTAAGGCGGATCGATGTAGATGCACTGCACCTTGCCGCGGAGCCCCTCACGCTCTGCAAGCGACGCCATCACCTGCAGGGAGTCGCCGAGAATCATGCGGTTCGACCAGTTGGCGTCGTGCTGGTAGAACTCGGTCTTGGCATCGTCGTCGGGCAAACCGTTGAAATCCCCAAACAGGTCGGTTTGGAAACCCGATTCGACCACCTTCTGTTCGGCTCGCGCCCGACGGCTCATGCGGGCGAGATCGTCGATCAGCACCTTCGGATGGACTTTCTCCTGGATGAACAGCGGCGGTGCCTGCACCACGAGATCGGACCAGTCCCGCATGTCCTTGCCGCGCCAGACAAGTTGCGGGTCCAAATCGGGGTTGCGACGCCTGTAGGCGACGCGAATGGGATCCTCGTCATCCGAGCGCATCACCGGCTGGTATTCCGCCGTTGGGATGTTGCGGCGCTTGGCTTCCCCGTGGATCAGAGTTTCAACGCGTTTGGCTTTTCTCGGCATTCCCTACGCTCCTTCCATTTCGGCGTGTGCGATACCGAGTTCGTCGGCAATTTGCTTTAGTTGCTTGTCAGCCGTCCAGAGCGACGCGCCGTAGTGCGCAAGAACCGAGCCTAGCAGGTTCGCATCCACGTAGCCGATGCCCCGACCCATCCAGGCGTGGGTTTCAATCAGACCGAGTACATCGGCGCTCGAAAGGGTCGTGATCGCAGGGAGTCCCTGCAGACGACGAAGGAAGCTCTCGCGGTCAGGCAAGTTGCCACAGGCCAGTTCACCGATCACCATGTCATGGGACAGAACGTCGCCCGCTTCCACGAGCGCACGTAGTTCGGGGATCTGGCGGCGCATGTCGTCGATCCAGACCGAGGTATCCACCAAGATCATTCCGCTTCCGCGCTCCGACGTCTGGGGATGTCCTCGATGTCCGGCATCGAGCCTCCGACGGTGTCCAGAAAGCGCGCGAACTCCTTGGCGCGTTCTCTATCTTCCAATGCATCCAACGACGCGTTGACCGCCGCGTCGTCGAATTCTTCCTCCATATCGAGTGGATCACGGAGTTCGAGAAACGCCCATGTTCCATGGCAACCAAGCTGGTTCACGCCGGGTACCCAGTAGGTGTCCATGGATTCCTTCTTCGCTTTGGCGTCGTCACCCCGGAATCCCTTGACTTCCACGACGATGCACAAGGGTTCATCGTGACCCAGTCCGTAGTCATAGAGGACAATGAAATCCGGCACGTATCGGCGCTGCACGCCGCCGAAGCGGTAGGGCACTTCAAAGCCGAGGTTGCGGTTCTTCACCCAAGCAAGGACTTTGGGGTGGGAGTCGAGAACGCGGCAGAACTCGCCCTCCCATGTGCTGTCGAGGATCGCCCAGTTCAGGTGGCAGCGGCGTCCGCTTTCGGCGGCGTAGCGCTGAGTGCGGGACGTGGTGAAGTTCACGCCGCGCGTTGAGCCAACCGGGTTGTACGGATCGAGCA
This sequence comes from uncultured Pseudomonadales bacterium, assembly GCA_964518405.1. Taxonomy (GTDB): domain Bacteria; phylum Pseudomonadota; class Gammaproteobacteria; order Pseudomonadales; family Azotimanducaceae; genus VXNE01. The sequence goes on along the minus strand of CAZFGB010000193.1, from coordinate 667 downwards.
TCGCCTTGACCGGCTGGCGGTGCAGCTCTGCCCGGGTGATGGCGGACAAGATCTTCTCGCAAGCGAGGTCCGCGAGTTCGGCGACCATCAACTGAGCGGGATAGGTGTCCCCCTTGCACTCGAGACAGTCCTTCATCCAGGTTCGAGTGATGCGCTTCAACTGGCCGAACAGGTGCAGTTCCGGTTCGCCATCCGGGTCTCGCCAGTGGTTGTAGAGCAGGCGCAACGTCAATTCGTAGAGCAGCGTGGATCGACGCACGCGGTCCAGATGCGCGATGGTCAGATCGTGCCCCTCGCCGATGATGCCCTGATTGTGCGTGATGGTCGGACCCACGGTCTCCGGGGTCAGGACAAGTTTGGAGTCCTCCGTGAATGCGGCCGTGAGCCGGTCGTTCGGCAAATCCACGCGGTAGCCGGCGACGCGAGGGAAGCGGATTTCAACGTCGTCGCGCTCCGGCGAGAGCGCCTTCACTTGCACCGTCTTCGCCGGCTTCTGTGGCGGGGCGACGACGGGCTTCGCGGTGAAGTCGAAGGGGATGCCGAACACATCAGCGTATTCGGCATCGAACAGGCCCTGTTCGTTGAGCGCATATGACTGGCGGCGCAGGGAGCGGCCAATCACCTGTTCGCAAAGCAGTTGGGTGCCAAAGGCGCGCAGGCCCAGCAC
>CAZFGB010000192.1:0-4891 GCA_964518405.1 uncultured Pseudomonadales bacterium | reverse complement strand
TCCAGTGCAGGCCGGGAAGTTTGACCTCGTCCTGGGCCTGGCCGAAGCGGAACACAACGCCGCGCTCCTGCAGGTCGAGCGTGTATATGCCCCCAATGCCGTAGCCGACAATCAGCGCCGCCAGCACCCCTCCGTACACCTTGAGGTTGATGCCGCCGCCGCTCCCGCTTCCGCCGCGGCGTCCGAATATGCCGGAGAGCTGGGATTGCAGCTTGCGCAGCGACTCATCGAGGTCCGGAGGACCCTGGTCGCCCGGGCCGCCCCAAGGGTCCCTTGGGCCGCCGCCGCCTGGTTCGTTCCACGCCATGGGTATTAAATTCCCCGCCGTCCGTTCTAGGGTATCGATGGGATTCTATGGGCCGCCATCATTCCCTGCAACAACATCCCCCGGCCCTTGACGCTAACGCCATGAAATCCGTAAGCCCTTCGGGCATGCCCTCTCCCCGCAAGCCACTGACTCACCCGTCCGCGCCTTGATCGGCACTACGTGTCCGTTCTACGGCGCGGGCTACTAGTCTGGGCGAGTGATCGGATAGCATCCGCCCGGCGTACGGGCGATTCTCCAGGAGCCTGGCGGTTTCGTCCCGGTCGAGACGGACCCGCAATGCCAGTGTGCCGTCTTCATGCACGGTCTCCGCCAGCACCGCCCCCAGCGCGTATAGACGCGCCCGAAGCTTGCCCGACCCGGAATCGAGGAGAACCGTCACCGGTCGGGCGCCGACGCCGAGGGCGCGCCCCAGCGCCTTTCTCAATTCGGAAAGGCCGGTCCCATCCCGGGCGCTTACGACGACCTGGGCCAGTTCGCATTCGTCTTCAATGATCGATGGGCGATGCGAGTCCATGAGGTCCGCCTTGTTGAGAACCTTGATCGTCGGTACGTCGGCGGCACCGATCTCTTCCAGCACTGCATCGACTTGGCGGGCGAGATCCTCCGCGTCGGGCGCGGCAGCGTCTACGACATGAAGCAGCAGGTCCGCTTCGGCGACCTGCTCCAGCGTGGCCTTGAACGCTTCCACCAGGCTGTGCGGAAGATCCCGAATGAAACCCACGGTATCCGCCAGCACCACCTTGCCGATCCCGTCTATATCGGTTCGGCGCATGAGCGGGTCGAGCGTCACGAACAACTGGTCGGCAACGGCGGCGCGCGCGTTGGCGAGGGCGTTGAACAATGTCGACTTGCCGGCATTGGTGTAACCCACCAGCGCGACGGTGGGGATGCCGGTTCTGGCACGGCGCCGCCGGCTTCGCCGGCGTTGTCTGTGCACCCCTTCCAAGCGCGCGCGGACGCGGCGTATGCGGTCACGGATCATGCGCGCGTCCAGCTCGATCTGTTTTTCTCCGGCACCGCGCATGGCGACTCCGCCGCGTTGTCGGTCGAGGTGGGACCAGCCCCGCGCCATGCGCGTCTGCATGTGGCTGAGTTGCGCGAGTTCGACCTGCAGCTGGCCCTCCCGGGTCTGCGCCCGGGCCGCGAATATCTGCAGGATGAGTTCCGTGCGGGTGATGACACGGCGGTCCAGACGCTGCTCCAGGTTGCGCTGCTGCGCTGGAGTCAGTTCCTGGTTGACGATCAGCAGGTCGGCGGCCTGGGCGCGCATCGCTGCCGCCACCTCTTCCACCTTGCCGCTACCGATGAACCACTTCGGCTGCGGGCGGTCGCGCCGCGTCTGAATGAGGGCGGCCGGCTCGACCTCGGCCGACCGCGCCAGTTGCGTCAATTCTTCGGCATCCGCCCGGATATCGCCGGAAGAAGAATTGAGATGCAGGTTCAGGAGGACGGCGCGCGACCCCGCCTGCGGCCGGTCGAACAGCATTTGGCTCGTTCGCGTTGGTGTCAGGGGAGGTCGCTGCCTTCTTCCCTGACTTCCCGGCGCATTCCCGGCGGCTGCAGGCGCACGTTGCGGCTCGGCACCACGGTGGAGATCGCGTGCTTGTACACCATCTGGCTGACCGCATTGCGAAGGACGATGACAAACTGATCGAACGACTCGATCTGGCCTTGGAGCTTGATGCCGTTGACGAGGTATACGGAAACGGGGATACGCTCCTTGCGCAGCGTGTTGAGGTAAGTGTCTTGAAGGGGATTCCCTTTCGACATGCTGCTTTCCCCGAAAGCGGACGCGCACTCAGGCGAACATTCAACCGATCAATAGTGCAGCCTCGGCCCGAAAATTGCAAATTTATGGGGGTGGCCGAGCGCGCAGGATGTGATTGGCGACTTCGTCGGGCGTGCCATCGACATTCCGCAAGTCGGGCCAGCTTCGCAGCCATGTCGCCTGACGCCGCGCGAGATGCCGCGTCGCTGCGACGGCTTGGTCGCGCATCGCGTCGAGGTCGAGATCCCCGTCGAGATAGCGCCACACCTGCCGGTACCCCACCGCGCGCATGGATGGCTTGGAAAGATCGAGGTTCGGCATGTCGCGTAGATGCGCCACCTCATCGACAAGGCCCTTTTCGAGCATCGCGTCGAAGCGTTGGCCGATTCGTGTAGCGAGCTGCGCATCCGTGCTCAGCGCGATTTCCAACAGCGAGCAATCGAGCCGTTGCCTCGCGCCAGGGCCGGCAGAAGAAGCCCACCACTCGGAGATAGGCTTGCCCGACACGTAGAACACTTCGAGCGCGCGTTGGATGCGTTGCGTATCGTTCGGATGGATGCGTGCCGCTGCCGCGGGATCTATGCGTTCGAGTTCGGCATGCAGCGCCTTCCACCCGTTCCGCCGAGCGCGTTCCTCTATGGCGGAGCGCGTCGATGGATGGGCGCCGGGCAGCGTCGAAAGGCCGTCGCGAAACGCCTTGAAGTAGAGCATCGAGCCGCCAACGAGAACGGGCGTTCTGCCGCGGTCCAGAGCGCGGGCGACCGCCGCGTCGGCGCAGGCTACGAAATCCGCGGCGGAAAACGGCTCGGTCGGTTCGCGCACATCGATCAGCGCATGGGGGTGTCTCGCCAGCACATCCCGATCCGGTTTGGCGGTCCCGATGTCCATGTGCCGGTAGACCATCGCCGAGTCGACGCTGATCAGATCGACTTCGGCGCGATCCGCAAGGGCAAGGGCGGCTTCGGTCTTGCCGGCCGCCGTGGGACCCATGATGCAAACGGCGATGCGCCGTTCCATGTGACTCTAGCGACCGCGCAGGAACAGATGGTCGAGTTGGTGCATGCTCTGAACGAAATACGTGGGGCGGCCGTGATTGCACTGACCGCCGTTGGGCGTCGTCTCCATTTCCCGCAGGATCGCGTTCATTTCCGGTACCGACAGGCGGCGATTGGCCCGCGCCGATCCGTGGCAAGCCATGCTCGCGAGCAGCGCTTCCGCCTTCGCCCGAACCGCGTCGCTGGTGCCGAACTCGGCGATCTCGTCAAGCAGATCCCGGGCGAGCGCGGCGATATCGCCGTCCGCCAGCAGCGACGGCACTTCCCGGATCACGCAACTCCCCGGTCCGGTCCGGTCGATGGTCAGGCCCAGCTTCGCAAGTTCCTCCGCCTGGGTTTCAGCCAGATCGGCCTCTCGCGGCGTGACGTCGAGGGCGATGGGGACGAGCAACCGCTGCGCCGTCAGCTTGCCGCTGCCGTAGTCGGCCTTGAGCTTTTCGTAGGTGATGCGCTCGTGGGCGGCGTGCATGTCGACCACCACCAGGCCTTCTTCGTTCTGGCTCAGGATATAGACTCCGTGAAGCTGGGCCAGCGCGTAGCCGAGGGGCGGAACGTCGCCGTCATCCATGTCCGGCGCGTCGCGCAAGGTGGCCGCCGGCGTTTCGGCGATGAGGGAGGAAAGGCTCATGTAGGTCTGCGGCAGAGACGCATGTCCATGCGGTCCTCCGGGCGGAAATCGCTCGCCTGGCGCCGCCGCGGATTCGTTTCCGGGCCGCACATCCGTCAGCAGCCGGTGCAGGGATCCGAAGACGAAGTCGTGCACGCGCCGGGAATCACGGAAGCGGACTTCGCGCTTCGTCGGATGCACGTTGACATCAACGCTTCCGGGGTCGAGTTCCAGGAACAGCACGAACACCGGATGACGCCCGTGGAACATCACGTCCCGGTACGCTTGTCTCACCGCATGGCCCGCCAGCCGGTCCTGCACGGCGCGGCCGTTCACGAAAAAGAACTGGGCGTTGGCTTGGGCGCGCGTGTAGCCGGGCATGCCGATCCAGCCGGCCAGGCGCAGGTCACCGTTGCCGGTGTCGATGGCGATGGCCTGGCGGAGAAAGTCCTTTCCCATGATCGCATAGAGCCCCCTTCCGGCAGGCAACCGCTCCATGGCGCGCTGACCGTGCCTGAGTTCGAAGGCGACATCGGCGTGGGCGAGAGCCAGTCGTCGCACCACGTCGCTCACATGGCCGGTTTCCGTGCGTTCGGTCTTGAGGAACTTGCGCCGCGCCGGGGTGTTGTAGAACAGATCCGCGACCTCGACCGTCGTGCCGACCGGGTGGGCGGCGGGTCCGAAAGCCTGCTCGGCCCCGCCCGCCGCGGTCAGGGTCATGCCTTCGCCGGCGGTTGTCGCCGACGTGATGGAGAGCCTGGAGACGGATGCGGCGCTGGCCAGGGCCTCGCCGCGAAAGCCGAGGGTCTCGACCCCATCGAGATCGTCCGGTCCCGTGATCTTGCTGGTGGCGAAGCGGCTGACGGCGAGCCTCAGGTCGTCCGGCGCGATGCCCGAACCATCGTCCTGGACGACGATGCGTTTGATGCCGCCCTGCTCGATCGTTGTCCTGATGGAACGCGCGCCCGCGTCGAGGCTGTTTTCGATCAGTTCCTTGACGATGGAAGCCGGTCGTTCGACGACTTCCCCGGCGGCGATCTGGTTGGCGACAAACTCGGAAAGCCGGTGGATGCGCGGCACTAGTGTTCCGTCAAGTCTAAAGATGCGAGTGTAGCTGCGAGGGATTTTTGGTT
>CAZFGB010000191.1:0-25046 GCA_964518405.1 uncultured Pseudomonadales bacterium | reverse complement strand
GTCATGACGCCGAGGTCGAGCACATCGAAATTGTTGCAGCGCAGCACGACGCCGACGATGTTCTTGCCGATGTCGTGCACGTCGCCCTTGACAGTGGCCATGACGATCCTGCCCTTGCTGCCGGACTGTTCGCTACCGGCTGGCTTGGCAGCGTCGATGAACGGGGTGAGGTGGGCGACGGCCTGTTTCATCACCCGCGCGCTTTTCACGACCTGGGGCAGGAACATCTTGCCGGCGCCGAACAGGTCGCCGACGACGTTCATGCCGTCCATCAGCGGGCCTTCGATGACATCGATGGGACGTTCGGATTCGCGGCGGGCGAGTTCGGTGTCTTCGACGATGTAATTCGAAATGCCTTTGACCAGCGCGTGCGAGAGCCTTTCCGACACGGGCGCTTCGCGCCACTCTTCGGTCTCTGCATCTTCGTCGACGCGCCCGGCATAGCGTTCAGCGATGGCCACGAGGCGCTCCGTCGCGTCGCCGCGCCGGTTGAGGACGGCGTCTTCCACCGCGCCTTTCAGGTCTTGCGGGATTTCGTCGTAGATCGCGAGTTGACCGGCGTTGACGATGCCCATCGTCAAACCGGCCTCGAGGGCGTGGTAAATGAACACCGCGTGCATCGCCTCGCGCACAGCGTCGTTGCCGCGAAACGAGAACGAGATGTTGCTGACGCCGCCGGAACAGTTGACGCGCGGGAATTCGTGCTTGATCCACCGGCACGTCTCGATGAAGTCGATGGCGTAGTTGGCGTGTTCTTCGATGCCGGTCGCGATGGCGAAGATGTTGGGGTCGAAGATGATGTCTTCCGGGGGGAAGCCAACCTTGTTCACCAGGATGTCGTAGGCCCGTCTCAGGACCTGCTTGCGGCGGTCCAGGGTGTCCGCCTGGCCGGATTCGTCGAAGGCCATGACGATGACGGCGGCGCCATACGCGCGGCATAGTTGAGCGTGCTCGACAAAAGCCGCTTCGCCGTCCTTCAGGCTGAGCGAGTTGACCACGCACTTTCCCTGCACCCGGCGCAGGCCCGTTTCGATGACTTCCCATTTGCTGGAGTCGATCATGATAGGCACGCGGGCGATATCGGGTTCGCTCATGAGGAGGTCGAGGAAACGCCCCATGGCTTCCTCGCCTTCGAGCATGCCCTCGTCCATGTTGACGTCGATGACCTGGGCGCCGTTCTCCACCTGCTGGCGCGCCACCTCCAGCGCCTGGACGTAGTCGCCGCCCTTGATGAGTCGACGGAAACGGGCGGAGCCGGTCACGTTGGTGCGCTCGCCGACATTGACGAACAGCGAGTCCTGGGTGACTTCGAGCGGCTCGAGGCCGCAAAGTGCAAGGTGCCGGGGCCGCGAGGGAGGACGCCTCGGCGCGATGTTCTCCACGCGCCGGGCGATTTCACGAACGTGGGCCGGGGTGGTTCCGCAACACCCGCCCACCATGTTGACCATGCCGCGCCGGGCAAAGTCCTCGACAACATCCGCCATGGATGCGGGCGACTCGTCGTATTCGCCGAATTCGTTCGGCAGGCCCGCATTCGGATGCACGCTGACGAACGCCGGGGAGATGCGGGAGAGTTCCTCGATGTGCGGGCGCAGCGCGGAAGCGCCCAGGGCGCAGTTGAGTCCGGCGAGGAGCGGCTCGGCGTGGGATATCGCATGCCAGAAAGCGGCGCAGGTCTGCCCGGACAGCGTGCGGCCGCTGGCGTCGGTGATGGTGCCGGACACCATGAGAGGCAACTGCGCGTCGCATTGCTCGAACGCGCGCCGGATGCCGAACAGGGCCGCCTTGGCATTCAGGGTGTCGAACACCGTCTCGATCATCAGGAGGTCAACGCCGCCGCGTATGAGCGCGGTGGCGGCTTCGACGTACGCCTCTTCCAGGTCGCCGAAGCGCACGTTGCGATATCCGGGATCCTCGACATCCGGCGAGATGCTGGCCGTGCGGTTGGTGGGTCCGAGAACGCCGGCGACGAATCGGGGCCGCTCAGGCGTCGAATGGGCGTCCGCGGCGTGGCGCGCGATCCGCGCCGCCGCCAGGTTCATCCCGTAGACCGCGTCCTCGAGACCATAATCCGCTTGCGCAATGCGGGTCGCGGTAAAGGTATTGGTTTCGATGACGTCAGCGCCGGCGTCGAGGTAGGCGTTGTGAATGTACTCGACGACGTCCGGCCGGGTGAGCGACAGCACGTCCCCGTTTCCCTGAAGCTGAACGGCATGAGACTTGAATCGCTCGCCGCGGAAGTCTTCTTCGGTGAGGTTCTGCGCCTGCTGCAACGTGCCGGTAGCGCCGTCGAGGATCAGGATGCGCTCTTCGAGCGCCTGTGCAAGGGGATGCTTCATCGCTTTAGGGCGTGGCTTGGGCAACATGCAGATTAGCCGCATCGAACAGGAGCTACATTGAAGTTCGAATGGATCAACATGAGTCCGTTTCATGTACTGATGTGCATGTGCTTGCTGGACAAGCATGTGCAATCCTCCGGATCGCATATTTTCAGTCATCGAAGCGTCCGCTACGATCCGTTAAGATATCCCGACTGATTTAATCGGGATTTATCCTGTGATCGAGATTTCAGACGCCGCTAGGGACTATCTGGGAGAACTCCTGGCGAAGCAGGACGAGGGTTGCGGCATTCGCGTTTTCGTGGCGCAGCCCGGCACGCCCAACGCGGAGACCTGTATCGCCTACTGCCGTCCGGGTGAAGAGCAGGACGACGATGTGGCAGTCGACATGGGCGGCTTCACTGCGTATTTCGAAAAGCGCAGCGAACCGTACCTGCTGGACGCTGTCGTGGACTTTCAGGAAGACCGTCTCGGCGGGCAGCTTACGATCCGCGCGCCGAACGCGCGTACTCCGAACGTTACGCCGGACTCGCCGCTGGAGGACCGGATCAACTACGTGCTCTACAACGAGATCAATCCGGGTCTCGCGGCGCACGGAGGCATGGTGACGCTGGTCGAGGTGGTCGATGGCGGTACGGCCGTGTTGCAGTTCGGCGGCGGTTGCCAGGGATGCGCCGCGGTGGACATCACGTTGAAGCAGGGCGTTGAGAAGACGCTGATCGAACAGATACCGGAACTCGCCGCGATCAGGGACGCCACCGACCATAGTTTTGCGGAGAACGCCTACTATCGATAGCCGGTTGTCCTCTTGCCGGTGACCTCTTCAGCGTGACGTCGCCGCGGCGCCGGATCGGGCGGCCCGATCGCGAAGCGCGGGCGAGAGCCGTCCCGCCATTTCGCGCAGCAGCGATTCCGTAGATTCCCAACCGATGCAGGCGTCGGTAATCGAGACTCCATAGCGCAGATCGCGACCGAGTGGCTGGCCGCCCTCGGCCAGGTTGCTCTCAAGCATGATGCCGATGATGGACTCGTTGCCCTCCTCGATTTGCCGGGTCACCTCCCGCGCGACAAGAGGCTGTTTGCGGTGGTCCTTGTTGGAGTTGGCGTGGGAGCAGTCCACCATGATGTTGGCGGCGAGGCCCGCCCCGCAGAGGGCTTCTTCGCATGACAGAACCGAAGCGGCATCGTAGTTCGTTCCGGCATTGCCGCCGCGAAGAACTATGTGGGCCAGACCGTTGCCGCGCGTGTGGATCACCGCAACCTGTCCCGAGGGATTGATGCCGAGAAAGCGGTGCGGCCTGGTCATCGATTCGAGCGCGTTGACAGCCACCGCGAGACTGCCGTCGGTGCCGTTCTTGACGCCGACGATGGAGGACAGGCCCGACGCCATTTCCCGATGGGTCTGCGACTCGGTGGTGCGCGCGCCGATGGCGGACCAGGTGATCAGGTCGTGCAGGTACTGGGGCATGATCGGATCCAGCGCTTCGGTCGAGAGCGGCAGACCCATTCGGGCGATATCGATCAGCAGTTTGCGCGCCCGCCGGATGCCTTCTTCGATGCGAAACGTGTCGTCCAGATGCGGGTCGTTGATGAAGCCCTTCCAGCCGACCGTCGTTCTCGGTTTTTCGAAATAGGCGCGCATCACGACATAAAGGCTCTCGGATGTCTCCCGCGCGACACGCCCGAGCCTGCCGGCGTACTCGATCGCGGCATCCGTGTCGTGGATCGAGCACGGTCCGACGACGACGAGAAAGCGCCGGTCGCGGCGTTCGAGGATGTTCCCCACACGCCGCCGGGCTTCCAGCACCGCATCGGCGACTTCCGGCGTGGCGGGCAGGTCTTCCTTTATTTCGCGTGGGCTGGGCAACACTTCATGCGCCAGCACGTTGAGATTCTCCGACTTGTGTTCCATTGGATGAACTCAAGGACGCCAACGAACCTGAAGACCGGTTCGCCGCGGGTCTGTCAAGGTCCCCATATGAGGCGCGTCGCCGTTCGTCGACTGCTGCAGATATTCCACCAGGCCGATCTTGTCGAGTAGGTTCTTGACGTACAGCGTTGCCGAGAGGGCTCCATTGGGCGAGGTCCACGTACCCCTCAGGTCCCAACGGCCATAGGCATCCAGGTCGGCCATCGGCGAGTTGTTCAGGTCCGCGTGCCGCTCGCCGGTCCAACTGTAGGTTGACAACAACAACAAGTTGCCGCCGATGTCGACTGGTCTTGAGTACGCCGCGGTCACCGCGAACTTGTGCTTCGGCTGCATCGGCAGTTCGTTCCCGGTCATGTCCGTCGGCAGAACATAGGCACTGACCGTGGGTTCACCGGTATCGAAATCGATATGCTCCCAGGTGTCGTATCGGGGATTCGGATCGCCTCGTACGACCTCCGCGTGTTCGCCGATCTCCGAGCCCAGAAAGGCGTAGTAGCCGCTCAAGCGCCAGTTGTCGTTGGCCGGATAGACGAACTCGGCCTCGGCGCCCCAGATACTGTTGTCCTCGATGTTGTCCGTGAACTCGATCAGCGGCGAATCCACGGTCGGGGGGATGATCGGGTTGGGGTTCTCCTTCGTACCGTTGATCTGGTAGTCCGTATAGTCGTTGAAGAACGCCGCCGCCGTGAGCTGAAGCCGTTGGTCCAGATACAGGCCCTTCATGCCGACCTCGTAGTTGATGAGCGTCTCCTCCTTGATCGGGTCGGTCGGCGCGCCCGGCGAGAAAGTGTTGAACCCGCCTGCCCGGTAGCCCGTGGAAAGACGACCGTAGATCAGTTGGTCGGGCGCCGGCGCATATTCCAGGCTGAAATGGCCGATCGTCCTTCCCCAGGTTCGCTTCTTCGGATCCGAGTCATCGAAGTAAAGGATCAGGGGTACGCCACCAATGGGAAAGATCACCCAACCGCCATCGAAGAGCTGCTCTTTCTCATCCTCCGTGTAGCGCAGACCGCCGGAGATATGCCACTGCTCGTCGACCTGGTAGTCAGCGTTGAAAAATGCCGCCCTTGTCGTCGACGCGCCATTGGTCGTGAACAGGAAGTTATGCGTGTGGTCGTTTCCCCGCGGACAGTCCCACCCCTGGGTGAAGTCGTGACCGCCCCGGGCTACGCCGAAGCCGAAACCCTCGACGACGTTGGTCAGTACATCCCGGCAATTGGACACGGGTATGAAACCGTAAATCGGTGATGCTGCCGCGGCTGCCTCATCGGCATTCTGGAAGCGGAACGAACTCCCGTAGTTCCATGTCGGCACGCTCCAGGTCGTGTGATTTGTGTATCGGAAGATTCCGGCGATGAAGTTCATCCTGCCGTCGAGTTCGGATACGAGCTGCAACTCGTGCGACTTTTCAGTGTAGTCGTAGGTGACGCCGAGAACGTTGTCCTCGAAAGGAACGCCGGCATCCGCAGACAAGAGCGGGTCGGCTGCGCTACCGACGCGGTTCGTGAAGTCGCTATCGCGCGTTACCTGTTGGAAGTTGTCGGTACTGCCGTAGTTGTAGCGGAGCGAGAACGATTCCGTAAGTTGGTATTCGGCACTGACAGTCCGCTGGTCGCCTTCGCTCCCCGATATTCCGGGGCGATTGACGTTCAGCCTGTTCGAGATGTCTCCACACTCGAAGCCCGGTGTGCCGGGGGAGCAATCAGCCGGTACGGAAGGTAGCGGTTCCGTGTAGAGATACCAGGGGTTGTTTTCGCATTCGAACTCTTCTTCTTCTCCTTCTTCCTCCTCCTCTTCTTCCTCTGCCTCTTCCTCGTCGTCGGACTGTCCCGCAAGGGCAAGGGGATTCCCGATGCATTCCGACGTGCGGTCCCGATCCGAGAGTGGCACCTGCATCCTGGGAGATCCGTCGTCGTTGACGAGCGAGATTCGCACGTTTATGTCCAGACGATCGGACTTGTACCGCAACTGGGGCGCGAGGGTCGTCTGATCCGGCGCAGCGTAGTCGCCGCCCGATCCCATGTTCTCCTGCGCGCCGTCGCCGGTGTAGGAACCGCCGGTGAGGCGGAAGCTCAGATTGCCCCCGATTGGGCCGCCGAAAGCCCCGTTGTAGCGTTGAGTCGTCTGGTCGGTGAATTCCGCCTGAAACAGCGAGTCCCACTCGTTCGATGGTCGCTTGGTGAAGTAGCTGATCGAGCCGGCGATCGAGTTTCGTCCGTTGAGGGTGCCCTGGGGGCCGCGCGCCACTTCGATCCGCTCGACATCGAACAGGTTCGGCGCGACGCCGTACGTGCCGATGGTGTATACGCCATCCACGTAGGTCGCCACCGCCAGGTCCGAGTGCGTCTCACCGGCCAGGCGTGAGCCGATACCGCGAATGACGGTTCCCTGGCCGACCTGCTCGCCGTTGTCGCCGAACTGCAGACCCGGAACAAGCCGCTCGATATCGTTCGGGTTCGTCATGCCGAGTTCTTCGATCATCTGCTCGCTGAAGGCGGACATGGTGAGAGGCACGTCGAGCAGCCTTTCTTCCCGCTTTTCCGCCGTGACGATGATCTCTTCGATGTGCCTCTCTTCCGCGCTTTCTTGTGCGCTTGATCCGGGGGTTTGGTCAGCAGCCAATCCGGGCACGCCGGCGAGAAGGAAGGGCAGGCAAGACAAGGGAGTCCTAGCATCCATGGATACACCAATTGCCGATCAGTGGGGGGAAGTGTCCAACGTACTATCCGGCCTGGCGACTGTCCAACTCTCGGGGTGGAAGTTTCACCCGCTTTCGCGGGGCGGTTCGACCTCCACCAGTTTCGGCACTGCGGTCAGGTATAGCGCGATCCTGATGGGGCGGACATGGTCCAATCGGGACAGGACCCGGGCATACAGCTCAAGCTGCCCCGAGTACCGTTCCAGTTGCAGTTGCGTGAATTCGGACTCGTCCTGGCCGTGCCTGGGGACAGCGGTCTTGTAGTCGACGATCCAGCGGCACCCCGTGTCGTCGACGAACGTTCGATCAATGACGACATTGCGGATTTCCCCGTCGATACAGGCGGTGTACGGCGCCTCCGATTCCGCATCGCGGCGGTCGGCGCCGAGCAGCCAACGGCCGTCTTCGTCGTCCAGCACGGCGGCGATCTGCCGCTTGATCTCTGCCAGCACCGCTTCGGGCGTCGCGATGCCTTCGCGGCGCACCAGGCGTGTCCAGGCCGCGTCCCGCGCGGCCAGGTGCGCGCGCGAGTCCGGCAGTGCCGTCCCGGCGAGCCGCCTGAGTTCGCCGTGCACGACATTGCCAATGGCGGTTTCGGGTTGATCGACGATCAAGGGCATGCTGCTGTTGTCCAGTTGGGCAGCGGGACGCGGTGGGATTTGAGGCAACTCGACCGGAGGTGTCCATGCGTAGTCGTTCGGCAGGCCGCGGAACGCATGGCCATGTCGAGGCGCGCGTTTCCCGACGTCCGGCCCAGGCTTGACGAAAACCGCCTGTTCCCTGATCAACGGCCAGATCATCTCAAGCATGGACTCGCACCGCGGCGACGAGTCGACGTCGGCGTCGAGGCTCGCGAACCACGTCAGCGACTTTATCGCGCGCGTAGCCGCGACGTAGATCAGGCGCCCGAGTTCGTTCTGGTCCCGCTTGCGTTCCTCGCGGGCGAGCCAATGGTGAAGGGTGCCGGTTGCCCGCGAGGTCGCTGTCGCCATCAGGAGGTCGGCGCCTTCGGGACGCCAGAGCACCAGCGCGGGTTCCGGACGGCGCGTTGCCCGCTCGAGGCCGGGCACGATGACATGGTCGAACTCCAACCCCTTCGCTTTGTGGATCGTCATGATTTCGATGCCGCTTCCTTCAGCGGAAGAAGAGGAATAAAGGCGGCCGAGGGCGGACCAGAGCGCGCTCGGCACCAGGTCGGTGTCCATCTCTTCCAGCAGGTCCAGATAGCGCTCCGCATCGTCGAGGTGCGTATCGCTGTCATACGCGTCGACGCCGCCGAGCCGCAACCAGAGCCATTCGAGCCGGCGACGCGCGGAGCCCCCGTCAGGCTGCCGCGCCAGGGCATCGGCTACGCGGGCGATTCTTCGCGCGCCGTCCTCGGAATACCCGCGCGCGCGCAGCATCCCGTCGATGCCCGGCGCCTGCGCCGCGCGCTCGATATCCGGCAGGCGCATGCCGACCAGCGGCGACCGCAGTACGCAGAGCCACGCGAAGCGGTCGTTGGCATCCGCCAGCGCCAGGGTCAAAGCATGCAGGTCCCGTACGACAGCGGTGTCCGCCAGCAACTCGATGTCGGTTCCCCGCCAAGGGATACCGGCGCGGCGCAGCGCGGGCAACAGCCCCGCGACGGCGGTTCGCGCCCGTACCAGCACGGCGATGGAGTCTTCCGGACTCTCACGTTGAATATCGAGAATCCGTTTCAGGACCTGCACGACCTGGCGGTCGCCGGCGGCATCTTCGAGACACACGACGGTGCGGACTTCGCCGCCCGCCGCAGTCACCGGAACGGACGGCTGGTGACCTACCTGGTCAATGGATTCGGCCCCGAACAATGCCCCGAAAGTCGCGTTGCACCAATCCACCAGACCGGCACGGGAACGGAAGTTGCTTGTAAGGTGCAGCCCCTTGAGAGGCACCTGTCCGATCCCCTTGGCGAACGTCTCCTGGTACAGGTGCACGTCGGCGTCGCGAAACCGGTAGACCGATTGCATGGGATCGCCGACCGCGAAGAACGAGTTGCCATCGCCCTCGTGCCACGACTCCATCAGCGTCCGCAGGAGACGGTATTGACCGAGGGAAGTGTCCTGGAACTCATCGACGAGTATGTGCGATATCCGGTAGTCGAGGGCAAGCGCGAGGTCCGTGGGGGCGCCCTCGCGTTCGAGTGCGAGGCGCGCGTTGATGATCAGTTCGGGAAAGTCGATCGCGCCGAAATCGCGGAACACCGCATCGAGTTCCAGCTTGAGCAGCGAGAGCACCACGGCGACGCACGTGATCGCCTCGCGTTCCGATTCCGGCAACACGTTGCCTGGCGCCTCCCGGAGGGCCGCGAAGTGCGGCGTCGCGCCATATGCGTCGAGCGCCCTGATCAGCTCGATGGCACGGGCCTTCTCGGCTCTTGCCCGGCGCGGGAAACCATCGTTCGCGGTGAGAGTCCGGCGTGCGGTGCCCGCTCTGGTCGTGACGAACTCTGCCGCCGCCCGCCACGCATCGATGTTGTCGGCGTCGAGCGCGCCCGGTTGGGGTTGATCCAACTCCTCTGCGGCATAGGCAACGCATTCCGCCAGGGTGTCCCGCAATTGCGCCGGCACCGCATCGGGGATGCGCGAAATCGTGGCGCGATTGAGGGCGCGGATGGCCCGCTCCACACCCGCCGCGACCACCTCGGAATGCTCGGCGTGTCGCGCGACTGCGATGATCGGGTCCAACCACTGATCGCGCCGCGCCAGCATGGCCGTCAAGAGGGCGCGGGCCTCGGCGTAGTCGTTGTCGATCAACTTCAGGAAGTCGGCGAGGATCGGCGCCGCCGGGTCCGCGCGGAGTCTCTCGAACAGTCGATCCACGGCCCGGGCGTAGACCATCCCGGCGTCCTCGACGAAGCTGGCGTCGAAGCCGAACCGGCTCCCCGCGGGCATCCGCCGCGCCAGGCCGAGCGCGAAAGCGTCGATGGTCTCGATCTTCATTCTTTCGGGTTGTTCGAGCAGGTGCCACCCCAGGCGTTCGTTCTGCTCGATGGCTGCGCGGGCATCGTCTGTCCGGTTTGCCAGCGCCCGCGTGACGCGCTTAAGCATTTCGCCGGCGGCCTTGCGCGTGAAGGTGATGGCGAGAATCTGCTCGGGTCGCTCGACATACCCAAGGAGCGCCAGGTATCGACGCACCAGCAGCGTTGTCTTGCCGGAACCGGCGGGGGCCTGAAGAATGACCGAATGCCCCGGGTCTACGGCAGTGTCGCGCGCCGCGCGATCGGCGAGCGCTGCGTCGCCCGTGCGCGCATCTGTTTCGCGCCGGGCCGTCATCGCGTTTCGAACACCCGGCAGAGCGAGTGCAGGTGGCAGGTTCGGCAATCCGTGGCCCTCTGGGGGTCGACCGTTGCCGTTCCCTCCTGGTATTCGCGAGCGAGGGCGAGCAGTGCCTCCCGCCAGCCTGCTTTCAGGGTTTCAAAGTCCTTGGCGCCGAGTCGCTCGGGGCGACTGAGGCCGGGCACGTCGTCGGCGACCCCAAGGAGCCTGACGGAGTCGCGTACCAGTTGTGCCAAGGCGACCGCGCTCGTGCTTTCCTCCGCCGTCGCGTAAAGCGGGAGTTGCGGCTCGCGCGGGCGGGGCAAGCGCCAGTCCGAGATGAATGCCGGAGATGTCTTGAAGTCGATGACCATGACCTGGTCGTCCTGCGTCGCGTCGCGCCGGTCCGGCCGAAGCCGAAACGTGAGTCCGCCCAAGCCGATGGATGTCGGGCTTTCCACGTTTCGGACTTCGAACCGGGGTCGCTCGCGCTCGATTTGCAGCCATTGCTCGAGCAGGGATGTCAGACGCTCCACCTCGCGTTCGCGGAAGACCTCCGGCAAAGGCGAGACGCCGTCATTCACCGTATCGGCGACGATGTCGGCTACGTCTCCGGCCGACAGTGCTCGCAGCGCGTCCGAGTTGCCATGCACGGCGAAAACCCGGGCCACGATATCATGCGCGAGCAGGCCGCGGTCCAGCGCATCGGGGAGACTGTGCGGCGGCCGCGGCGCCTCGAGGTCGAGGCGATGGATGGCGTAGCCCCGGAATGGGCAGATCGACTGGTCCCGCAAGACGGAAACGCCGCCGGTCACGGCGATGGGTGGTTCGAGTTTCGAGCCGTTTTCGTCGATGCGCGACTCCAGACGCGCCCGCCTGCGGCGCATGTAGGGATGCCGGTATCGCGCAAGCAGGGGGTCGCGGAGGACTGCCTGCGCCTCGACGGAGTTCAGCCGCGGCAGTAGGCGGCTTGGTCCGCGCTCGGTGTCCCCATCCGTCTCCGCATGGCTGAAGTACACGTCGTTCCCGTTCTCAAGCCAGGCCGCGGTGGCGTTTCGGGCCCACGCCAGTGCGTCCTCCTGGGTCACGTGCGGTATGCGGGCATGACTCTGCAGGCGCGTTGGAATGAACGGGTTCGGATTCGACGGACCCGGCCAGTTCGAATCGTCGGCGCCCATCACCCAAATCTTGTCGAAAGTGAGGCCAAGGGAGTCCTCGCGACTCAACACCTGGACCGGTGCCCGGAGCGAGCGTTCGGTGAAAGTCCGGGTCGCTGCGATCATCTTCAATACCCGGAACGCTTCCCTACCCGTACATTCGCCGACGATGGGGTCCTGCTCACCGAAGCGAAGCAACAGCGCGTCGAATTGCAGGCGCGCCTCGTGCGCGCGCCGGTCGAGGTCGGCCTCGTGCCATCCGGCCTCGGCCAGCAGCCGGCGAAAATGCCGCCCCCAGGCGGACGGGCGCCCGGTTGCCGGCGCATTGCGGCTCAGTCCGGCAAGCGTGTGGGACGTCGGCAGGTACCGCGTCAAGTCGAAGAATGTAGGCAAGGAGGAGGGGACCGCGGCCGGGCGCGCCGGCAGGCGGACAAATCTTGACCGCAACAACGCGGCCACAACTTCGAAGTGCAAAGGCCGCAGCGACCATTCGATCAATCGCAACGCGTCCCGGCATGCGGCTTCGCCTGCGAGTCGGCCGCCACCCCCGAAATTGACGATACCGTCGAGGTCGTCGAAGTCGTCGAATGCAGCCTGGAACTGCGTGCGGTATCGGCCCAGCGCGCGGTCTGGCGTGGGTACGACGATGCCGACAGCCGTTTCAAAATTGCGGGCCAGGAGTTCCCGAACCCACGTCGCCACGAGCGCCAGTTCTTCGGACGATGTCCGTGTCGGCACGAGGTGTCCGTTGGCGCACAACCGCGCGGATGGCAGGGGTAGTTCCCGTATTGCGCCGCCGGTAGCGGCGATGGCTTCGAGCCATCCTCGCCGCGCGGGCGACAGCCGGTCGACGCCGACCAGCGTCAGTGGGCGGGGCAGGGCGGTTCCCTCACGCGCCGACATCGCGAGAGCAGCGGGCAATTCCGGCGTCGTGATCCACCCGTTTTCCCGGCACTGGTCTTCGAAGCGACGAGCCCAGTTGCAAAAGGCGCGGCCGTTTTCCGATCCCCGCAGTTCGGAGGCTTGGTCGAACAAGTGCCACTCATGGGCCAGTCCCCAAGCGGTCATGAAGAGTTCGACATGCCTCGCGAGGTCTTCATCGGGAGCGGCGCGTTCCGCCGCGACGCGGAACGCGTCGCGGGACAGGAGTTCCCGCTCGGCGCCGGCCCATCCCGCGTCCTCAAGTTCCGCGTAGCTGCGGGCGATCAGCGTATCGACGGGCAACACGTCGGCTGTCCGCCAGCCGGTCTTGCCGGACTCGATCATGGCGAGGTCGTGGGCCGCCTTCAATTCTCGCGCCAGGCGTGCCCTGGGCACCGCCGTGGTGGTCTCCGGCAAGGCTCTGCGGAGCTTCGTGTCGAGCGTGACGAGGGCGGGAAGCACGGGCATCTATTTTATGCGCCCGGGCGAGCCGGTGCGGTCATTTTCGCGCTGGGGCGGGAGGCATTCCGCCCGCGCGGACCGGAGAGGGTCAGCGACCGAGCCGGCGCTTCAGGGTGACCGCCATCGAACAGTTGCGCGGACTGTCGATGAACCTGTCGATATGGACGCTGTGATATTCTCGCTTTTTTGCCGGAGTCGGATGCAGATGCGCCACCTGCTTGATGACTTTCTCCGCCAGTCATGGGCGATGAAGCTGTTTCTCCTGTGGGGATGGCTCGCGGTGGTCATCATGGTGTCGAGCTTTATCACGAGCGTTATCCTGGCTGACCCCCAAACACCCTAGACAGAGGCCCTGGACCCTGGACAATGTGGCTCTCGTCGCTTACCGATGAACAGCGCAAGGCGTTGTTGGGTCTGGCCCACAATGTCGTGGTCTCCGACGGCCTGCTCGACCCGAACGAGGAATCCATGCTGGATGAATTCAAGCGCGAGATGGCGTTGCATCCGGCGACCGAAGCCGACTACCTGGAACTGGAGGGCATCGGTGATATCTTCTGCACCCGCCGCGCGCAAACGGTCGCCATGTTGAACCTCTTGAGGCTCAGTTACGTGGACGGCGCATTCGAAGTGGAAGAAGAGTGCTTGCTGAAGGAGATCAGCGAAACGTTCGGCTTCGACACGGCGGACTTCCTCCTGCTGCATAACTGGGTAAAGCGTCTCGTCGCGCTGGAGAAGGAGGCCGCGAGCCTGATGGCGCCCTGACGCGGCCGTCAGCGCTTCAGCAGAACGCGCTTCGCCTCGTTCAGCGTCGCCGCGAGAAAAGTGGATCCGCCCCGGTCGGGATGCAGCCTCTGCATGAGTCGGCGATGGGCATCCACGATATCCTCCTCGGACGCGCCCGGTTCCAGTCCGAGCACCTCAAGCGCCCTGGACTCGGTCATTCGGGAATCGGAATCCGCTGGACCGGCGCCCTGATCCCGCTGGTGTTCCGCTCCATCCTGTCGGCTGCCGAAACGCCGTTCCAGGTACGTGTCGAGAAGCGGTGCCGACTGCGTGTCGCGGAGGCCGGCGCGCAACGCTTTCAGTTCGTCTAGGTCCATGTCGGACAGCCTCCGGCCCTGATGCGGCCCGACGAGCACCTCGCCGTCCATTTCCCCGGAGGCATGATGCAGCGTCATCCTGAGGTCGCCCGTCCGCACCTCGGAATGTTCCGGCGCGCTGGTTGAGCCCGCGCCCTGCGCCCGCGAGAAAGTCTGCCCCGCCATGGGCGCGAAACGCCGCAGCAACTGCCAGAAGGGCAGGATCGCCAGGAGACGGCGGAGGAACGGAAAAACCGCCGCGCCCAGCGCCACCAGCCAGTGCAGGCGACCGGTCGCCGCGAGCAGAGCGAGGCCCACGACAAGGGCGATGGTCGCCGCTGTCAGGATCGCGACCTGACCCTTCGGTTGGGCCTTGAGCCAGAGTAGACGGACAAGCAGGAAGAATCCGACAGCCGCCATGATGACGGCCATGGCAGCGATCATCGGTCGATTTGCGTCAGGAGTTTGTGGGCCATCGGGTTGTTCAGGGCCGCCTGGAGCCCCGAGCGGCCGTGGGCGGCGTACGCGGCTACGGCCCGCAGTAGTTCTCCCAACTGCTGCGCGCTTCCTTGCCGAAACGGCACATGCGCTCCTCGCGTAATGCGCGCGAGTTCCGAGAAGGTCTGCGCGGCGATCGGATCGTGTCCCTCCTGGAAGATGAACATCGGCGCGCCGTAAACGGCGAGTTGTCCCGCCGCGGCGATGACTTCGGACGGATTTTCCTCGAAACAGTCGCCTACGAGCAGCAGGGCTCGAATGGGATGCATTGCGCATTCGCGGCGAGTATGCTCCACCACCCGCAAGATCTGTGTCCTGCCGCCGATGCAGCGGACGCCCAGCATCGTGTTCAGCAGGGCGTCCGGCGTGGATTTCCAGGGAGATGCGCGGAACTCGTCAAAACCCCTGAAGTAAACTAGCTGGACGTGAATGTTGCCGACATCACGTACGGCGCCGAACAGCTCCGCATGCAGGGAACACGCGAGGTCCCATGAGGGCGAGCGGCTGGCCGTCGCGTCCATGGCGAAGATCAGGCGCTGCGTAGCGGCGTGGGCGGGAGGCTTCACGGTCGCCGCCTTGGCGAGAAACTGATTGACCGCGCGTTTCGATGATGGAAGTTTATTCATCTTTCGTCATCAACAGGGGACAGCGAGCATCAACGGCCCTATGATGCCAATGACAGGTTGCTCATGGAAAGGAATTTGGAAGAAGCCGATACAGTCAAGTGGCTGGAGGAGCTCAAGGTCGAGCATCGGGATCTGGACGAAGTCATTCGCTACCTGATCGAGACGGGTCACCACGACCTCATGCGAATCCAGCGATTGAAAAAGAGGAAACTGCGCCTGAAGGACATGATCAGTCGTCTTCAGAGCGGTCTTATTCCCGATCTCGACGCCTGACCTCGCGCGTCACGCGCGCGGCCTCGAATGGCCTCGAGCGGATTGGCGAGGGACCGATTGTCTCTAGCGGCCGAACTGAAGCGCGCACGCCTGCGGCATACGAAGACTATGCGGAGGGAACACTTGCTCACGGTAGCGATTTCATCCAGGGCGCTGTTCGACCTCGATGAGAGCAATCGCGTCTTCGAGGAGCAGGGCCTCGAAGCGTATCGCAAGTACCAGATCGAGCACGAAGACGAAGTGCTCGAACCCGGCGACGCCTTTCCTCTAGTAACTAAATTGATAAATATCAATAAGTTACTTGGAAAAAATGAGGTAGATGTAATACTCCTGTCGCGCAATTCCGCGGATACCGGCCTGCGCATCTTCAATTCGATTCGTGCCCACGGGCTGGACATCCAGCGGGCGGCATTCGGCGGTGGCTCCGACCCATACCGCTATGTGCGCGCATTCGATTGCGACCTGTTCCTGTCGACGGTCGCCGAGGATGTGGCGCAGGCCCTTACGAGCGGCGTCGCCGCGGCGACGATCTTCGGAACGGCGTGGTCCGACCGCGAACCGAGCGAACTGCGAATCGCGTTCGATGGAGACGGCGTAGTGTTCTCCGATCAGGCGGAGCGGGTGTTTCAGAGCTCCGGTCTCGACGCCTTCACTGCAAGCGAGGCCGCAGCGGCGGACGAGCCCTTGGAAGGGGGACCCTTCAAATCCTTTCTCGCGGGACTGCAGGCATTGCAGCGCGAGTTCCAGCTCGAGAACTGCCCGATCCGAACGGCCCTCGTGACCGCGCGGGGCGCCCCGGCGCACGAGCGTGTGATCAAGACCCTGCGCGCGTGGGATGTTCGCCTCGACGAATGCCTGTTTCTCGGCGGGCGCGACAAGACCGAATTCCTGAAAGCGTTCGCCGCCGACGTGTTCTTCGACGATCAGGCGCGCGTATGTGAGCGGGCGCGCGACCACATTACTGCGGGACACGTGCCGCAAGGGATCATGAACACCGAAGACTGATCGTCTTCCCGAGGCGCAGCGCGGCCAGGATATGCCCCCAACGCTCGTTTATTGAAACGCTAAGTCTGTTGAGTTATAAGGGCGCCGTGAAACTTCAACAACTTCGATACGTTTGGGAAATCGCCAACCATGACCTGAACGTATCCGCAACGGCGGAAAGCCTGTTCACCTCGCAGCCGGGTATCAGCAAACAGATCCGGATGCTGGAGGACGAACTCGGCGTTCAGATCTTTGCTCGCAGCGGCAAGCGCCTGACGCACGTGACGGCGGCGGGTGAAGTCATCATCGAGATGGCGCGGGACATTCTTCACGAAGTGGAGAACATCAGGCGCGTCGCCGAGGAATACAGCAACGAGCGCCGGGGAAGCCTTTCCATCGCAACGACGCATACCCAGGCGCGGTATGCCCTGCCGTCCGTCATAGAGGAATTTCGGGCCGAATACCCGGACGTCGCCCTGCACATGAACCAGGGCGCGCCCGAGCAGATCGCGCGGCTGGCGGAGAACGGGGAGGTCGAGTTCGCCATCGCCACCGAGGGCCTGGAACATTTCAACAACCTGATCATGATGCCCTGCTACCGCTGGACGCGTACCATCGTGGTCCCCAATGGCCACCCGTTGGCGTCGAAACCGACCATCACGCTGAGGGATGTGGCGGAACAGCCCCTCGTGACCTACGTCTTCGGATTCACGGGCCACTCCCGTCTCGACGAGGCATTCCTCGCAGCCGGGCTGAAGCCGAATATCGTCTTCACCGCGACCGACACCGATGTGATCAAGACATACGTTCGCCTCGGCCTTGGCATCGGCATCATCGCGACGATGGCGTACGACCCCGCGGGAGACAGTGATCTCACGGCGATCGACGCAAGCCACCTGTTCAGGCCCAGCGTGACCTACATCGGTTGCCGCAAGGGAACCTTCATGCGCCGATTCATGTTGGATTTCGTCAGTCTATTCGCCAACCACCTGACGGATGAACTGGTGAGAACCGCCCTGGAGACGAGCAATCGGGACCGCCGCGAAGCGCTCTTTGATGACATCGAGTTGCCGACTCGCTGAGGCCTACCGCGGCGGTTGACGGCGCTTGCTTTGTCGGCCTGTCGGGCTTGCCGCAAAGGCGGCGCGTCAGACCGCTAGATCAAGTCGAGGTCGGGGTTCGCACGAAGGATTTCGCGCGCTTCGTCGACCTTGGAGACCGTTCGATCCTCGGTCGGGAACACTTCCCGGACGAATTTGAAATAGATCGTATGGACGACGGTGGCACCGTCCTCTTCCACCAGGAAGAATGGGGCCACGTCGACGCCGTGGCGGCGCGCCAGTTGCATGCCCTCGGAGTCCGGTTCGCGTTCGTCCGCCACCGCGACATGGTCGATCTTCGACATCAGGCAGTTCTCCCGGAGCCGTCGCTCGACATCGCCGCATTTTGGGCAAGGCGAGCCGTTCGCCAGTATCTTCTTGACGAACGTGACGTGCACGGTGGGTCAGGAGACGAACTTGATGGGCTTCACGTTCTGCGCGTGCAGACCACACTCCTTGTCGTCGGCGTTCTCCCACCACCAGCGACCATCGCGTTCGCTTTGATTCGGCCCGATGGCGCGGGTGCAGGGCTCGCACCCGATGCTGGGCATCCCCCGATCGTGGAGCGGGTTGTAGGGGACGTCGTGCTCGTGAATATATGACCAGACATCCGCCGCGGTCCATTCGGCAAGGGGATTGAACTTGACGAGGGTCCGCCCGGACGTGGAGAAAGCGGTATCGATCTGCTCCGCCGGAAGCTCGGTGCGAGTAACGCCCTGGTCGCGGCGCTGGCCCGTAATCCACGCGTCCAGACCCGCCAGTTTCTCGCGCAAAGGCTGGATCTTGCGCACGGCGCAGCACTCCTGGTGTCCGTCACGATAGAAGCTGAACAGCCCCTTCTTCCGTACCAGTTCCTCCACCGCGGCGGCATTCGGGAGCCTGACCTCCATGTCGACGCCGTAGCGTTCGCGCACCGTTTCGATGAATCGATAGGTTTCGGGATGCAGACGGCCGGTATCCAGGGTGAAAACGGGAACGTCCCGCCCGAGGATCGAGCTCGCCATGTCGATCAGCACGACATCTTCGGCGCCGCTGAAGGAGATGGCGATGCGGTCGGCGCCGAAGCGCGCGAACGCATCTTCAAGCAGCGCCCTCGGCGCATCCCGGGACGCGTCGGACGCAACGCGCGACACTGCCCCCGGGCTCCGCCCGTCGAGCATCGAACCAGCGCCTATTGCTGCTTGCGCTCCCTCGAGACGCTTGTTCACCGCAAGCAAATTCGTGTCCGGCATTCGGCAACGTTAAAACGAAACGGAATAAGAGATTATCAGCCGCCGTCCGGCAAAAGTAATACCGTCTGGTCATATGCTTAATGCGCGTCACCGGGGCGGCGCGCGATGCCCGCGGGGTCGCGGCGGGGAAGGCGCAAACGGACCCGTTGTCCCGATGTAAAACCGCCCGTCTCGTTCTAACATACGCGCGCCGCGTTGCTCTAGGGACTCCATTGAACATCCTGTGCCTTGATCTCGAAGGCGTGCTGGTGCCCGAGATGTGGCAGGCGGTCGCCGCGGACCGCGCGATCGAAGACCTGCGAAAGACCACCCGGGATGTCCCGGTCTACGACGATCTCATGCAATTGCGGCTGCGCGCCCTGGCCCGTCACGAAGTGCCGTTCAGCGCCATGCTCGCAGTGATCGGGTCGCTTGAACCGCTGCCCGGAGCAATGGATTTTCTCGCCTGGGCGCGAGAACGGTTCCAGGTGGCGATCGTGTCCGACAGCTTCTATGAGTTCGCCATGCCCCTCGTCGCCAAGCTGGGCCACCCGCTGTTGCTGTGCCACAAGCTGCAAGTCGAAAATGATCGGATCATTGGCTACCGCCTGCGCCAGGAGAACCCGAAGCGCGCCTCGGTGGAGGCGTTTCAGAGGCTCGGCTACACGGTCTGCGCCGCCGGCGATTCATACAACGATATCGGCATGCTGCGGGCTGCGGATCACGGCTGCTTTTTCAACGCGCCGGAGCAGGTCACTTCGGACTATCCGGCCATCGCCGCCGTCACGGGCTTCGACGATCTTACGGCGTCCCTGGAGCGCTATCGCTAGCGTTTTCTGCGCGGGGGCCGGCAAGACCTCCGCCACGAAGCGCCGCTATCTAGGCTCTATCCGGACTGGGCCCGCCGGAACTGCTGTTCTTCGGTGGAACCGGTCAGCGCCGTTACCGAGGATTCTCCGCCCTGGATCACGTTCGCCACCTCGTCGAAGTAGCCGGTGCCGACTTCCTGCTGGTGGCTGACGAACGTATAGCCGTCCTCCGCCGCCGAGAATTCCTTTTGTTGCAGTTCGACATAGGCCGACATCTGCCGTTCGACATAGCCGCGGGACAGCTCGAACATGCTGTACCACATGCTGTGAATTCCCGCCAGCGTGATGAACTGGAAGCGGTAACCCATGGCCGCGAGTTCGTTCTGGAACCTGGCGATGGTTGCGTCGTCGATGTTCGCCTTCCAGTTGAAGGACGGCGAGCAGTTGTACGCCAGCATCTGGTTTGGATACTCCCTGTGTATCGCCTCGGCGAACTGCCTCGCTTCGTCGAGGTCGGGCACCGCGGTTTCGCACCAGATGAGATCTGAATACGGGGCGTAGGCCAGGCCCCGGGCCACCGCCTGGTCCATCCCGGCGCGCGTGCGAAAAAAGCCCTCCGGCGTACGTTCGCCGGTGAGAAACGGTTCTTCGCACTCGTCGACATCGCTGACCACCATGTCCGCCGCGTTGGCATCGGTGCGGGCCATGAGAACGGTGGGCACATCGCAGACATCGGCGGCGAGACGGGCGGCGATCAGTTTCTGCACCGCTTCCTTGGTCGGCACCAGCACCTTGCCGCCCATATGTCCGCATTTCTTGACGGAAGCGAGTTGGTCTTCGAAGTGCACGCCGGCCGCCCCGGCCGCGATCATCGCTTTCATCAGTTCGAAGGCGTTCAACACGCCGCCGAAACCGGCTTCGGCATCCGCCACGATGGGTGCGTAGAAGTCAATTCCATCGTCGATGCCTTTCGACCACTGGATCTCGTCGGCCCGACGAAACGCGTTGTTGATCCGGTTGACGACCTGGGGAACGGAGTTCACCGCGTACAGCGACTGGTCCGGATACATGGTCTCGGATGTGTTGTTGTCCGCCGCCACCTGCCAGCCGGAAAGGTAGATCGCCTTGATGCCGGCCTTGACCTGCTGCACCGCCTGTCCACCCGTCACCGCGCCGAGCGCGTTGACGTAATCGTCGGACTGCAGGTACTCCCACAGTTTGTCCGCGCCATGGGCGGCCAACATGCTTCGATGCGGGATCGTTCCGCGAAGTTTCACGACGTCTTCGGGGCCGTAGCCGCGCTTGACGTCCGCCCAGCGGGCGTTCGTCTCCCATTCCTGTTCCAGCTCGCGAATCTGTTCCTCTCTCGACTTGCGGGGAACATAGTGCAGCGCCATGCGGGTCTCCTGTAGCTATGGAAGTGCCTTCGGCGCGGCTTCGCGCCGGGGGCATTTCGACATTCGGGGTGTTCCTGCAATTTTGCACCATGCGGGGCTGCATGGGTGAATTTTCTCGCCTCGAAGCGAAACGACGCCCTTCCGCGGCCCGTGATTGCATCGGGATGGGCCTGCTCGCCGGTCAAATTGGTGCACACTAGATCTGGCACGAATCCGCCAGACACCTGGCGGTACGGGTTGAGTGAGGTTGAACGGCGACGGGACGCGTCACCGAGTGGTCCAACGTGGGAGGCAAACTAAAGGTGCATCTGGTGCCGGGGCTGGACGCCACGGGCGCTTCATCGCAATGAACGGGTGGGACGGGACCTGTTCTGCGGCGAGATGGCCTTTCAGCCAGAGGAACTTGTTCGAGTGATGAGCGTTTCGAGGGCGCGGCGCTGTGTGGCGGAGTCCGCTAAGAGATTGTCGAAGGCGCGGCGCTGTGTGGCGGCGTCCGCTAAGAGATTGTCGAGGGCGCGACGCTGCGCGGCGGCGTCCGCCGCGATATTGTCGAGCGACCGCATGGATTCCGCGTGGCGCTCGCCCATGGCGCGCATGGATTCCGCGTGGCGCTGGTCCAGCTCGAAGGCGCGGCGGTCTCCCGCGATTCGCATCGTGCGGATTCCGAACCAGACCACCGCGATCTGACCCAAGCCGATCGCGAGCGTCGCGGCGACCTGGGCCATGGCGACCCAGAGCGTGTGCTCGCGAATGGTGAGGGTTGCAAATTCGTATTCGGTCATCCGACCGGTTCGTCTCCAGCCAACAAACGCAACTATCGCGCATCGCGGTCACGGTGTGAAGAACCTTGCGGAAACGGCTTAACCGGAATAGAGAAATCCGCCCGGCATAAACTTGTAATTCAGGAATGAGTTTCCACAATTACAATGGGTAGGGGGCGCCAAGTCCGACCCGCTACCCCAGGTCTCGCTCCATGCCGATGTGGGGGATTCCCGCCTCCATGAAGCGTTCGCCAACGATGCGGAACCCGGCCTGCAGATAGAGGTCGGTCGCTTCGATCTGCGCATGCAGCCAGACGCGTCGGTCGCCTCGCGCGCGGGCCGAGTCCATGGCGAGTTCGAGCAGGCGGCGGCCGATTCCCCTACGGCGAAACGCGGGCAATACGGCGATGCGCCCGATCTGGCCGTCGGCCAGCAGGCGCGCCGTGCCGACGGGATTGCCGGCTTGGTCCGCGGCGAGGAAATGCGAAGCGTCCAGGTCGCGTCCATCCGACTCCAGTTCGGGAGGAACGCCTTGCTCGTCGACGAACACGGCGTTGCGGACGGCCATCAAATCCGCGCTACGGACAAGCCAGTCCGCCTCGACGACGCGAAACTGCATCTCGATTCCCCCGGTTTCAGGAGTCGGGCTGGGTAAGCATTTCCGCGAGCCGCTGCGCGAGACCGGTATAGCCGGCCGGAGTCAATCGACGCAACGCGTCGAGCGCTGGCGCGGGCAGATCGAGTGCTTCGATCAGGGCCTTGAACGAAGCTTCATCGAGTTCCCGGCCGCGGGTCAGTTCTTTCAGTCGTTCGTAGGGTTCGTCCAGCCCCTCCTTGCGCATCACGGTCTGTACCGCTTCCGCCAGCACTTCCCAACTGCTGTCGAGGTCCCGCCGCAGACGCTCGGTATCGAGTTCGAGTTTGCCGATGCCGCGCAAGGCGGAAGTGTAGGCCACGAGCGAATGGCCGAGACATGTCCCGACGGACCGCAGCGCGGTCGAGTCCGACAGGTCGCGTTGCCAACGCGACACCGCGAGCTTGCGCGCGAGATGCGACATCAGTGCGTTGGCGACGCCGAGATTCCCCTCGGCGTTCTCGAAGTCGATCGGATTGACCTTGTGCGGCATGGTCGAACTGCCGGTCTCTCCCTCGACGCGCCGGCTCCTGAAGTAGCCGACGGCGATGTAGCCCCACATGTCCTGGGCCAGATCGAGCAGGACCTGGTTGAATCGGGTCAGCGCGTCGAAGTACTCGGCGATGTAATCGTGCGACTCGATCTGCGTGGTGTATGCGTTGAAACCAAGCCCCAGGCTTTCGACAAAGCGGGCGGCGAGCGCGGGCCAGTCGATCGCCGGGAAGGCGGCGAAGTGGGCGTTGTAGTTTCCGACGGCCCCGTTCATCTTTCCGAGGACTCCGACACCCTCGAAACCGTTGAGTTGGCGTTCGAGCCGGGCGACGAAGACGGCGATTTCCTTGCCGGCCGTCGTCGGCGAGGCCGCCTGTCCGTGCGTGCGGGCTAGCATGGGCACATCCGCGGTTGCGGACCCGAGTTGCCTCAGGTTCTCGATTAGCTCGCGCATGGCGGGCGCCATGACCTCTTCCCGCGCGCGCCTCAGCATGACGGCGTAGGAGAGGTTGTTGATGTCTTCGGAGGTGCAGCCGAAGTGCACGAACTCCAAGTGCCTGGGCGCCATGCCCCCGATCCGCTCCTTGACGAAGTACTCAACCGCCTTGACGTCGTGGTTGGTGGTGCGTTCGATGTCCCGGATGCGCTCCGCGTCGGCGACGGTGAAGTCCTGCCAGATGGCGCGCGCAGCTTTCCGGGCTGCCTTGTCCGGCTCGGGCAATTCGGAAATCTGCTCTTCGGCCGCGAGGTGAAGGAACCACTCGATTTCCACCATCACTCGATTGCGCATGAGGCCGAACTCGCTGGTGAGCGGCGCGAGCGTCGCCACGCGCGAGCGATAGCGCCCGTCGAGGGGCGAGATCGCGGTCATGGAGCCGCGGTCCACTACGCCGCCGCTCTCGCTGCGCATGGCTTGGACTCCACGATCACGCCGCCACCGAGGCACCGGTCTTCGTCGTAGAGACAGACGTACTGCCCCGGGGCGATGGCGCGCTGGAGCGCTTCGAAATCGACGCGGATGCCGCGGCCGTTCGTTGTCACGAAGCATGCCTGGTCGGACTGACCGTAGCGCACCTTGGCCGCGCAACGGAACGGCGGCTCGACGGGAGCAAGCCAGTTCATCTCTTCGGCGGCGAGGCTCCGGCTCATGAGGTCGGCCTGGTCCTGGCTTGCCACCAATTCATTCCGGCGCGCGTCCTTCGAGACGACGTACCACGGTGCTTCCGGCCGGTTGGCACGGCCTCCGATCCCGAGTCCCTGGCGCTGCCCAAGCGTATAGTAGGAAACGCCCCGATGCGCGCCGAGGGTTTCCCCTTCGGCGTCCACGATGCGCCCTTCGCTTTCGGGCAAGTATCGCGCGAGGAACTCGGCGAAGCGGCGCTCGCCGATGAAGCAGATGCCCGTGCTGTCCTTCTTGTCGTGGACGGGCAGGCCGACCTCCTTGGCGATGCTCCGCACTTCCGCCTTAAACATTTCGCCGAGGGGAAACAGACACTGCTCGAGTTGCTCGCCGGGGACGGCCTGCAGGAAATAGCTTTGATCCTTGTCTTGGTCTACGCCCTTCAGCAACTGGAACCGGCCGTTGGCGCGGGACGAGCGCACGTAGTGGCCAGTAGCGATCATTTCCGCGCCCAGCAATCGGGCGTAGTCGAGAAACAGGTTGAACTTGATCTCCCGGTTGCAGAGCACGTCGGGATTCGGCGTGCGTCCCGCAGCGTACTCGGCGAGGAAGCGCTCAAAGACGTTGTCCCAGTATTCCGCCGCGAAATTCGCTTCGTGCAGCGTGATCCCGAGACGCTCGCACACGGAGCGCGCATCGTCGCGGTCGATCTCGGCGGTGCAGTATTCCTCGTCGTCGTCCTCGTCCCAGTTCTTCATGAACATCCCCTCGACGCGGTATCCCTGCCGCAGGAGGAGGAGGGCGGCGACGGCCGAGTCGACGCCGCCCGAGATGCCGACGATCACTCTGGGGCCGGTCACCGAATACTTTTCCCGCAACGGACGAGGACTGGATATTGTACGCGCGGTTGCGATGCCCCACAGCCGTTGCCTTCGGCTCCGTCTGTTTTCTGGCGAGGGGAACCCTCGCGCTCCCCGAGCCCGGCCCCGCTCGTCCCCCGCAGCGCACGATTCCGTTGGTTGCATGGGGTAGCGCCCTGGTTTGTAATCTCCTTATGACGCGACTGACGCATATCGGCGAGGACGGCGCGGCGCGCATGGTGGACGTTTCCGACAAGGCCGTTACCGTGCGCACGGCCCGAGCGCAGGCGGTGCTCGCCATGCGGCCCGAAACCTTGGCCGAGATACGATCCGGCAACGTGCCCAAGGGAGATGTCTTCGCCGCCGCCAGGATCGCGGGTATCCAGGGCGCGAAGCGCACCAGCGAACTCATTCCGC
>CAZFGB010000190.1:0-3799 GCA_964518405.1 uncultured Pseudomonadales bacterium | reverse complement strand
GGCTTGCATGCGCGAGCGCAGATCCATGCCGCCCTTATCGCACATCCAGCGTGGGAAAGCCAGCCCCCCCGGACAACGACCCCGAAATCCGCGCCTGCGGAAAGCCTCAAGACAAAGACCAATCAGCGTGGGAAAGCCCTGGGTCCGCAGGTGACCGAATGGGCGCGGCGCGTGCGCGAATTGCGCACCGAGGGCTGGCGGATCGCCACGCACAACGACAGGAATGACTTGGCGCCCGGCCAATATGTCTGCGAAAAGGTCGCTGAACCTGGTTACGTTTTCAGCAAGCCGATTTCCGGGGCGTTGAGGGCGCAGGTCTTGGAACGCAACGGATACACCTGCCAGATGTGCGGCGCCGGGGCCGGCGACGAAGATCCTCAGAATCCGGAACGGAGAGTCAGACTTCATATCGGGCATATCCTCGACAGGAGTCTCGGAGGACAGGACATCCTTTCCAACCTGCGGGCGCTGTGCTCCAGTTGCAATCAGGGGGCGAAGAATCTCGTGACCGAACCGCCTGGATGGGTCTGGCTCCTCGGGCAGATTCGGCGGGCCGGCATCGCCGATCAGAGGAAAGCACTGGAGTGGCTGAAGCAAAAATTCGACGAACCATGAACCGGCGAACATTGCGGAGAAGCAAACAAGGGTCGCCGCGCGATGCCCCCGCTCTCACGCCGCCGCGTTCGCTCCGCTAGCGTCGTCTCCGTCCGCCTTTCGCCCGCGCCGGCTTCCCGGTTCGGGCGCGGCGCGTTGCCCTCGTCCCGCTCGCCGGGCTCGCGTTTTCCCATCGTCCGTTGTTGTAGAAAGCCCGCCACTTCGTCGCTTTCCCGTCCTTCTCCGAGGCAAGGAACTGCTGCCGCGTCTTGCGGGCGAACCTGATCTGGGCGGGGTTGCCGTCCGGGTCGCTTTCCGGCGCCTCCAGCAGATACGCGAACTTCGGATCCAGTTCATTGGCGTGGGGCTTGAGCTCCGACACCAACGGCGGCCGCGTCTCCCGGTTTCGCGGAAATCCGCTGGCCGCGAGGAACATTCCGTTCGCCCCGTCGCGCAGCACGTAGTGGTCGTCCACCGTGAGGCATCTGAGTTCCGGCATCGGCACCGGGTCCGCCCTCGGCGGCGCCGGTTGCCCGTTCCGCAGCAGCTTGCGGGTATTGGTGCAGGAAGCGTTCGTGCAGCCGAAATACTTGCCGAAGCGGCCGGACTTGAGCTGCATCTCGCCGCCGCACTTCTCGCATTCGACCACGGGACCATCGTAGCCCTTGATCCGGAACTTGCCGCGTTCCAGTTCGAATCCCGCGCAATCCGGGTTCCTGCCGCAGACATGCAGCTTGCGCTCTTCATCGATCAGGAAGGCGTCCATGGCCGTATTGCAGATGCGGCACCGCCGTTTCGCCCGAAGGATCTTGGATTCCCGCTCGTCGTCTTCGTCCGCGCCGGCCTCTTCTGCGGCGTCCACGACCTCGTTGTCCGAAAGCAGATCGATCGTGTTCGTGCAGCGCTCCTTGGGCGGCAGGCGATAGCCGGAGCAGCCGAGGAATACCCCGGTGCTGGCGGTTCGAACCTGCATGGGCCGTCCGCACACGCCGCAGGGAATGTCCGTGTCCGTGGGCACGTTCGCGCGCATGCCGCCGTCGGCGCTGCCGGCATGGGAGAGCTTGTCGCTGAAGTCTCCGTAGAAACTGTCGAGCACCGAGTGCCATCCCCGTTCGCCGTCGGCGATCTGGTCCAGTTCGCGCTCCATGCCGGCGGTAAACGAATAGTCCATCAGGTCGCTGAAGTTCTCGACCAGTCTGTCGGTCACCAGTTCGCCGATCTTCTCGACGTGGAAGCGCCTGCCTTCGAGCGTCACGTAGCCGCGATCCTGAATCGTGGAAATGATCGATGCATAGGTCGATGGCCGTCCGATGCCCCGCCGTTCCAGTTCGCGCACCAGGCTCGCCTCGGTGTACCGGGGCGGCGGTTTGGTGAAATGCTGCACCACGCTCGCGTCGACAAGCCGCAGGGTTTCGCCTTCCACGTACTCCGGCAACGGCTTGTCCTCGTCCCGGCGCGAAACCGGCGCCAGCACGCGCGTGAAGCCATCGAACTTCACGTTGCGGCCGCGCGCGGTCAATTCGAAGTCGCCGGCGCGCACCGTCACCGTCGTGGACGTGTAGCGGGCGGGCGTCATCTGGCACGCGACGAACTGCCGCCAGATGAGCCCATACAGGCGCCGTTCCTCCTGTGACAGCGAGGCCGGGCCCGAGGGACCGGATCCGACCGCTGTGGGCCGAATCGCCTCATGGGCTTCCTGAGCTGTCGACCTGCTCCGATACGCATTCGGTCTGTCCGGCAGGTACGGGTGACCGAATTCCCCCTCGATGTAGGCGCGAGCCCGCCCAATGGCGTCCGCCGACAGGTTCATCGAGTCCGTGCGCATGTACGTGATGTGTCCCGCCTCGTAAAGGCGCTGCGCGACCGTCATCGTCCTGCGCACCGAGAAGCCGAGCCGTGTCGCCGCCGCCTGTTGCAGGGTGGACGTGATGAACGGAGGATTGGGCCTCGACTGCGTGGGCCTGTCCTCGCGCTTCTCCACGGCGAACTCGGACCGCCGCAACCGTTCGAGAGCCTCGTTGGCGGACTCCGCGTTGTCCGGGCGGAAACGCTTGCCCCCGTCTCTCGCGACGCCGAACCGGTGTTGGGTTTCGCCCCGTCCCGCTTCCCGGGCGAGGTCCGCGAAGCCTTCCCAGTACTCTTCCGGCGTGAACGCGCGGATTTCGCGTTCGCGTTCGACGATGAGGCGCACGGCGACCGACTGCACGCGGCCCGCCGACAGATTCCTGGCCACCTTGGCCCAGAGCAGCGGCGATAGCTCGAAGCCGACGACGCGATCAAGGAAACGCCGCGCCTGTTGCGCATTGACGCGGTTCTCGTCGACCTTGCCCGGATTCCGGAAAGCCTCTTCCAGGGCGGACTTGGTAATCTCGCTGAAGACCACCCGGCGGAACCTCTCGGGATCGCCGCCGATCAGTTCCTGCAGGTGCCAGGCGATGGCTTCGCCCTCGCGATCGAGGTCGGTCGCGAGGTAGACCCGCTCGGCGCGATCCGCAAACCTGCGCAGTTCATCGACCACCTTCTCCTTGCCGGGCAACGTCTCGTATTCCGCCTTCCAGCCGTTGTCCGGGTCGATGCCCATGCGCCGAACCAGCTGGGCGCGGGCGCGTCTGGCCCTGTATTCGGCTCTCTCCTCCGGCGGGAGGCTACGGGTCTTTGCCGCTTCACGCGTGCGTTGGGCGGCATCCGCGCGCCTGCCGCCCACGGGAAGATCGCGCACGTGCCCTACGCTCGACTTGACGACATAGTCCCTGCCGAGATAGCGATTGATGGTCCTGGCCTTGGCCGGCGACTCAACGATGACCAGCGATTGCGCCATCGAATTCTTCCAGGTTCATTGGTTCGGCCTTATAGAGATTGTTCCGAACGCCTGTCAACCGTCCTTTTTCCATCGAGCCGGTGCGAAATGACGGAACACGGCGTAGGCGACGCCATCCGATCGGGCTTACTCGTCGTCGTCCAGAGGCACTTCGAAACGCGACTGCAACGCCGCTGCCGCTCGCAACCGTTCCGCGATTTCGTCCACCAATTCCGCGGGCTCGCGCCCCCGCGCGTTCTCCAGCCAGTACCAGCTCGCGGCACTCTCGGTCACCTCCATGCCGACGCATTGATCCTCCAGACCATCGAAAGCCCGACTCACCGCGTCCCAATAGCCGGGGCCGACGCGGGGAAGTTGCACGTTCGGATGCGCCACCCACCCCTCGAC
>CAZFGB010000189.1:0-19911 GCA_964518405.1 uncultured Pseudomonadales bacterium | reverse complement strand
CCTCGTCTTGCGGACGCCGGCGATCAGCCGTTCGATATCTGTCGGCGAATTATACAGGCCGAACGAAGCCCTGACGGTGCCGGGGATTCCCATGCGCCGCATCAGCGGCATCGCGCAGTGGTGACCCGTGCGCACGGCGATCCCCTGCTGGTCCAGCAGGGTCCCGACATCGTGCGGGTGGGCACCTTCCATCAGAAATGACAGCACGGGGCCTTTTTCGGGGGCCGTGCCGAGGATGCGGACGCCTTCGACCTGGCTCAGACGCGAGGTCGCCGTCCGCAGCAGGCGGTCTTCGTGACTGGCGAGCGCGTGGGTGTCGATCCCTTCGAGGTATCGGACGGCGGCACCGAGGCCGATCGCGCCCGCGATGTTGGGAGTTCCGGCCTCGAACTTGAACGGCAGGCGGGCGTAAGTGGTCGATTCGATGCGAACTTCTTCGATCATCTCCCCGCCCGCCTGCCACACAGGCATGGCTTCGAGCAGGGCTTCGCGGCCGTACAGCACCCCGATTCCCGTCGGCGCGTACATCTTGTGGCCCGAGAAGGCGTAGAAGTCGCAACCGAGTTCCCGCACGTCGACGCGAAAATGCGCCATCGCCTGGGCACCGTCGACGACGGTCACGGCGCCCGCGGCCTTGGCCCGATCGATGAATTTCCGGACAGGGTTCACCGTGCCGAGAGCGTTCGATACATGCCCGAACGCGACGATCTTCGTATCGGCTTCGAGCTTTGCCTCGAAATCGTCGATGTCGATGTTCCCATCCGGGGCGACTTCGGCCGCGTCCAGGGTCGCGCCGGTCCTTGCGCAGACGATCTGCCAGGGCACGATGTTGGAGTGGTGT
This sequence comes from uncultured Pseudomonadales bacterium, assembly GCA_964518405.1. Lineage (GTDB taxonomy): Bacteria > Pseudomonadota > Gammaproteobacteria > Pseudomonadales > Azotimanducaceae > VXNE01. Next base: position 19,070 of record CAZFGB010000189.1, on the reverse strand, counting down.
TCGAGTTCCGTGATCAGCACGCGGTCGCCGGGCCCGAGCACGGAGCCGCCGTAGGCCTGGGCGACGAGATTGATGCCTTCGGTCGTGCCCCGGGTCCACACGATCTCCGCCGTCGTTGCCGCGTTGATCCACCGGGCGACATCCGCGCGCGCCGACTCGAACGCCTGCGTGGCGGCGTCGCTCAGCGCATGCGCGGCGCGGTGGACGTTGGCGTTGGTCGTCTCGTAGTAGCGGCGCACAGCGTCGAGGACGGCGACCGGCTTCTGCGTGGTGGCCGCGTTGTCCAGGTAGACGTTGGTCCCGCGTTCGATGAGCGGGAAATCCTTCGCGGCCGCGAGGGCATCGAATGACATTCAGTGCTCCCGCAGACGGCCAGTCAAGCCTTGTGCGCCCAGCAACGCGCGGGCTTCGTCGCGATGCGGGTCCGCCAGGGCTTCTTCGAGGAAGCCGGCGATAAGGAGATCGCGCGCGACCGCTTCGCGTATGCCGCGGGCGCGGAGATAGAAGAGGGCGTCGCCGTCGATTTCGCCCATGGTGGCGCCGTGCGCGCATCGCACGTCGTTGGCGTAGATTTCGAGTTCCGGCTTGGCGTAGGCCTGGGCTGTGGCCGCGAGCAGCATGTGCTTGGCGGAAAGCGCTGCGTCGGTGCGCTGCGCGTCGGGAGCGATGTGGATGCGGCCGTTGAATACCGCCTTGGCGCTGTCGTTCACCGCGCCCCGCACCGTCTGGCGGCTGTTTCCGCCGCCGGCGCTGTGATGCACGTTGATCTGGGTGTCGAGGTGCTGGCGGTGCGAAAGGTGCCAGGCGCCGCGGATTTCTATGTCGGTGCCGTCGCCCGCGGAGTCGATATGGACATCGTTGCGGCGCATCGCGGCGCCTTGGGCGTATTGCGCGAAGCGGTAGTGGGCGCCCGCGTCCACCCGGGTCGATACCAGCTGGTACTCGAGCGAGTCCCCGGCGCCCTGCAGGCGCGTGTGGCGCAGGCTGGCCCCGGAGCCGACGAGACACTCGACCACGCGATGGGCCGGCGTCGCCGGGCGTTCGACCAGGGTGGCCTCCGCGCCAGCGCCGACGATCAGCAGCACGCGCTCGAAGCCGCCGCCCAACGACCCCAGTTCGATCCGGGCCTTGTGCGCCTCCTGCGGCACTTCGATGACGATTCCCCGGCGCAGCAGGATGTCGTTGACTGCGGCCAGCGGATAGCGGCGCCGGTCGATGGTGGTGTTGAAGTACGCTTCGACGATGCCGCGCTGCCGGAGGTCGACCGCCTCGAAGTCCGCCGCTTCGACACCTTCGGATACGACGACTTCCTCGGCGGACGCATGATCGTCCTCACCCGACGCGATCCTCTCGTACCAGGGGCTGGGGTTCGAATACTCCCAGGTGTACGACCTGGGCTCGGGCAAGGTCGCATCCCCCAGCGCGGTCAGACTCGGTCCCCGGTCCAGCCAGGGAGCGTAGCCTGGCCGGTTCATCCCGTGGTCGAGGAGGCGTGACCGGCACAGTTCCGAGGCGCTCACGCTTTCGCTCCAGCGAAGCCGGCATAGCCGCCGGCCTCAAGCTTGCGCGCGAGGGACTTGTCGCCGGTTTCGACGATCCTGCCGTCGAGCAGCACATGCACGAAGTCCGGCGCGATGTGGTCCAGCAACCTTTGATAGTGCGTGATCAGCAGCACCGCGTTGTCATCGGATGCGAATGCGTTGACGCCGCGCGCGACCGTGCGCAGCGCGCCGATGTCGAGGCCGGCGTCGGTTTCGTCCAGCACTGCGAGCCGCGGCTTGAGCAGCAGCATCTGCAGTATCTCGTTGCGCTTCTTTTCGCCGCCGGAAAAGCCCGCGTTGACCCCGCGCCGCAGGAACTCCGCCGCAAGTTCCAGGCGCGCCGCGGCTTCCCGCGCGAGCGTCACGAACGACGTTGCGGACATCGCCTCGCGTCCGAGCGCCGCATCGCGGCTGTCCACCGCCGCCTTGAGGAACTCCATGTTGCTGACCCCGGCTATCTCCACCGGGTATTGGAAGGCGAGAAACAGGCCGAAATGCGCGCGCTCCTCCGGCGGCAGCCCCATGAGGCTCGTACCCTCGATACGCATGTCGCCGGCGGTTACTTCGACGTCGGGCTGGCCGGCCAGGGCATTGGCCAGGGTGCTCTTGCCCGAACCGTTGGGACCCATGATGGCGTGCACTTCCCCGGCGCGGACCGTCAGGTCGATCCCCTTCAGGATCGGTTTGCCGGCGGCCTGTGCGTACAGGTCTGTGATTTCAAGCATCCGAAGGTCCCGGTGCCTCCAAGGTCAGCCCACGGCCCCTTCGAGACTCACTTCGAGCAGTTTCCCGGCCTCGACCGCGAACTCCATCGGCAGTTGCCGGAAGACCTCCTTGCAGAAGCCGTTGACGATCATCGATATGGCCTTCTCCGGGTCGATGCCGCGCTGCTGGCAAAGGAAGAGCTGATCGTCGTTGACCTTGGACGTGGTCGCCTCGTGTTCGACGATGGCGCTTGGAGTGCGACTCTCGATGTAGGGGAAGGTATGCGCCCCGCAACGGTCTCCGATCAGCAGCGAGTCGCACTGGGTGTAGTTGCGCGCGCCCGCGGCGGCCGGGTTCATCCTGACGCGTCCGCGATAGGAATTCTGGCTCCGGCCGGCGCTGATTCCCTTGGAGACGATGGTGCTCTTCGTGTCGCGTCCGATGTGCAGCATCTTCGTGCCGGTGTCCGCCTGCTGGCGGTTGTTGGTCAGCGCGACCGAGTAGAACTCTCCGGTCGAGCCGTCGCCCCGCAGGACGACGCTGGGATACTTCCACGTGATGGCGGATCCGGTCTCGACCTGCGTCCAACTGATCTTGGAACGCGCCCCGAGGCAGGCGCCGCGCTTGGTGACGAAGTTGTATATCCCGCCGCGGCCTTCGGCATCTCCCGGGAACCAGTTCTGGACCGTGGAGTACTTGATCTCGGCATCGTCCAGGGCGACGAGTTCGACGACGGCGGCATGCAACTGGTTCTCGTCCCGCATGGGCGCCGTGCAGCCCTCCAGATAGCTCACGTAGGCGCCCTCGTCGGCGATGATCAGCGTGCGCTCGAACTGTCCCGTATTCCGGGCGTTGATGCGGAAATAGGTGGACAATTCCATGGGACAGCGCGTGTTTTTCGGCACGTACACGAACGAGCCGTCGCTGAATACGGCGGAGTTCAGCGCCGCGTAGAAGTTGTCGGCCCGCGGCACGACGCTGCCGAGATACTTCCGCACGAGCTCCGGGTGTTCGCGCACCGCATCCGCGATGGAGCAGAACACCACCCCGGCTTCGCGCAGCGTCTCCCTGAACGTGGTCGCGACGGAGACGCTGTCGAATACCGCGTCGACCGCGATTCTGGGCGCCTCGACGCCCGCTAGCGCTTCCTGCTCGTGCAGGGGTATGCCGAGCTTTTCGTAGGTGCGGAGAATCTCCGGGTCGACCTCTTCGAGCGACTTGGGCCTGTCGCCCTTGGGGGCGGAAAAGTAGGAGATCGCCTGGAAATCTATGGGCGTGAACCGCACGTGCGCCCAGCGCGGAGGGCGCATGGTTCTCCAGCGGCGATAGGCTTCGAGCCGCCAGTCGGTCATCCACCGCGGCTCGTCCTTTTTCGCCGAAATCCGTCGCACGATGTCCTCGTCGAGGCCCGGCGGCAGCGATTCCGATTCGATATCGGTGACGAAGCCGGCGCTGTATTCGCTGGACAGGCGCTCCTGAATGGATTCGTTGCCCTCTGACATGCAGCGATTATAGACAAATAACCGACTAAATTACTTGGTAATTATTGCCGTTCACGGGGATGCAATTCGCCGTCGCGTAGAACTAAGATGCGGAATCGCGATCGGCCCGAGCGAAGTTGCAAGCATGCCGAAACTGGAGCAAATGCCGGAAGATCATATCTACCAGGCATACGGGCTTTACCTGTTGCAGCCGGAGCACCGGTTCGTGAAGCGACTGAAACGCGCTCACGCGCCGTCGCTTCATGGAGACAGGACCTGGCAGTCGAGCTTCATCCTGATGGACTACCTGCGGCACCGTCCGCCGCGGGCGCAGGCCCGGGTCATGGAGATCGGTTGCGGCTGGGGCGCGGCGGGCGTGTACTGCGCGAAAACTTTCGGTGCCCAAGTCACGAGCGTCGACGCCGACCGCCATGTCTTCCCCTATCTGAAGCTGCTCGAAGTTCTGAACGATGTCGAGGTGGAAAGCCTGCACAAGAGATTCGAGAAACTGACCACCAGTCGTCTGGCCGAGGAGAGCCTGGTCGTCGGCGCGGACATCTGCTATTGGGACAGGATGGTCAAGCCCATGCTGAACTTGGTTTCGCGCGCCATCCGCGGCGGCACCAAGCGGGTCGTGATCGCGGACCCGGGACGCCCTCCGTTCTACGAACTCGTCGACCACTGCGCGAAGAGAGAGGGATTGCGGGCGGAACTCACGGGATGGTACGCGGTCGAGCCGAAGCGGGCCCACGGCGAGGTGCTGGAGGTGCGGGGTCCGTCAACGGCGGAGCTCGCATGAGCGCACCTGCCGCGCGGTGGCCGCCACACAGCCCGGAGCGCCATGGGCGAAGAGGCCGTCGCTCCCGGACCGATTGGACGTCGGCCTTCGAGCGAGGGGAGAATTACAGCGCTTCGAATACTCCAACGCCAGGCGCGCTGCGCCGCTCACTCGAACAAAGATGCTCCTGCACGTAGGGCGGCCGTCCGCAACCGCCTGTCGTTGGTTGCCAGCGCGGCGCCCACGCGCAGGACGAGTTCCAGATAGGCGGCATCGTAAACGGACAGCCGGAAATGGATGCTCAATGCGAAAGTTGCCGTTGCCGCGTTTGCATGGCTGGGTGTATCCGTCATGATCGGCAGCAATGCGACCTGCTCGAAATAGCGAGCCGCGCTCGCTTGGGACACTTGGCCCGTCCGCACCAGCGCAGCGGCCACATGAGCGGCCTCGTAGTGCCAGATCGTCGGCACATGGAACACGCTTCCGGTGCCTGCCTGCCGAATTACCTTGACCGCGTACCGATTGTTTTCCGCGACTTCGGTATCTGGCCATAGCAGACGGATGTTGATGCTGTTGTCGAGCACGATGGCTTCCGGCATTAGTCGCGACCCCGCTCCTGTATCCGGCGCAGTTCCTCCTCGTTGCCGCCGGCGCCCGCTGCCAACTGCGTGCGCTGCAAGGCGGAAAGAGACTGGACGGCGCCGGCGATGTTCCGGTCGCCGGCTGGCGCCTTGCGGATCTCCACGTGCGGCACGCCGTGGTTGGTCACGATGATCGTCTCACCTGCGGCAGCTCGCCTGAAAATCTCCGCCTGCTTGGTCTTGCATTCGTACGCCGTCACCCGGACAGTGCGCTTCATGATTGGCTCCGACCCGAATAATAGACTAGTCTGAATAATAGACTAATTTGGATCTCATTGCTGAATCCGGGATGAAGGCGCTTTCTGCGAGAGATGCCCGTCGCGCTGCCTTAATCTCGCGGGGGCGCCGTCGGTGCTCCCCGGCTAAAGGCTCCCGCTGCGGGCTTTCAGGACTCGCTTGCGAGGAACGCCCGCAACTGATCCGACAGCCCCGTGCAGGCGCTCTGTCGCACCTGCGCGATTATCGGAATCGGCACGACGAGGGCGGGCACGAAACTCGTTCCGCTGGCTTCGGCGCTCACTCTGCCCGCGTGAATGCCGGACTCTACGTCCCAGATCGACGCTTCGTAGTTCGAGTCGCTGTCCCAGGAAAGGAAACCGATGCATGCGGGTATGGCGCCGCTGACGATGTTGCAGGTCAGCCTGCCGGATTCCGCTGATCGTATGGTGTTGCCCTCGATCCAGACCAGATAGCGCACGCCGATTTCATCGATGCGCTCGGCCACCAGCGGTCTGGAGATGACTTTCGACAGGTCGCCCACGTCCAGCGGCGCCGTGCGCGGCTCGAACCAGGGGAATACCGCGTCCACGAATTTGCTTTCCGACATGACGTTGACGGCATCGCTCTTGCGGTTGATCTGGTCGCTGACGCAGTCGACGAAGTCCGTTTCCGTTTCGCTGCTGGTCTTGTGCCTGCGCCCGAGGACCACCACCAGGTCGTCTTCGCCTATTCCCGTGCTCGCTTCGCGCACCTGCTGCACGGTAGCCGTCACGCAGCCCGAGAGTGCCATGGCGCAGAGGCCCGTCGCTATCGCGCCGACCAGGTGCCGCAGCCTTCGAGCGGGGGAAAGTGACTTCATCCTTGCGCCGCCTCGATCAGTTCCGCCACTTCCGGTATGCGCGGAAAGTAGAATGACAGGTGCGCGGCGGCGTCCCGCAGCGCCCACGTGGAGGCTTCGGTCAGCCCCGATCCCTTCGAGTCCTCCATGAATCCGAAATTGCGCTCGTTGCTCTTGCCGTAGGCGGGCAATGGCCAGCTTGCCAGAAGTTCCCCGTCGGAATCGTAGACATCGATCCGATACTTGATCCAGACCTCGAAGAAGTCGCCGCGCGTTTGTGCGGGTATGGAGAATTGCAACTCTTCGAAAACCGGCGCGATGACCGCGGTGACCCCATCGTCGGCTTCCCTGGTGTCGAGCGACACGGTCTCCTCGAACAGCGCGTCGAATACTCGCTCGAATACCGGCACCTGAACGGCGCCGAGTTCGATGCGGAAGTCGCCGTGATCCTCCAGGGTTTCTTCGTGCACGTAGCCTTTGAGCGACTCGTCGAAGAACAGGCCCACGCGCACGGGAATTCGCTCCACCAGCGGGGAGGGCACAACGGTTTCGACGACCACATTGGCCCCGGTGCAGCCCGCCATGACGAAGGCTGCGGCGACGGGCCGGAGCCCGGTGCGCAGCACCGCGTTCACGCCGCGCATCGGCGCCTGCAGCCGGGGAAGCTTGCCCGACCGCTGATGCGCAAGGAAGTTCCAGCATCCGCCCCATCGCCGGAGGGTTACTTCCATGCGAGTGTTGGCGGAGCGATTCTTCATGACATCAGCCGGCTCATGCGGCCAGCCTACTGCAAACCCGACAACCCGACAAACGTACCGTCATTGCGGAACGCCAGTTCCCGCATCAGCGCGGCGAATCGGAAGCCCGAGGCCGGTTGCGATGTCACGTGGAAGATGACCGGAAATCCCACCCCGTGGATGCGGACTCGGCGGCTGCCGTCCTCGGCGGCGGCGTTCATGAAGTCCACTCGGTCGACTACTTCCTCGATGGTGTCGCGGGTCGAGAAGTCGTCTCCGAACACGTAGATGCTGATCTTCTTTTCCGGTGACCAGAACGTCTGGATGGCCTGCTCGATACCTTCCACGGGGCTTGAATTGCTGTAGGGCGCCCAGGCCGTGAGCCGGGTCGTGATCGCCCGCCGGCGCTCGGGCGAGTCGGTCATCCACTTGCCCCGGAACGCGGGGAACATGTAATCGCCCATGTCGTTCATGACCTGGATGCCCTTGACCTCGGGGTAGATGTCGAGGGTCTCGCTCACCTTGCGGATGACATGCGGCCAGGCGTAGGTCTGCATGCTTCCCGAGGTGTCGATGACGAAGATGATGTACTCGGAGTCGACGGTGATGCCGCCGATCACGTTGTTTTGCCGAGTAAATCCCGCGCCGAGCAGCCGCGTCATCTCTTCGGACAGGCTCTGCTTCGCCGCCGAGAGGCGGCTTTTCTCCATCGCCTGCTTGTCCGCCCGCTCCTTGGTGGTCGTGTATTGACCGAGAATTTCCGACAGTTCGCGACGTACCCGCGCGAGCAGTTCGAGCACTTGCTCGAGTTGGTTTCGCTGGTCGGAAATCTGGCGCTTGAGCACGCTGGTTTCGCCCCGCAGCTGGTGCGCGGCTTCCCGCTTGGCGATGACCTGGCCATCGAGATCGATGCTGGAGTTTTCCAGCACCATGGGCTCCATCGTCTTGGTGATGATCAGCAGCAGGACGATGGCGCCGAAACCGCAGCAAATGACGTCGAGGAAGGACAGACTGAACTGCTCGATCTCGCGTCTGCGCAAGGCTTTCATGGCCAGTCCTCGGATGGCGCCATGTATACGCCGCCGGTCTGCTGCGCCAGGCTCCAGTAGGCGCCCGACGCCAGGGCGTCGCCTTCCATGGGAAACATGATGACGTTGACCGGCATGTTGCGGGGCAGGTTCCTGATCGCGCTCATGTAGTGCTGCATACGCTCCCGTCCGCTCACCGTCGGCGAGCGCGGCGGCGACCTGCCCTGGGTGGGAAGGCTGTCGATGATCAGGAAAACGTTATCCGGCGGAGGGGTCATGTCGCGGATGGCGCCGAACAGGTTCTCGAGGCTCGTGCCGCCCTCGGGAGGCGTCTCGCCAAGCGAAGCGACGGCTTCGGTCATGGGTTTCGGATCGATCGCGGAGTGCCACGCGCGGGACGGCAACACCGTTTCGACCGTCGTGTTGAAACGAAATATCTGATAGTCGCTTTCCAGCGGAATCTGCGCGGCGAGCCATTCGACGGTGCGCGCCGCACGCTGCCATTTCTCCGATTCAAGCTGGCGTGAAACGGACATGTTGCGCCGGCGGATGACGTTGACGAGGGTGTTGTCGAGCATGCTGGCGGAGGCGTCCACGGCGATCAATATGCGCTTGCCGCCGACGAACAGGCCTGTCAGGTACTGCCGGTCGCCTTCGCCCGTGATTTCGATGTTCGACCGTCCGGCCTGGCTGTCTTCGATCGCCTTGAGCCGCTCGATGTCCTCTTCCCGCGTCTCTATGTCGGCCAGCAGCTCTTCGAGGCTCTTGCGTTGCGCGATCGTGAGGGCCTCGAGGTCCGCCAGTTCCTCGCGCCGACGTTCCGCGTCTTCCGCGGTGGAGGCGCGAAGGCGCTTGGCTTCGGCGATGCGTATTCTCAGATTTTCAAGTTGCTCCTGCAGTTCCGTCAGGTTCGGCGTCCCGGTGGTGATCTCGTAGTCGAGCAGCCGCAATTCCGACAGGAGGTCGCGGTTGAGTTCCTTGATCTCGTCGTCGATCGAGTGGTTGATGATCAGGAACACCAGCACGGTGGCGCCGAATCCGCACGACATGACATCCAGGAACGCGAGCGAAAAGACGTTTGTGGTGCGTCGCTTGGAATGCTGCGCCATCGCTATTCCCCGCTGAAATGAATGAGGGTGAACTCCTGTCTTCGGCACCTGATCGAGTCGCCGAGGGAGATGCGCGTCTCGGCCGCGACGGCATGCTCGTTGAGCAGCACCTCGGCGTCGGCGCCCGGAACGACATGATGGCCGCCGTCGTGGCGCACGATTCGAAACGCGTCGCCGACCGCGCCGGCCCGGGGGTGGCGGCCGGCGTCGAACTCGTCGCCGAGCGCCACGGCAACGGCATCGCAGAGAATGTGGGTCGGCCGTATTTCTTCCGGCGGCGCGGCCTCGACATTCGCCGGCAGGGATGAAATGAACGCCACTTCTTCGTTCTCTCGGTCGTCCTGCCGCAGGACATCGGCGCACTCCCAAATGCCGTCGCGGGCGGCGTCCGGATCGAGAAAGATCAAGCGGTGGCCCAAGGTCCGGAGGCGTTCGGCCAGGCCCGGAAGGCGCGTCGCCCGGTGGGTCAGCGCCAGGACGGTGGCGGCCCCGATACGCCGCGCCAAAAGATCGTAGCGTTGCGCCGATTTGTCTGCCAGCGCGGCGGCCGGCACGCGCACCCTGCGTTCGCCGCCCCGATGCGCCACGCCTATGGACAACTCCTTCGCGCCATCGCTCAGGGTCTGCGCGAAAACCTGGTCGAACACCTGCTGCTCGGTTTCGGCGATGCGCAGCGGGTCGAGCCGCGTCTCGCTGACAAAGCGGTCGGCGACGGTATCCACCCAGCCCTCGAGCAACTGCATGAGACCCACTTCCGGAATCTCCTGGATGCCGTCGCGACGGGCGTTTTCTGCGATGGCCAGGTCGATGATCGCGGCGCGATGGAGAAGCACGTCGACGAGCTTGCATCGCTCGGGCAACTGCGAGGAACTCGCCGCGGCGACGGCCGCATCGATGATGGCGCGGATATTGAGCTTCGCTTCCCGCGCGATGCCGAGGAGCAGGGCGAGTTGTTCCGGCGTGCTGCCGCTCGGCACCGCGACGAAGAGTTCGTCATCGTCGCCGATACCGGCCGCGGCCTTGATGTGAAGCAGATGACGGTACACCAGGTCGGCCTGGTTCCCGATGCCCGGCGCGCGGGGGACCACCGGCTCCGCGTTCATGCGGCCGAAATACTGGCTCTGGAACTGCCTCGGCCGCAACCGCGCCGCGGCCAGAGCCGCATCGCCGAACACCGGCTGGTGCGAAAGCACGGCGACGCCGGGCGCCCGGTAGTGGACGCCGCCATCTCGCGACAGGGCGATCTCGGCATCGTTCAGTTCGAGAACCCACATCGTCAACGCACCTGCATGTGGCGGACCAGTTGCCGGTCGCAATAGGTCTGCGTATCGAACACCAGGCGTTCCTGCACGAGCTGCACCTGGTGCACCAGGAACATCACGAGGATGCTGATCACGAGGGCCACGAAAGTGGAGTTGAACGCGATGCCGAGGTTCTCCGTAACGCCGGCGATATTGCCGGCCACCGCCTCGTGCGCCTGTCCAAGCGCATTGCCGATGCCGCGGACAGTGCCGATGAATCCGATGGAAGGGATCGCCCACGCGATATATCGCACGATCGACAGTTCGCTGTCGAGCCGATCCGACTCCGCCGCGCACACCTGGCGGATCGCTTCGGACACGTCCTGGACGTTGCGGGTCGATGCGAATCGTTCCAGCGCGGCCAGCAGCGCGCGCGGGAGCAGTTGCTCGCGCGCCCGGTCGGGCAGGGCCTGCAACGGCCGCACGTATTCGCGCGTGTCCTCCGGCAGGATGCTGATCCCCTCGCTTACCCTGATCATCTCCTGCTCGAAAAGGCTGCGTTCCTTGAGAGAGTTGCGCGCCTTGAAGCCGACGATCGCCATCGCCCACAGTCCCAGGATGAAGCAGAACTCCTGCTCGTAGTCCCGCAGCACCACGTACAGGGAACGTTCGTCCGCGACCGGCTCGCCCATCGCCGCCTGCTCCGCCCGGACTTCCAGGATCGCGTTCGCATTGGGCCGAATCGTGGTGACATATACCAGGTGTACGAGGATCACGGCCGCGACGAGAGCGATGATCTGGTAGAAGAATTCGAAGTTTTTCATTGGCGCACTATATGTCGACGGGGAACTTCACGGAAATGCTCTCCGAGATGTCCTCGCTTGGGATGAAAGTATCGGGTGATTCGCCGTCCGGCGCTTCGGGCTCGGCCTCGTCGTCGGCTTCGATCCCGGGGACGGAGTCGGCGTCGATCTCCTCTTGATCGGCGGGGTACTGTTCCGCCTTGGGCCCCGGCTCCTCGGCCGCCCAGGCGCCGACGCCGATCGCGCAACACAGGAACAGAACAAGACTGGCCATGGCGCTACTCCGCGAACCGGGCCAGCCGAAATCCGACATCGTTGCGGCCTTTGCTGCCGTAGTCGCGAAACGAGAGACGCAACTCCGAAATGTTGCCGTGCATCCAACTCGAACCCCTGATGACATGAAAGTCGCCCTCGTTTGGTCCAAGCGGGTTCAGGGTCCGGCCCGGCGCCGGTATCTCGTAGAAATCGTGCACCCACTCGGCGACGTTGCCGCCGAGGTCGTAGAACTGTTTCGCGTTCGGCTCGAAGGTCCCGACCGGGGCGGAACCGATGTGATTGTCGTTGTAGCCGAAGATGATGCGCCCGAGAACGTGGGTAGCGGAGTGATCGGCGTAATTGCCGTGGCGGTTCGTGGGCGGGAGCTGATCGCCCCAGGGAAAGCGCAACATGGGTGACGCATCATCCACATGGCGGGCGGCCCATGCCCACTCCGCCTCGGTGGGCAAGCGGTACCCGAGGGAACCCGCGACGATGCCCGCGATGCTGCCGAACTCCTCATCGTAGAAGGGTTCCTTGCCTTCCTGCCGGGACAGCCAGTTGCAGAACAGGGCCGCCTCCTCCCAGGAGACATTGGCGACCGGTTGATCGTCGCGGTCGAGGTCGGTGTCCTGGAACTCGCCCGACGAATGTCCCGAAGCGAATTCGCGGAACTCGGCGTTCGTGACTTCGTTCGTCGCGAGGTAGTACAGGCGCGTAAGGTCGACATCGCGCAAAACCTCGTTGGCGCGCCTGCCGGGTTCCCGCCGCGACGCGCCGAGCTGTATCGGCGAGGGATCGAGAAGCCGCAGTTCCTGGCCGAGGACGGTGGTGATGGTGGGTTTGAGGCGGGCGAGGCGCGCTTCGGCCAGGGTCAGAAGCCTGACCTTGAGTTCCTGCGAAAAACCGGGTTGCGGGATCACGGTCTTGCGGTAGCCGGCGTAGCCGTCCTTGCGCAGCTCGATCTCGTGCGCCACCGCCGGCAGCGTTATGGTCCGTTTCGCGTCGGCGATGCGTTTGCCGTCGATCCAGAGTTCCGAATCGACGGGCTCCGCGACGACGACCAGTTCGCCGGTGAGGGCTTGCAACTCGACGGATAGCGCCCGCTCGCTGCCCGATTCGACGCGAAGGTTGCGCTCGACCGCCGCGTGGCCGACCTTGAATACGCGAACGCCGAGCGCGGCGCCGGGTTCGACCGCGATCTCGATGGGAGTGAGTCCCTGGTACCGGCCGTTGATGGTGACGCTGGCGCCGCGCGGCGCAGAGCGAACCGCGAGCAGCCCATCGGCCCGCTCGAGCGTTATCGCCGGCAGGGTCATCGGCACCCGGGCCGTCACTTGGAGAATGTCGCGCCAGCCCTTGTAGCCGGGCAGCTTGACGAGGATGTTGCGCTCGCCGGACAGGATGGGAACCGGGCCGGGCGTCTCCCCCACCTCTACTCCGTCTACGCTTACCGCGGCGCCGGGAGGGCTGGACGGAATGGTGATATCGGCCCAGTCGGCAAGCAGCTCGGCATCGACGGACTGGGGCAGTTCCCGGCCATGGACGTCTATGCCAAGGTACGCGGACCGGTAGTTCTCCTTGGTCATCACGATCGCCCGGACGCCGGCGGCCACGTCTTTCGTTAGCGGCGTTTCTCCGATGTACTCGCCGTCGACCAGTACGCGGGCACCCGGCGGTCTCGATGCGAACGCGATCCGGCCGGGCAGGGGAGTCATTTCATAGGCGTGTTGCTGGTTGCGGTCGGGGCCGACATCGAGCTTCGCCTCCAGCGGATAGTAGCCCTGGGCCTCGGCCAGAAGCCGGTAGCCGCCCTCCCGCAACAGGCTGATCTCACCGAGGCGCAGTTGGAAGCCGCCGTCGACCGTCGCTTCTGCGGTCGCCGGCGTCATGTCGAGTCGAACCGACTTCGCGGTGAACATGAACCACATGAACCAGGCCGCGACGACCGCAACCGCAGTGCCGATCAGTTGCCAGCGGGTCGGGCGGAAAGCTCGCCACATGCTGTCCGGCGCGGTGGGCTGAAACGCCGCGGGTTGGATCGTCGCCCTGGCCTCGTCCACGCAAAGGGCCTCAGATGCGCTCTTCGCAGCGCACGGTCACCGGCGGCAGACCGGCTTCAAGGAGTATCTCCATTCTCACGTCGCGGCAACCGTCACGGCTGCCGACGATGACGTAGCGACCCGGCCGCAGGCGCAGCGCGCGGCGCTCGAAACTTCCCAAGGCCGCGACACTGTGGATGACGACGTTGGTCGCGTTGTCGGAGAACAGGACCAGCTCGACGGGTGTGGCGGCGCGGGACAGGAGTTCGGCCAACGCCTGGGTCTTGGCCTCGAAGGCGTCTCCCGCCCCGGCCTGCGCGCGCGCCTCGAAGACCAGGGCGTTCGCCTTCTCGAACCGCGCATCTTCGGACAGCGCCGCCGGATCGTCGAGGATGGCGTCGATGGCACGGAGCATTCCCACCCAGCCGAGTATTCGCGCGCGGCCGTCGCGCGCGAATTGCAGCGAAGGGTCGATCGCGAGGGCCGCATCGAAGGTCGCCAATGCGGCCTCCCAATCGCTTGCGCTCTGGTGGGCCTCCGACTGCGCCCGCAGTGCGTCGATACGCGACAACGTGCGGCGTTGACCGGTCTGCTGCAGACCCGCCAGCGCCCCGGCATCGTCCGGCCGCGCCGCGAGGACGCGGTTGAAACTGGCTTCCGCGCCGTCGAAATCGCCGCGCTCCAACGCGGCGAAGGCGATGGACAGCGTTTCCCGGTAAGCCTGGTCCGCGCTGACGGCGCGCACCTCGCCAAGTCGCGTATCGATGCCGGCGGTGAGCGGATCGAGCGAACGCGCCTGTTGCAACAGCTCTTCGGCGGTGTCCAGGTTGCCTCGCAGACGCGCGCGCTCGGCGGCCCGGACAAGCTCCAGCACCCGGGGCTGAAGCGACGAGCGGTCGGCGCCCGCCCGCGCTTCCGCACTGTTCGGCCGTATGGTCAGGGCGTCGGCGAACGCTTCCGCCGCGTCCTCGGTCGCCAGCGCGTCGAGCGCCGCCGCTCCGCGGGCCATAGCGTCGTCGAATCTTGCGAATCCCTCGTCGCGCAATCCCCCAAGGCCCGTCGCGGCCGCCTCGTATCCGGCTTGGGCTTCCTCGTACTTCGTCTCGAGGAACAGGCGATCGGCTTCGATCGCCTGATCGAGCACCGCGGCGAACTGATCCGAGGCCCAGTCCTCGACATTCATCTCGCCTTCGAGCAGGCGCTGCAACTCCACGACTTCGGCAAGCGTTTCCTTGGCTTGCGCCTCGGCCTTCGCGAGTTCGGTCCGACGGAAAGGCGGGACGAAATCGCTCGATACGGCGTCGCGGCCGACAGTCCCATCGGAAACCTCGCCGCTTGGCGGGCGCGCATCGACGGCCAGGGTCTCCGGATCGTCGACGTGATCCGGCAAGACAAAGACGGTCCAGGCGGCGATGGCGAGCAATGCGAGGAGAGCGCCCCCTAGTGCGATGGTGGCCCGGGACGGTCTGGGGATGCGTGAGCGCCGGACGGCGTCCTGCCGCGAAAGCGGGGCCTTCGCCGGCGTGATGACCAGGCGGTCGCGGTTGTCTGTTCCGCTCATTGGCGACGGATTGCGCGGCCTTCGGTCGGCTCCCGCCCGTTCGGAAGCGATTCGTCCTGGTTCTCCGCCTCATCGACGTCCGGAGCGTTCTGGATCCCTTCAGGGGCCTCCGGGAGCGCCAGTCCCAGGTCGCGGTAGTAGGCCATCTTCAGGATGCGGCGAAGCTCCACGTACTGCGCCTCGACGCTTCCCTGCAAATGGAGAACCTGGTTTTCCAGCTCCATCGTGTAGGGCGTTATCGCCGCTCCCGCCGATGCGCCGAGTTCCTGCAGCATGTCCGCGCTGACCCTCGCCTGCGCTCGCTTGTCGAGCGCGGCCTTCAGCATCGTCGCGCCGCCGATGATGCCGACCATGCCGCCGTAGTAGCTGACGGCGTTTTCGGCGGTGGTCTGGGTGGCGATTCCCCCGAGCACCCCCGCGGTGCCGGCGATCGCGCGTGACCGCGCCGCCTGTCGCGCCCGCTTGTAAGCGATGGCTTCGCCGTAGGTGGCGCGCCGCCAGTTCTGGTAAGGCGTGAACATGTTCGCGCCGAACGTTTCGTAGTATTCGTCGAGAGTGTCGATGAAGAGGTACTCGCGCTCGCGCACCCGCCGCACCCGCGCGAGGTTCTCGTCACCCTCGGCCGGGAGGCGCCGCAAATCGAAACCTCCGGATTTGTTCGGCGTGATGTAGTTTGCGAACGCGTCGGGCACGAAGTCGCGGGCGAATCGCATTTCAGCCGCTGCGCGGATCTTCCTGGCGTGGTCCGGCGACAGCGTCTTGAGACGCGCGACCATGTCGTCGGCGATCCTCCGGTAGACGCTTTGAAACGGATCGATTGTCTGCTCGTAGGCCGTCTCGTAGGCGTACTTGCTGGCGAGGGCGTCATACTTCTTGTCCAGCCAGACGGTGCCCAGCACGTCGGTCACGACTGCGTGCAGCATCAGCGACTCTCCGTCGGAGTGCTTGATCGTTGCCTGGACGGTGAGGTCCACCGCGTGGGTCGCGCGGGGGACCACCCGGACCGCCCCCCAATTGCCGGTGGATTGCAGCACGTTCTTCAGGTAGAAGGCCAGGTAGTTGCCCTCGGCGCGCCGCACGTCCGGGTGGATATTGGCCTCGACCTGTTGGTCGAACTCTTCGGGAACGTTCGCGTCGAAGACCGCGACGCCGACGTCGAGCAGCAACTCTTCGGGAATGGCCTCGGCGATCTGTTCCGGGGGCGTCAGGTCAACCACGCGGACGGTCTGGCTCACGCAACCCGTCACGGCAAGGCCGACGCCGAGCACCCACCAGGGTCGTTGCCGCCAGAACAACGCTCTCAGTACGGCGCGAGCCGATGGCGGCGACGTGGCGGCGGTGGCGATGGGGGATGGCTGACGGCGGATGCTGGGCACGATACGCGCTACCTCCGCCCTCTACAGCGCCGGTACTCCTCCCAGAGGGCCTCGCGCAGACCCGTGTCGGTCTCTGCGATGGCGGCCTCTCGAATTTGCCGACAGACCACGTCATCGTCGGTGGCGTCCGCAACGTCGGGTGGAATGGGCAACTTGGGCGGCGGCACCGGCGGCGGTTCGCTGTTGTTCCCGCCCATGGGTCCACCTTGGCCCCCACCTTCGTCTTCGCTCTTGTTTTCGTCCTCGGGTGGTTCGGGCAGCGGCCGCTGACCTGCGGTTTCGTTTCTGCGAGATAGAATCGCCTGCCGTTCGCTCAGGATCTGGCCGTCGAACACTTCCAGCGCCCTGTCGAGTTCGCTGTCACCGCCTGCGCCTTCATCGCCGGACTCGGGCCGTCCCGAGCCGCCGTCCGGGCGGGTCCCGGACGATCCCGGAGTTTCGTTGCTCGTCTCCCAGCCGCCGTTGCCGGACTGCCGCTGATCGCCTTCCTTGCGTTGATCGCCGTCCTGTCCCTGATCTCCGTCCTGTCCTTGATCACCCTGCGGTCGGTTATCGCCGCCGGAAGAACCGCCGTCTGGTGGGCGGCCGCCAGTCGACGGCATATCTGACGGAGGACTGGGAGAAGGCAGCGATGGACTGCCTCCCGGAGACGGCATGCCCGGAGACGGCGGGTTTGGAGAGGGCAGGCTTGGAGAGGGCAGGCCCGGAGACGGCAAGCCCGGAGAGGGCAGGCTTGGAGAGGGCAGCCCGGGCACGCCAGGCACGCCGGGCATCCCCGGAACGCCAGGAATGCCCGACGATACCGGTGGAGGTCCCTTGCAGGCGGCAAGCGCCAGCAGGCTCGCCGTGAGGCTCGCCCACAGAGTTCCCCTGACATGCTTCATCGCGATACGTCTCCTGCCGCTTCGACGCTGCATCGCCATCATCGATGCCGCCATCCACGGGGGTACGCCGCCATCCACGGGGTAGCGCCTTTGCCCGTCGGCGGTAGAGGAAGCTCCCCCGGCTGAAGGCCGCTGTGTCTCGGCCTCGGCGAGGACGTCGTCGGCGTCGGATGTTGCGCCGATCATACTCTCCAAGGCAGATTCCCGGTCGAAAGGTTCGGCAACATTCATGTCTGGTTCATATACGCTTTGGCTGGCGTTTTCCGTCGCGGGAGTCGGCAATGCGCAACCCGACCGTGCGCGAAATGGCGAGGGGATGCTCACCGTTTCCCTACTCTCCCCTCGCCGCTCCTCCGCCGGGGGTTCCGTCACGTTGCCGGGATGGTTTTGGCATCCGGTTTGTATGGGAAGCGGTACTCGATCCGCACGTCTTCGGTCAACACGGGAAGCGCCTCGACGAAGGCGGGCCGGTAGCGGGCGCGCCGCGTGGCTTTGCGGACCTGAAACTCCATCATGCCCTCGGGTTCCGATCGCAGCGTGGACAAATCCGAAACGAGACCTCGGTCGGTGACGGTCAGCGCCAGTTCGACTATGCCGTCCTCCATCGTCGAAGGGGCTGCCGGCGTCGGCGTCGCCGGTAGCGGAAGGTAGAGCGGCGTCGGATCCTTGAACACGGCCTCCAATCCCTCCGGGTCGGACTCGAGGAGTTCCCAGATGCGGGTGTAGAGCGGAAACGCCCGACTGTATTTTTCGAATAACAGGTACCAGTCGGCGAGTTCGAGCATGGCGTCGGCAACTTCCGCGTTCGACCCGTCCGTCCGCGCCATCTCGATGTTGATCACTTCGATCAACGCGCGCTCGCCCGGGCTGAAGTTGTTGAGTTGCACCTGCTGGAAGCGGTTGTTCGAGCGGTAGTACGACGAACCGGCCGCGCCTCTCTTGTCGGGGGTTATTGATGGAAATCGCTCTTCGCGGAATGTCCGGGCGAGTCCCTTGAGGGCTCTGATGGTCTGCGGGTCGTCGGCGCGGAGGTGGCGTTTGCCCAGCAGGACCGCCTGGGCCAGCATCCTGCGAGCGACGAAGATATTGTGGTCTTCGTTATACCAGTCGGCGAGCAGGAAGAGGCCCGGAATGAGTTTCGGATCGTCGTGGCCATATGCGCGAGTCAACAGGTCGAACGCGTATTCGTGCCGGTCGTTGGCCGTATCGCGGTCGCCGAGCGCGGCGTACGCGGTAGCTTCGCGATAGACGACTTCAACCTGGTCCGGAGTGAACAGGCCCTTGTTGACCCTTGTGACCAACAGTGACCGGTCATAAGCGTCGAGGGCGCCGACGACATCGGCCATGCCGAGGCGGGCATCGCCGAGCAGCATCAACGGCCTTGCCAGTTCGATGTCGTGCCGGTGCGAACGGTCTTCGATCTCCTCGACCACCCGCTCGGCCGCGGAAGCGGCCGCATCGAACTCGCTGGTATCGAGCTGCACCTCGATGCGCGTCAATACGTCGCTTTCCCCGCGCAATGCTTCCCGAATCGTTTCATCGGCGGAAGCAGTGACGGCGGCGGCCAACGACGCCAGAATGAAGCTTGCGCGATACTTCATCGTGATCTCCAAGGCGAAATCCGCCTGCAGCGTTCGCCCGACAACACTATGTTGCGAGTGTCATACCGCCCCGCTCCGCAGTCAAGGGGTAGCCTTGTCCAACGCGAGATGAGCCTAAAGTTGAGATGCGATTCCAACGCAAAGTGAGCCTTAACCTGGGGTGTCGGGGATCATCGGGAGATGATCGTGACACTTCGCATCGAGCGCATTCGCACCATGGAACAGGTCGC
>CAZFGB010000188.1:0-24330 GCA_964518405.1 uncultured Pseudomonadales bacterium | reverse complement strand
TGCGAGGGGTACCCCCTCGCGCTCCCCGGCCCCGGCCCCTCTCTTCGTCCATGCCAGAACCGCCCGCAGTCGCTGACGCTCCCGGAGGCGTTTGTGCCATGAAAGGTACTTTCGAGCCGTCGTCGCTGGAACGCGCGCTCTACGACGAATGGGAGTCCAACGGATACTTCGCACCCGCCGGCGACGGGCGTCCCTTCTGCATCGCCATTCCGCCGCCGAACATCACCGGCCGCCTGCACCTGGGCCATGCCTTCCAGCACACTCTCATGGACGCGCTGACCCGATACCAGCGCATGAAGGGCCGCCAGGCGCTATGGCAGATGGGGACCGACCACGCCAGCATCGCCACCCAGATGATCGTCGAGCGCCAGCTCGAAAGCGAAGGGAAGAGCCGCGCCGACATCGGCCGCGAGGCGTTCCTCGAACGCGTATGGGAGTGGCGCAATCTCTCCGGAGGCGAGATCTCGCAGCAGCTCCGCCGCATGGGCTCGTCGCTCGACTGGTCGCGGGACCGATTCACCATGGACGAGGGCTTCACCGCCGCCGTCAACGAAGTCTTCGTGCGACTGTATGAGGACGGCCTGATCTACAGGAAGGAACGCTTGGTCAACTGGGACCCGGTGCTAAAGACGGCCGTGTCGGACCTCGAGGTGGACAACGTCGATGAACGCGGCCACCTGTGGCATATCCGCTACCCGTTGCTTGACGGCGCCCGGACATCGGAGGGAGCGGACCATGTCGTCGTGGCGACGACCCGGCCGGAAACGATGCTCGGCGACACGGGGCTCGCCGTGCACCCGGACGACCCGCGCTACCGCGACCTCATCGGCGCCCGCGCGCGGCTGCCGCTGGTCGGACGGGAGATCTTCATCGTCGGCGACACGCACGTCGACCCGGAGTTCGGCACCGGCTGCGTCAAGGTCACGCCGGGTCACGACTTCAACGACTTCGCCGTGGGCGAGCGCCACGGTCTGCCCTGCGTCAATATCCTGAACGCCGACGCGAGCATCAACGGAAACGCGCCCGATGCGTACCGGGGCCTTGATCGCATGGAGGCGCGGGAGGCCGTCGTGGCCGACCTCACGGAACTCGGGTTGCTCGCCTCCGTCGAACCCCACAGTTTGACCGTGCCCCGAGGCGACCGCTCGGGTGCCGTACTGGAGCCGTGGCTGACCGATCAGTGGTGGGTCGACGTCAAGCCGCTGGCCCAACCGGCCATCGAGGCGGTGCGGGACGGGCGCATCCGGTTCGTGCCGCAACAGTACGAGAACATCTATTTCGCCTGGATGCGCGACGTGCAGGACTGGTGCATCAGCCGGCAGTTGTGGTGGGGACACCGCATCCCGGCGTGGTACGACGACCAGGGCAACGTGTATGTGGGCCGCGACGAACGCGAGGCGCGCGAAAGAGGCCGCGTGCCCGGCGGCACCGTCCTCGAGCGGGACACCGACGTGCTGGACACCTGGTTCAGTTCGGCGCTATGGACCTTCGCCACCTTGGGCTGGCCGGAGCGGACGAGCGAACTCGACCGGTTCCACCCCACGGATGTCCTGGTCACGGGCCACGACATCATTTTCTTCTGGGTCGCGCGCATGATCATGATGACGCTGCGCTTCACCGGCGACGTGCCGTTCCGCACCGTCTATACCCACGGGCTGGTGCGCGACGCCCACGGCGCCAAGATGTCCAAGACCAAGGGCAATGTCCTCGACCCGCTCGACATCGTCGATGGGATATCGCTCGAAGACCTGGTGGCAAAGCGCACGACCGACCTGACCCAGCCGCAGATGGCCGCGGAAATCGAGGCGGCGACCCGGGCCGACTACCCCGACGGCATCCGCGCCTACGGTACCGATGCGCTGCGGTTCACCTGCTGCGCCCTCGCCTCCCCGACCGGGCGCGATGTCAACCTCGACCTGGGCCGCGTCGACGGCTATCGGAACTTCTGCAACAAGCTGTGGAACGCGACAAAGTTCGTTCTCATGCACGTGGAAGGCACCGATATCGAGGGGCCCGCGCCGCTCGGTCTCGCCGACCGCTGGATTCGCTCCCGCGCCCGGCGGCTGATCGAAGATGCCGAACGCGCGATAGGCGAATACCGCTTCGACATGTATGCGAACGCGGTGCACGAGTTCGCTTGGCACGAGTACTGCGACTGGTACGTGGAGTTCACCAAGCCGGTGCTGTGGCGCGGCGAAGATGATCCCGCGGCCGCCCGCGCCGCGCGTCGGACGCTCGCGACCACCCTCGATGTCCTGTTGCGCGTGGCGCATCCGCTCATTCCCTACATTACGGAAACCCTGTGGCGCGAGGCGCGCGCGGCATCGGGACGCCCCGGCGGGACGATCATGCGGGCGCCGTACCCGAGAACGGACGACCTTGAAGACGACGCCGAAGCCGTCGCCGCGATAGAGTGGCTGAAGGCCGTGGTGGTCGGCATCCGCAACATCCGGGGCGAGATGGGCGTCGCTTCCGGCGTTGGCGTCGACCTCATGTTCCAGGACGGCGACGCGACCGACCGCGAGCGCTTGCGCGCGACGGAGACCCTGTTGCGCCGGATGGCGAACGTCGAGAGCGTGACGTGGCTGCCCCCGGATGCCGAGGCGCCGCCCGCGGCCGTGCAGATCGTCGGCGACCTCAAGGTGCTCGTTCCACTCGCGGGACTGATCGACATCGACCGGGAATGCGAGCGGCTGCGGAAGACCATCTCCCGGTTCGAGCGCGACCTCGCCCGTTCCCGGGGCAAGCTCGGCAACGAGAACTTCGTGACCCGGGCACCGGCCGCCGTGGTGGACAAGGAGCGCGACAAGGCGCGGGACCTCGCCGCGAGGCTGCGGACGATGGAGGAGCAGCTGGCGCGCCTGGAAGCGGTGCGGTAACCGGTCGCGGCTTAACGGTTTTCCAGGACGACCTTGCCGAAGGTTTCGTTGCTGGCGATCAGGCCGTGCGCTTCCTCCGCCCGGTCCATCGGAAACACGGTGTCGATGACGGGCCGAATGGCGCCCGCTTCGATCTTCGGCCAGACCCGATCCCTTAGCGCATCCATGACGGCGGCCTTCTGCGCGATGGTCCGGGAGCGCAGGGTGGAGCCCACGATGGAGAGACGTTTCGCAAGCAGCGCGCCGAGCGGCAACTCGGCGCGGACGCCGTCCATCAGGCCGATGACGACCAGGCGGCCCTCGAGCTTCAGGGTCCGCAGATTGTCCGCCAGGTAGGCGCCTCCCACGGGATCGAGGATGACGTCGATCCCCTCCCCGTCCGTCCACCCCCGCACCTCGTCCACAAACGACGCCGTATGTCGATCGCAGCCCGCCGACGCGCCGAGTTCGATGCAGCGCGCGACCTTCGACTCGGAACCCGCCGTCACGTAGCAGGGATTGCCGAACTCCCGGCACAACTGTATCGCCGCGGTGCCCACTCCGCTCCCGCCGGCGTGCAACAGCGCCGTTTCGCGAAACCGGAGCCGGGCTTCCATGTAGAGGTTGAGATACGCCGTCGCGAACACTTCGGGCAGGGACGCCGCCTCGACCAAGGAGATGCCCCGCGGCACTTTCAGGACCTGCCCCGCGGGCACGACCACGGCTTCCGCGTAGCCGCCGCCCGCCAACAGGGCGCACACGCTGTCGTCGACATCGACGCGCGCGACGCCGTCGCCCACGGCCTCGACGACGCCGGCGCACTCGAGGCCGAGGATGTCGCTCGCGCCCGGCGGCGGCGGGTAGTCGCCCGCCCGCTGGAGAAGATCGGCGCGATTCACGGCGCTGGCGCGGATGGCGATCCGGACCTGCCCCGGACCAGGCGCGCCGGCCGGCGCATCCGCGTCCGTCCAGACGAGCCGCTCGCGGGCAACGCGAATGGCTTTCACCAGGACATCCGCATCTTCACGCCGCGTCCGTCGAGATGTCGCTTCAGTCCGCTCACGGTGTAGTCCCCGTAGTGGACCATCGACGCCACCAGCGCGGCATCGGCCTTGCCCTCGGTCAGCACATCATAGAGATGATCGGGGACTCCGGCGCCGCCGGAGGCGATCACCGGGATCCGCACCGCTTCGCTGATCGCCCGCGTCAGGTGCAGCTCGTAGCCGCTGCGGGTGCCGTCCGCGTCGATGGAATTGACCACCAGTTCGCCGGCGCCCAGCCGTTCGCCCTCGCGCGTCCAGGCCAGCGCGTCGATGCCCGTCGGCGAGCGGCCCCCGCGCACGACGATCTCGTAGCCGGAGGGAAAGTCCGCCGATACGCCGACCTTGCGTATGTCCATGGAGAGCACGACGTTCTGGCCGCCGATCGCCTCGGCGCATTCGGCGATGAGCGTCGGCCGCTCCACCGCCGCCGTGTTGACATTGATCTTCTCCGCGCCAGCGAGTCGCAGGTCCGTCGCATCCGCCACCGAGCCGACGCCGCCGCCGACGGAAAGCGGGATGAAAACCTGCTCGGCCACGGCCTCCACGACGTCGAGGATGATGCGACGTTTCTCGCTTGATGCGGTGATGTCGTAGAAGACGAGTTCGTCGAGCCCGTCGTGGTAGTACTCGCGCGCCTTGGCCACGGGATCGCCGATGTCTTTCGTATCGACGAAGCGCACGCTCTTCGCGAGATTCCCGTCGCGGACATCGAGGCATGCGATCAGGCGCTTGCTAAGCATCGTTTCCGTCCCAACGCACGAAGTTCTCGATCAGCCGCAGACCGACGCGGCCGCTTTTCTCCGGATGGAACTGGGTGGCGAAATAGTTGCCGACGCCGAGCGCGCAGCAGAACCGCCCCTCGTAGTCGGCAACCGCCCGCACCATGCCCGCGTCCTTCGGCACCGGGTAGTAGGCGTGCACGAAGTAGAACTCGTCCCCGGGCGCGACATGCGCAAGGAGCGGGTGCGGGCGCACGACCTGCACGGCGTTCCAGCCCATGTGCGGCACCTTCAGCGACGGATCGGAAAGCGCGAAACGCCGTACTTCGCCCGCAACGAGACCCAGGGTGTCCTGGTCGTTCTCTTCCGAGTGATCGAGGGATATCTGCAGCCCCAGGCAGATGCCGAGCACCGGCGTCCCGCCGCGCATGACATCGACCAGGGCGCGATCAAGCCCGCGCGCCCTGAGGCTCCGCATGGCGCTGCCGGCGGCGCCCACCCCCGGAAAGATCACGCGATTCGCCCGGCGCACTTCGCCCGCGTCGCTCGTAATGGCGGCGGTGGTACCCACTTCCGCGCATGCGCGCTGCACGCTGCGCAGGTTGCCTGCATCGTAGTCGACGATGACCGTCATGTTCCTGCCACGTCAAGGTTTGATGGTGTTTGGGCGCCGAGTTCCAAGCGATGTGGAACCGGCGTGTGGCAACCCGTTGGGACCTATAGCGGATCGTCCATGAGATCGATGGCGATGCCGCAATCCTGCTTGAAGTAACTTGTCAGATGGATATGGAAAGACATTCGCTAGTGTTCCGTCAAGTCTAAAGATGCGAGTGTAGCTGGGAGGGATTTTTGGTTCTTGGCGAGGCGCGACGACGCCGTGTGGCAGGCACCACACAAGGAGGAGCAACAAAGTCCAAGGGGCAAAAAGACCCGCAGATACCCGCAGATTTGGTCTTGACGGAGCACTAGTCTTTCCACGGAAGATTGACCTGCGTAGGCGTGACATCTGGAAACCGCCCGCCTTCGATCGGGTCGAGAGCATCGCCCAGATACCGCTCTACTTTTCCGCGCAGGCACGAATCGCTCACGCTTGCCCACGAAACGAGCAGTTGCCCACGGGACCGATGCCGGAGAATGTTGTTGTCGCGACGATGCTCGGACAGTCTTTCTCGAATGTCGCCCTGTCCGACTCTAACGACGCGGTCACCGCTGCACCAGATGATGTAAACGCCGACATCGCTCGTATTGGTAAGATTGAGCCACTCCAGCGAGCAGAAGTGGCGATCCTCGCCGCATCTGACCCAATTCAGGATCATAATGCTGCCGCGTCCTCCAATGGCATCGGTGGAGATTGCTCTCTCCTTTGGATGCGACCGCGCACCTCACCTCGAAATTCAGAAACCTCGCGAGCGAGAGCATGATGATCCCTGACGAGGCTATCGATCTTGCGGTCAAGGCTATCGATCTTGTCGTTCAGCGGGCCTAGTCGGTTCTCAATGTCCGCATTCAAATCGCGGCGAATTTTCCAAAGGAAACCGACAAGCGCGAGACCGACCGTGCAGATTCCAATAAGTTCTGGACTCATTCCTGCTCATCCAAGGTTCCTCGAACCTCGATCCTGTTCATGGACCTCGCACTCGACGCTCGCATTGGCCTCGCCCTTTGGCGACTCGCCCGACAAGCAACGTAAAAGTACATCGTGGAGTCTCCCGATTTCGCGCCCCGTCGGCGGAGGGCATTCGCGGCGATACTCCGCGCATGACGCTTTCCTGTCAAGGAGCACATGCCCCGGCGAACTGATATCCCGTCAGAGTACCGGTTTAGGCGTCCCATAGCGCTCTCCACCTGCGGCCCGCGGCAACGTTCTGAAGCGCCAATAGATTCTCGAGAATCCCCAACCGGGACAGAAGCAGCGGGTTGACCAGGGCTATTGAGCCTTGAGAATCGTCCCCCGATGAAGTCAACTGATACACGGTCGGGCCGCGGAACAATGCAGGAAACCCCACAGCGAATGTGAATTCCATGAACGAACGCGGTGTGCTGATCGCCAACCTCGGATCGCCCGCCAGCTGCGACACGGCTTCTGTGCGCCGCTACCTGAACGAGTTCCTGATGGACCCCCACGTCCTGGACGTTGCGTGGCCGATACGTCGCATGATCGTGTCCGCCTTCATTCTTCCGCGGCGCCCGCGACAGAGCGCCGCGGCGTACCGGACAATCTGGCGCGATGACGCGCCGGGGTCGCCCCTCATTCACCACACCATGGCGCTGGCTGAGCGCCTCCGGGGACTGACCGGCCTCAAGGTCGCCGTCGGCATGCGCTACGGGACGCCCAGCCTCGCAGACGCTATCGAGTCCCTCGGCGCCGTGGATGAAATCCTCCTCGTACCCATGTATCCGCAGCACGCGGCGTCCACGCGAACGACGACCATCGAGCGGGTGAAGGCCCTGGCAACGATCCCGGTCCGCGTGATGCCGCCGTTCTATGCGCAGGAAGCGTTCCTCGACGCCGTCGCGCGGCTGGTGCGGTCGACCATGGCCGACGACGACCACCTGGTCTTCAGCTACCACGGGCTGCCCGAGCGCCACATCACCAAGGCAGACCCGACCGGGTCCCACTGTCTCGCATGCGCCGACTGCTGCGAGACGCCGTCGCCGGCCCATGCAACCTGCTACCGGCATCAGTGTCTCGAGACCACGCGGGCACTCGCCGAGCGCCTCCGGGGGACGCGGCATTCCACCAGTTTCCAGTCGCGCCTCGGGCGACTGCCCTGGCTGCGGCCCTACACGGACGAACTGCTCGCGGAACTACCCGGAAAGGGCGTGCGCTCCATCACCGTGGCATGTCCGGCATTCACCGCGGACAACCTCGAGACGCTGGAAGAGATCGGCATCCGGGGGCGGGAGACGTTCATGCAAGCGGGCGGCCGTTCGTTCCGGCTCGCGCCGTGCCTGAACGACGATGAGGAATGGGCCAGGGGCATCGCCGCCTGGTGCGCCGAACCCGACTAGCGCTCCGGCTGGGCGCTCTCTTCATGCGAGGGGCGCCCCCTCGCGCTCCCAAGCTTAGGACTCTCCTTCTCCTGCTGCCGTCAGCATGGCGGAACCCGCCGCGCCCATGAGCAGGGGCAGGGCCGCATCGATGAGTATCCAGACCATCGCGTTGGTGTCGCTGCCCGCCGCCGAGTATCCCGGGCTCATCAGGGTGAACCAGTTCCACAGGAACATGATTCCGACGAACAGAAAGCCGTAGAACAACATGTTCGAGAGGAGGTAGGCGCGCGTGACCGCGTCACCCACCACCGCCTTCTTGCGCACGTAGCCGAACCTGAGACCCAGCAGGATCGCCAGCGCCATCAACGGGTCCAGGATTTCCCAGACCGGGCTGTACGGTTGTCCCGGCACCGACGTGTGGTAGAGCGGCTCGATCACCGTATGCACCGCCACCAGCACCGCCACCGCGATGAGAAATACGCCGCATACTCGATTGAACATGTCCATCTCCTGCATCGGTACGGCAGGAAACAATACCACCCCGCCCGGAACTGGCCAGAGAACATCTCGAAATCGACGCGTTCCGCGTCAGGGCACCGTGCGGCGACCGAGGGTCGCAAGCCAGGGCGAGGGCTCAACCGGCTTCCGCGACGTCCGCCGGCTTCACCACGAACAACAGGTCGCCGGCGTTGACCTGTTGGCCGCTCGTGACATTGATGTGCGTCACTTCGTACTCGCCATCGCGGTAGAGGCCATTGTCTCCGGAGTTGTAGTCCTTGAGCCGCAGCGGCGTGAAAATCTTGAACGCCTCGAGCTGGCAGAGAGTGTCATCCAGCCCGATGCGCTGGCCGGCCTGGACGTATTCGGGTTCCGCCGGTGACGGCGTCGCGAAGAAGATGCCCGCGGACGGCGACAGCACGCGCAGTTCAACGCTGTTCTCGATGCGGATGGCATCGCTGCCGATGTCGCCGGCTTGCGGCCCGGCGGCTGCTTCGATCTCCTCGATCAGCGAATCGACATCCCCGCTTTCGAGGAACTTCGGCAGATAGTCGGTGTCGTAGTCGCCCGCGAGGAACGTCGAATCCCGCAACACCCGCTTCACCAGCGCGATGTTCGTCGCGATGCCCTCTATGTGCACGCGGTCCAGGTAGTCCGCGAGCTTGGCCGCGGCGTCGGCGCGATCTCGGCCGTGCGCGATCACCTGGCCGATCATGCTGTCGTAGTAGGGCGAGATGAACCTCTCCGATCCCGCGATGCTGATGACGTCCATGCCCGGAACCTTTGGGAACTCGCATGCCGTGATCGTGCCGGGGTTCGGCTGAAAAGAGAGGTCGCCCGCGGCGATGCGCTCGGCATTGATGCGAGCCTCGATGGCATAGCCGTCCTCGCCGACCTCGAGGTTCGCGATGCTCTCGCCGGCGGCGATCCTGAACTGTTCGCCGACGATGTCGACCCCGGACACCATCTCCGTCACCGGATGCTCCACCTGCAGCCGGGTATTCATTTCCATGAAGTAGACCGCTTCGGCGTCGAGGTCGTAGATGAACTCGACGGTGCCCGCGCCGACGTACTCCACCTCTTCGGCGAGCGCCGCCGCGTGTTCCCTCACCGCGCTTTCCAGGTCGGGCGGCAGCATGGTCGAACCGGACTCTTCGATCACCTTCTGCTTGTCGCGCTGCACGCTGCAGTCGCGCAAGCCGAGCACCTTGGCGTTGCCGTGGTAGTCGCGCAGCACCTGCGCCTCGATGTGGCGCAGCGAGGTGATGTATTTCTCGAGGTAGACGTCGCCGTTGCCGAAGGCCGCGCGGGCTTCCGCCGAAACGCGCTGGAACAGCTCGTGGAAGCGATTCCGCGACTGGACCACCTGGATGCCCTTGCCGCCGCCGCCGTGCACGGCCTTGATCAATATCGGGTAACCGATCTCGTCCGCGAGGGTCGCCGCCCGGTCGACCTCCGTCACGATGCCGTGGCTGCCGGGCACCACCGGCACGCCCAGACGCATCGCCGTGGTGATGGCGTTCGACTTGTTGCCCATGATGTCCATCGTGACCGTGGACGGGCCGATGAAGTTGATCCCGCGCGAGCGGACGATTCCGGCGAACTGGCTGCTCTCGGAAAGGAAACCGATGCCGGGATGCAGGGCGTCCACCCGCTCGTGCTCGGCGATGGAAACGACGGAAAGCGCGTTGAGGTAGCTCTCGTCCGGCGTGGCGCCGCCGATGCACACCACCGAGTCCTTCTCGGACAGCATGTCCACCGGCACGGATTCCATGTCCGGGTCCGACTGAACCAGCACGACCTCGATCCCGCGGCGCTGCGCGATCCGGATGAGTTTGACGGCGGTGCAACCGCGCGCGTGAATCAGCACCCTGGAGACCGGCCGGATCAGGTCCGTCGGCTTGACCGTCGGGCGAGACGGCGCCGCCGCGGGCCGCTCTAGGCTGAGCACGCCAGCCATGACGCGGTTGACCACGTCCGTTACGGACTCGACCGGAACCGGGATGTCCGGATCGACTTTCCGCAGTTCGTCATCGAGGTCGGGCAGCATCGGGTGCTTGACGAGACCCTGCATCGAGCCGGGCGTGTCGCAGAGGTAGTTGGAGAGGATGGAGTCCATCGGCAGGTTCGAGGGCACGACGATCTGTCCCGCGAAGGGCATGCTGGTGCCGGAGAAATAGTAGGTCTGCGCCAGCGGGTGCGTCACGAAGCTCGCCTGCGCGCCGCCCGTGCAGTCGCCGAAGCCGAACATGATGACGGGCAGGTCGTAGTCGCGGACGAAACGCGTGATGCGGTCGTTGATCGCAGCCATGCAGAACAGCGAGCCGGCACCCTCCTTGGTCTGCATGCCACCGGACGAGATGAAGCAGATCACCGGCAGGTTCTGTTCGGCGCATGCGACCAGGAGCTTGCAGAACTTCTCCGCGCTGGCCATATCGAAGGCGCCGGCCTGGAAGTTCGCGTTGGAGATGACGGCGCCCGCGCTTAAGCCCCCGTTGCCGTCGTCGAACGTGCCGATGCCCGTAATGACCCCGCAGGGCGTCGTGTCGTTGGCCAGCGCGGTCTCGATGGACTGCCGCAGGCCGGGAAATTCGCAGGGATCGGAACTCAGGAGATCCGCGAACAGTTCGTCGAAATCCGGGAAGAACATGTCGATGAATGCCTGCGGCCCCGCCGCGCGCCGCGACTTGAAGTGCGTCAGCGTGTTCTGGATGCGCAGATCCCGGTAGGCGATGTGGAGGCGGTTCCAGAAGTCCTTGCGGCCGATCTTTCTCGGCGCGATGCGGCCGTCGTAGCGGCGGCCGTCCCATTCCGAGCGCAGGTACGAGAGCAGCAGTCTGTCGAACAGGAACGTGACCACCACGAACAGGGTGTCCGGCAGGTGCGCGAAGGCGCGCTTTTTCCACTCTTCCACTGCGCGGAAGAAGTCGCCGGAGCGGGAATTGTCCGCGATGCGCCTGTACCAGTCGAAAAACTGCCCCTTGAAACGCGCGGCGACCCGTTCCGGGGCTGCGTCACCGGGCCCGCCGGCGCTCCTGGCGGCCGCCCCGAACGCGAGGTCGATAAGTCCCGACAGCGAAGCCTTCGACAGGCTGCGGGTGCGGCCGGCTTCTTCGGCGATGGAGTCAAGACTCGCGATGGTGTGATCGTAGACCGCATCGAACAGCAGGAAGTTTTCGCACTCGGCGATGAAGTCTTCCCTGAGATCGTCTTCCAGCAGGATATCGAGCACGGTCGGTTCGCGAGCCTCGGTCTCGTCCGAGGCGGCGGTGATGAACGACCGGAACCGGTCCTCGAGCACCAATCGGTTGGCCACGAGTGGCGACACGGCGTTGCCGAGCGCCTGCCGCGTGGACGGCGCGAGGTCCGTCTTGACGACGGCGTCGTCCATCGGACCCTCGGTCATGGCGAGGTTCAGCTCCCCCGCCAGTTGCGAGCGGATGTAGTCGTCGCTCTTGCCTTCCAGGTGCTCGGGCGAGAGCAGCTTGCCCCCTTCGTGCGTGAAACGCTGGCGCAGCAGCGGTCCGAACGCGGGGTCGCGCGAGATCGCGAGCAGGAGGGCGCGCGGCGCCCGAACCTGGTCCACGCCCACCAGGGCGCGGACCTCGTCGTGGTTCGCCAGGTAGTGTTTCAGGGCGGTGAAATTGCCCGCCGCATCCGACTTCCAGCGATTGAAGAGGTGCATGCCGACATCGGAGAGCAGCGTCGCGCGGGCGACCCGGTAGTTCTGCGCCGGTTCCCCCAGGAACAGCCGCGCGAGGCGGCCGCGCTCGTCGCCCAGGGCCTCCTTCCTCGAGACATAGTTCTTCCATGCGCGGGACAGCACATCTTCGTAGCGGACCTGATCGGGATCCTGCATCCACGCCAAGAACACCCGTCGGCGCTCGCGCGCCGCGCGCGCCGCCTGCTCGCCTTCCGGCAGGCGCTGCTGCGCCAGCCGCCCGTACTGCCGCTCCGAGGTGGCCTTGATGCGGCGGCGGCAGCGGAGGTAGCGGAGGTAGCGATTGGAGACGCCGAATACGTTCGGATACTCGGTGGGATTCCGCGATCCCCGGTATGCCCCGCTCTCCTGTATGCGCCGCAGGCGTTCCGATGGGGCCAGGTAGCGCTCCAGACTGCGCCGGTAGTGATCGAGAATGTAGGGATTGTCCGCGACGAACGACTTGGTCCGCGCCTCGACGGACTGAATGCCGGAGACGATGGCGAGGCGAAGGTTCTCGAGGGTCCCTTCCTCGCCGGGACTGTAGTCGATGATGCCGTCGATGTTGCCCTGGCCGTACAGTTCGAACGGCGACAGGCCAACCTGCTTGGCGCACTGCTGCCACGACAGGTTCAACCGGCGCGCGATGCTGGCCAGTCCCTGCGGCTGGATCGTGCTGAAAACCCCGTCGCGGACCGACAGCAGCAGGTTGCTCGCCGCCAGCGGGATGGCGCCGCCGGAATAGCCGAGACCGTAGACGATGCCCAGATTGGGCACATGAACGCCCGCCATCTGGGTGATCAGCCTGGAGATGCTGTGCGCCTGGTTGTTGCGATTCGCCTCCGCCTGGGCGTCCGCGCCCGGCGTGTCCATGAAAGTGATGATCGGAGTCGACCGATTCGCGGACTCCGCGATCCAGTCCGCGGCCGCGATGTGATGTTCGGGGCCCCAGACGCCGTTGTTCACAGACCGGTCCTGGGCGATGAACGCCACCGAACGCGTGACGCCGTCGAAATCCATCCGCAGTACGGCGGCATAGAACGGACCATCCCGCACCTCGTCGCCGGACCTGGTCCCGATACGCCGTATGACCTCCGGCGCCGGCGTGCGGCGCGTGTCTTCCGCGCCCGCCACCACGGCCTCGATGTAGGAATCGATGTCCATGTTCGCCAGCCGGTCCCGCTGGCGCGCTATTTCCGCCTCGCCCATGAGGCCACGCATGGACGGATCCTGGCCGGTTCCCGGACTGGGAAACAGCGAGAAGTCCTGGGCCAGACTCTCGGCGATAAAATAAAGCCGGTCTTCGACTGATGCGTCTTTACTCAAGCCCGAAGCCATATGCACAACGCGGGCGGCTACTGTAATGTAAACGCTTTGGATTCCGCAATCCTTCGAATGGTTGCCAAATTGGCGAGTAAATCGTTGCAAATCGCGGTGTTAACCGTTTCGGATACGCGCACCGAGGCGACCGATGCGTCCGGCGATATCCTCTGCGAGCGCCTCGTCGGGGCCGGTCATGCGCTCGCCGGACGCGCGATCGAGGTCGACGACGTGTACCGCATCCGGGCGCGCGTGTCCGCCTGGATTGCCGATCCCGAGGTGGACGCCATCCTCGCGACCGGCGGCACCGGCTTCTCGGACCGCGACAGCACGCCGGAAGCCCTGCTGCCCCTGTTCGACAAGACCATCGACGGGTTCGGCGAGTTGTTCCGGCACGTCTCCCTGTCCCAGATCGGCAGTTCCACCATCCAGTCCCGCGCCGTGGGAGGCTTCGCCAACGGCACCCTGATCTTCGCGTTGCCGGGCTCCACCAATGCGTGCCGCACCGGCTGGGACGAAATCCTCCAATACCAACTCGACGTCGACTTCAAACCCTGCAACTTCGCGGAGCTGATCCCGCGCTTCAGACAGTCGGCATGAACCGCAACAAGGAACTCCCATGAACGATGTCTTCATACTCGGCGCGCAACGCACGCCCATCGGCAGCTTTCTCGGCGCGCTCTCGGACAAGGCGGCGCCCGAACTCGGCGCGCGCGCCATCGAGGCGGCCACCGCGGACGCCGGCGTCGACCCCGCCGCGATCGACGAAGTGCTGATGGGCTGCGTGATCGGCGCGGGCGTCAAGCAGGCCCCCGCGCGTCAGGCGATGCGTCTCGCCGGCATCCCCGACGCCGCGGGCGCGACCACCGTCAACAAGGTGTGCGCCTCCGGCATGAAGTGCGCCATGCTCGGCACCGACCTCATTCGCGCCGGCAGCGCCAACTGCGTAGTCGCCGGCGGCATGGAGAGCATGTCCAACGCGCCGTATCTGCTGGCGCAGGCGCGCCGGGGGCACCGCATGGGACACCGCGAGGCGGCGGACTCCATGTTCGTGGACGGACTGGAAGACGCCGAGACCGGCGCCTCCATGGGCAGCTTCGCCCAGGCGACCGCGGACGCGCGCCAGCTCACGCGGGAAGCGATGGACGCGTTCGCCATCGGCTCCGTCGAGAAAGCCCTGCGCGCGATGGACGACGGTGACCTCGAACGCGAGATCGCGCCCTTCGAGGACATGCGCGAGGACGAACAGCCGCGCCGCTCCAGGATCGACAGGATCCCCGCGCTGCGCCCGGCATTCGCCCGGGACGGCACCATCACCGCCGCCAACGCCAGTTCCATTTCCGACGGCGCATCGGCGCTTGTGCTCGGCGACGCGTCTGTCGGCGGCGAAGCGCTTGCGCGCGTGGTCGGCCACGCCACCCATTCGATCCACCCTTCGGACTTCACCATCGCGCCCGTCGGCGCCATCGACAAGCTGTTGTCGCAGGTCGGCTGGAGCAAGGACGACGTGGACCTGTTCGAGATCAACGAGGCGTTCGCCATGGTGACCATGCTCGCCATCTCCGAACTCGGGCTCGACCCCGACAAGGTGAACCTCTACGGCGGCGCCTGCGCCCAGGGACATCCCATCGGATCCACCGGCAGCCGGCTGCTCGTCACGCTGGCGCACGCCCTCGAGGCGACCGGGGGCGCGAAGGGCGTAGCGGCGCTCTGCATCGGCGGCGGGGAGGCGACCGCCATGGCGATCGAGCGGGCGTAGTCCCGCCGGCCCGCCTTGATGAAGCACCCGGCTTAAGTTGTCCAGACTTCCGGTCATCGTAGCTATCGGCGGCGTCAATCCTGCCGGCCGGGTCTCGTTCCACCACGCGTTTCGCCGCATCGTCATCGATGCGATCAACGCGGCAGACGCGGACGACACTTACGCGAGCCTCGCCGCGCTCATGCGGCTGAACGACGACCCGGCGGATCCGGCGACGCGCAAGTACATTCGAGACAACACGCTGATCCGGCGCATATCGCGCTTCGATCCGACGAATGTCGTGCGCCACCGGCAGGCGACGATCAGCGCGGCGGAAAAGCGGGGCATCAGGTTCGTCGTCGCCAAGCGGCACCTGCCGGAAAACGTTCCGCCGGGTTGGTGCGTGGAACCGCTCGACGAGCGGCGCGTCACCGTACATGCCAAGGAGAACACTTCGATCCTGTTGCCGGAGCGGACGACATCCCGCGTCACGTCCGCCGGAGAGATCCCCACCGGGTTCGAACCCGGCCGGCTCTACCCTTCGCGCAGCCACCCGAGGGGGCTGGAACTTGCCATTTTCGGCGCTTCCGATGCGGTCCGGTCCCTGGGTTTCGACTGGAGCGAATTGCGCGCGCGGGTGCGTCCCGACGCGTTCGCGGTCTACGCCGGCAGCGCCATGGGCCAGCTCGACGATCAGAGCAATGCCGGCCTGATGCAGGCGCCCCTGAAGGGCGGACGCGTCAGTTCGAAGCATGTCGCCTTCGGCCTGCCGGACATGGCGGCGGACTTCGTCGGCGCCTATACCATCGGCAATGTCGGCGCGATCGGCGGGATCATCGGCGCCTGCGCCACGTTTCTCTACAACCTGGGCCGCGCCGTGGACGAAATCCGGGCCGGCAAGCTGAGGGTGGCCCTGGTGGGCGGCGCGGAAGCCCCCATCGTGCCCGAGATCATCGAGGGTTACCGGGTCATGGGCGCGCTGGCGGAAGACGAAGCGCTGATGGCCCTCGACGGCAGCGATACGGTGGACAACAGCCGCGCCTGCCGTCCGTTCGGCGACAACTGCGGTTTCACCGTGGCCGAGGCCGCGGTCTACGCGGTGGTCTGCGACGATGCGCTCGCGCTCGAACTCGGCGCCAGCATCCACTGCGCGGCGCCCGCGATTCACGTCAACGGCGACGGCTTCAAGAAGTCCATTTCCTCCCCCGGCATCGGCAACTACCTCACCCTGGCCAAGGCGATGTCGACGGCGCGCGCGATTCTCGGCGACGACGGCCTGCGACGGCGCACGTTCGTGCACGCGCACGGCACGGGGACGCCGCAGAACCGCGTCACGGAGTCCCGCATCCTGGACGAACTCGCGGGCGTGTTCGGCATCGAGCGCTGGCCGGTGGCGGCGGTCAAGTCGGTGCTGGGACACTCGATGGCGCCCGCTTCCGGCGATCAACTCGCCTGCGCGCTGGGCACCTGGGCCTACGACTGCGTGCCGGGCATCACCACCATCGACGCCATCGCCGACGACGTGTCCCGCGAGCGCCTGCGATTCGAGAACCGGCACTTCGAGCTTCCCGGCAGCGAGATCGACGCCGTCTTCGTCAACTCCAAGGGTTTCGGCGGCAACAATGCGACGGGCCTGTTCCTCGCCCCCGGTCTGACGCGCCGAATGCTTGCCAAGAAACATGGCGCGCGCGCCATGGCCGCTTACACCCGCCGCAACGCCGAGGTTCAAGAGCGAGCCCTCGCCTACGACGCCGCAATGACGCGCGGAGACGTGGAGGTCCTGTACGGCTACGGCGAAGGCGTCATCGGCGGAGGCGATCTCGCCATATCGGAGCGGGAACTGCGCGTGCCCGGCTACGCGCAGCCGATTCCCCTCGACACGGAGAACCCCTTTCCGGACATGACCGGCTAGGCGGGGGCGAAACACGTCGCGCCCGAAGGGCCGGCGAATTTCATGGCGACAACCAGGGATCAGGTCACGGGGTAGAGCGCCTCCATGGCACGTTCGAAACTGACCAGGCGACGAATCAGGGCGTTGTAGCGGGAGTGGGCATCGCCGGCCCCGCTGTCACAGACGGCCGCGTACAGCGCGAGTTCCGGGCTTGCGGACAGGGCCGGCATCGCCGGAATCTCGAGGCCGATGCTGCGCAACCGCGGAGCGCCCACGGCCACAAGCAGGGCCTCGACCGTCAGTTCGCCGCCGCGCAAGTCGTCAATCCCCTTCGCCACGAGATCCGAGCCGGGAAGGTCCGGCCGGATCGATCCGCAGGTCCGTCGGCCAGTCGCGGTCATGACTTCCCGGTCCCGATCGCGCAGACCGCTCTCTCCACTCGATGCCGGAACCGAACGGGATCAATGGCCGGATAGCGCACAAGATCGGACTCGATGGCCGAAAACAGGCGCGTGAGCCGACCGGGCTCGATCAGTTTCAATCGGAACATCGCTTCGACATCGCTCATGTCCTGCGCGTGACCTCTCTCGATCTTGGCAAGCCCCTGGGCATAGAAATCATAATGCAGAAATTCCACGGGACCATGCCGCGCGACGAACACGCTGCGGTCACGCCAGCGGGGCAAGGCCGGAATGAAATCGTCGGGGCTGGCCAGCTCCACGTTCATGTTCAATGCATCCTTGGCGCGCGCAATGGCCTCGAAAACGCCGGGCGGTTCGGGATCGAGCTTGAGGTCGACATCGATCGTCGTGTCGCGCCATCCGACAATCACCGCAGAAGCGCCGCCGACCAGGTAGATTCGGCCCGCTCCGCGAGCCTCGCGCCCCAGTAACCGCATGAGTTCTCGAACCCTATCGGCGTTGCTGTGTTCTCGTGGCATCGCTGTCGACGGACTGGATCGCTTCGCAGGTCAGTATGGTCCGACCCAGGTCAGGCGGCAACCGACCCCTTGCGTTGGCGGGCGGTCCCTCCCAAACTTAACCGACTACGAGATCAACAGGCGGGGGACGGCATGGCCATCGTAGAGACGCGTTACGGCAAGGTAGAGGGCGCAATCATTGACGGCGTCCACCGATTCAGGGCCATTCCCTTCGCTGCCCCTCCGGTGGGAGAACTGCGCTGGCGTGCGCCGGAACCGCCGGCGCCATGGGCCGGCGTGCGCGCCGCGGGCGGAGACTGGGGCGCCCAGGCGTGGCAGGCGGCCCGCCCCGGCGAAGGCCCATTGAAGTTCGTGTTCAACGCGGCCAACGCGGAAAAGCGCGATGAGGACTGCCTGCAGCTCAACGTCTGGACGCCGGGCCTCGACGATGCCAAGCGTCCCGTGCTGATGTGGATCCACGGCGGCGGCTTCACGGGCGGCACCGGGGCCACGCCGACGTACGACGGCGAGGTGCTGTCGCGGCGGGGAGACGTCGTGGTGGTCACGATCAACTATCGGATCGGCGCGCTCGGCTTTCTCAACCTGAACGAGGTGACGGGCGGGCGCATTCCGTCGACCGGCAACGAGGGATTGCTCGACCAGGTCGAGGCGCTCAAGTGGATACGCGACAACATCTCCGCATTCGGCGGCGATCCCGGCAACGTCACCATCCTGGGCGAGTCGGCCGGCGCGGCGAGCGTCTGCGCGCTGCTGGCGTTCGCGCCGGCGCGGGGACTCTTCCATCGTGCAATGCCTGTCAGCGGCGGCGGCAGCAGCGCGAACCCGCTCGAACGCGCGGTGCGGGTCTCCGAGGCGTTCCTCGACAAGGTCGGCCTGTCCGGGACCGATGTCGACAAGCTCCTGGCGCTCGACCCGGAGACCATCACGGATGCCGGATTGGGATTCTCGCTACCGGACGGCCTCGGCAACTTCCGCTCGGTCATCGACGGCGCAGACCTCGAATCGATACCGGTCGACGCGGTCAAGGCCGGCGCGGCCGACGGCATCTCGGTCTTCGCCGGGACGCAGCGCGACGAGTGGCGTCTCTTCACCTGCCGCAGCCCGCTGGCGGAGAACCTGGACGAGGCCGGACTGCTCGCCGAGGTCTCCAAGACCGTCGACGACGCCCAGGGCCTCATCGATGGATTCCGCGGGATCCTCAAGCGACGCGGCCACTGGACCGACCCCGTTTCCGTGCTGGCGGCCATCGAGACGGGCCGCAGGATGCGCATGCCTTCGATCCGCCTCTGCGAGGGGATCGCGGCGCGCGGCCACCCGGCGTACCAGTACGTGTTCACGGCGGAATCGCCCTGGGACGGCGGGATCCTGCGATCGTGCCACGCGATCATCATCGGTTTCATTTTCGGGACGCATGCCTTCAGCGACGAGAGCATCGAGTTCTTCGGCGGGGGTGAGGCCGAAAACACGCTCGCCAGGAACCTGCAGGACGCGGTGATCAACTTCGCGAGAACCGGCAACCCGCGCACGGAAGTGCTCGCCGACCTAGTGCCGTACGTCGAAGAGACCCGCTCGACCGCCGTTTTCGGTCACCCGGCGAGGGTCGAGAATGCGCCGTTCGAAGAGGATCGACTGCTCTGGGCCGAGCATGACGTGGGCTGACGGCCCGGGCGACCATCGTGGTCCGAGGTGCCGGCTGCAACTGCTTCGAGCAGCGCACCCGGAGCTCCTGAGGAAGCACGACGATGACGACAAGACTCGTCGCCGCATGTTGCTACGTGCTTGTGTTATCGCCCCCTACAGACGATTTGGACAACCAACTCCGCGTCACCTGCGACAGCGGCGGGCCGTCGTGCGTCGTCTTCCTGGAGTGTCGCGATCAGGGCCGGAACGCGGACGACTATTTTGCCGAACTGCACGCGATCAGGGACAAACAGACGGTGCGGATGTCCCAGGACGATCTGGCCGACATTCTCGGTATCCGCGATTGGACCGAGCACCTATCGTGCCGCGTGCTGTCCAGCGATCCCGTGGATATCCAGGTATTGACGCGGGCGAAGCGAATCCGAACGATCTTCGATACTCCTCAGAGCCCGCCTTGGTGGCCCGGACAAGAGTGAAGCGCCGCGCATTCCGGCCGGGGACATGCGTGGGCCGCCCCTCGAGGCTTGGTCTCAGTTGACCGTCGACGAACGTCTCGGCAGCCCGGCGAGCCGTTTTCGGATGCGTTCCTCCATCTTGCCGTTCGACAACTCGATGGCGCGTTTCAGTTCGCGACGGGCCATGTCGAGAGATCCCAGCGCCAGCCACAGTTCCGCGCGGTCGACATGGAGCGAGAACGCGGTCGGGTGCAGGATCACCTGATAGTCGGTCAGTTCCAGCGCGCGGGCATGGTCTCCCCGCGCGTTCGCCGCCAGGCGCAGGTTGTTCAGCATTCTCAGCATGATGTCCGAGGGCTCGGTGGGCCGAAACACGGTGTCGTCGACGACTCCGCGCCGACCGTCGTTGCGCAACTCCCGGCGCAACCACGTCAGGCAATCCTGCCTGGTGGTCATCCGCATGGCGATGGGATCGACCAGGCGATTGTTGAGCGCGACCAGGAAGCGTCTCGGAAAGTCGATGCCGGCAGACCGCAGATCAAGGTGAGCGGCGGTACCGATGATGACGACTCCGAGGCTGATGGGAATGCCCTGGCGGTGGCGCAGCACATGTTCCAGCGCGCTGTTGCACGGGACGTGATAGCGTCCGGGGGCGACCCCCCTGAAACCCTGTCCGCGCAGCGATTCCACCAGGGCGACCGGTCCCGCGTCGGTCCCGGCGATCTCCGCCAGGCGACGCATCTCCGCCCGGCACCAGCCCGCGTCGGTATCCGGATCGACCACGCGGGAAACCAGCAACGCCCCGTCGACCACCCCGTCGCGCCGCTCCATGAAACGCCGGAACTCGCCCGCCAGCGGCGCCTCTCCCCCGCGAATTTCGATCACGGATCCCCCAGCGACTTCGTGCGCCTCGTCGCGCGGCGCATCAGTAACTGATCGACGTCTGAAGCCTGACCCAGCGGCCGTTCTGTACCTGGGACAGGGTCGACGAGTCCACGCCCTTGTGGTCGTCCGGGCCGAACGTCAGCACGTTGCCGAAGAGGTCCTCGTATTCCGACAACGACTCCAGTGCCTCGATCAACCCTTCGCGGGTGAGGTCGCGGCCGGCAATTTCGAGTCCCGATACGGTGAGGTCCGCGGCGCGCTTGCCGACCATCGCCGGCAGCCCGGGTATTTCGCCGAAACGTTCCCTGTAACGGTCGAACCAGTCGCGCTGCTCCGGCGTCATATCGTCGTCTTCGTAGATGATCGCGACGGGAGCGAAGGCGTAATAGCCTTCACCCGATCCGCTCTTCTGCTCCGCGATGACGCGCCCGAAGGCCGCTTCGTTGCCGACGAATGCGACGTCCGTCCAGCCGATCTTGCGGGCCGTCTCCAGGATCAGGATCGTGTCGCGGTGGACCGTGCCCATCATGACGAGGTCGCAGCCCGCGTTTCTCAGCCGCAGGACCGCCGCCGTGAACTCGCTCTCCGTCGGCTTGTGCGCCGAGGTATCACCGATCTCGATGCCCATCTCGGCGGTCTGGTCCCGCAGGCCTTCGTATATCTCCATCCCGTAGTCCGAGTCATGGTAGATGGCGCACGGCGTGGTCTTGCCCATCTCCTCGACGAAATACTTCACGCCGGCGCGCATTTCCTCGTAGTAGAGCCCGATCTGGCTGATCATCAGTTTG
The DNA here is from genome assembly GCA_964518405.1 of uncultured Pseudomonadales bacterium. Taxonomy (GTDB): domain Bacteria; phylum Pseudomonadota; class Gammaproteobacteria; order Pseudomonadales; family Azotimanducaceae; genus VXNE01. The sequence goes on along the minus strand of CAZFGB010000188.1, from coordinate 2,860 downwards.
CGGAAAGGCTCCACCATGTCGCGCGAACCGCTGGACGGGAACAGGTTGGGAACGCCGGCGCGGAACTGCTGATCCAGCACGGCGTTGTTGGTCTGGGTGCCGACGGCGCCGACCATGGCGAAAATCTTGTCGCGGTTGATCAGTTTGTTCGCCGCCGAGATAGCCCGCGGCACCTGGTAGCTGGTGTCCTCGACGACGAAGCGGATCTGCCGGCCGTGGATGCCGCCCGCGGCGTTGACCGCATCGAAACGCATGCGCATGCCGTTGACGACGCCGACGCCCCAGATGGCGATCGGCCCCGTCAGGTCGCTGTGCGTGCCGAGGACGATCTCCGTATCCGTGACGCCCGTCACCTGGGGCGGCGGCGGAGCGTCCCCCGGCGCGGTTTCAGTGGATTCCGGAGCTTCGCAACCGGCAACCAAGGCGACCCCAAGCAGCAAGAGAACCGTGATGGCATGACTCATCGCTCATCCCCTCTTCAAGCGTCGGATCGTGGAAGCTTACGGGATGTCCCGCGCACGCGCCACGGCACGGCCTGTCCAACAGCAGTTCTCATTTTGGCGAATCGACTCATTTGGTTTCGGGCTTCTCCGGAGCTTGTGGTTCGGCGGTGGCGTGGTTCGGCGTGGACGTCAGGGTGGCTGCGCGGCGGGGCCGCCGGTGGCGAGCAGCACCATGAGGGCGTTCCAGGAGGGGAACACTTGGTATTCGGCGAGGGTGCGCAGGTGCTCGAACAGCCGCGCCCGGGTGCCGAGGCGTTGTCGGGCGCGGCGCCACAGGTCTTCGGCGAGTTCGCAGGCGGTGTGCAGTGCGAAGGCGAGCAGGTTGAGGACGACGAGCACGGCGGCGAGGGTGTCCTTGCCGTGGCCGAAGTTGTGTTCGAGGTGGTAGCCGTGCTGCTTGAGGACGTTGAAGGTCTCGTTCTCGATCTTCCAGCGGGCGCGGGCGCAGTCGGCGAGTTCGGCGACGTTGTCGCGGTCGACGGGGAGGCTGGTGACGAAGGCGCCGCGGTAGGTGACCTTGCCGTCGGGCTTGGCGCTTTCGATCTCGAGCCAGTTGACGCGCAGGGCGTCGTCGCCGTCGCGGATGGGCAGGCCGGTCATCCAGCGGTGGCGGTGGATGCGGCGCTTCGCGCCGCGTCCCGCGGTGCGGCGGCGCGTGGGTATGCGGATGCCGTCGAGGTACTCGCACAGGGTCTTGTGGCTGGCCGGCTTGGCGGTGAGCAGGAAGTCGCCGCCGGCGTCGAGCATGGCCCGGCGGACGGGCTGGCAGGCGTACAGGTCGTCGCCGAGATAGACCGGCCGCAGGGCGGCGCAGCGCGGGCCGTGGCGCGCCAGCCAGCGCTTCACGGCTTGGCGTTCGCAGTCCTGCTTGGCGGCGCCGTCCCGGGGCGCCACGAACTCCGGCGGCAGCGGCAGCGACTGCGTCCGGCCCGGGGCGACGACGGTGGCGGCGAGCATCTGGTGGAAGTACTCCGTGCCGCCGTCGTTGCGCTTGCGGGTCGAGCAGTTGTCGCAGTGGATGTTGCGCGAGCGGAAGAACTCGGTGCCGTCCAGGGCGATGAGCGCGCGGCCGTCCAAGCAGCGCATGGGGGCCAGCGCGCCGCGCGCGTCAAGGTCCTCGGCGAGCGCGTGGAAGGCGTCGTCGAAGTGCGCCGCCGGCACGCCGTCGAGCAGCTGCCGGATGTGGTTGTCGCACGGGATGCGGGCCAGCCCGAACAGGGTGTGCGCGTTGGACCGCGCGCGGCTCTCGGCCAGCGTGCGCTGGCGCGCCAGGAACGACGGCGACTGCATCAGAAACACCGACAGCGCCGCCATGCCGATGTCGGCCATCGAGTAGCGCCGGTTGCGCCCGCGGCGCGGGTCCGGCAGGTCCGCGAAGCACTCCCGCAGCCGGTCGAGATGGCGCGCGAGGAACTTCACGGCGGCGCGCCGGCCTCCACCGCCATGAGCGCCGCCAGCACCGCCAGGCGCTCCGCCGCCGGCATCGCCGCGTAGCGCCGGCCCCAGCTCGCCGCCTTGCGCTTGACCGTCTGCCGGTGCGTGAAGTTCCGCCCCGCGCACGACGCCCAATGCGCCCGGTCCGGCGCGAAGTTGAACCACACCTTCTCGGTCACCACCCCGGCCCGGTTCATCACCTGCAGCGCCGCGCTGCGCCAGCCGCCGAGCAACTCGTCGTACAGCGCCGACGGATACCCCGACACCATCACCGCGCACGGCAGGCCCTTCAGCAGCTCCAGCAGCGCGACATGGTCGGCGTCCTCGTAGTCGTGCCGGTAGCGGCGGGCGGACTTGCGCGCGCCGCGCAGGTACGGCGGGTCGCTGTACACCAGCTCCGAACCGTCGAACGCGAACTCCGACAGGTACGCGTGGCAGTCGCCGCGCACCAACTCCACCGGATAGCCGCACTCGAACCGCGACAGCGCGCGGCCGTCCAGATCGATGCCGACGTTGCGCAGCGCCGCCGGCTTGCGCCTCATCACCGCGCCGCCGCCCAGGTGCGTCTCGATGTACACCGCGTGCGGCGGCATCAGCGCCACCAGCGCCTGGCACAGCCCCGACGTCGCCTTCGATCCGAACCACGGGTGCCCCATGGCCCGCACCATAGGTGCCGCGCCCTATGTTGTCAAGGCTCCTTCAAACCGCCGATCCGTCGTCCCGCCGAACAGATGCGGCCAAAATGAGAATTGCTGACTACCGGGATCACTTTCCCGATTGCGCCTGCGAGCAGGCTTCCGTTAGCGAGCATTCTCCTAGCCCGGTCGAAAGTGACGAAGTCCTCGTCCGTACGCTCTTTCAGGACGATGTAGTCGACCCGGACGGGCGTCCCAAGCCGTCATACTTTCGTCGCGACCCTGCTT
>CAZFGB010000187.1:0-25256 GCA_964518405.1 uncultured Pseudomonadales bacterium | reverse complement strand
CTCGGCGGCCGTATCCAGAATCGTCTCGGCCGGCGTCATGACGCCGGCCGAGACGATTCTGGATACGGCCGCCGAGATCGATGCGGACCTTATCGGGCTGTCGGGATTGATCACGCCGTCGCTGGACGAGATGACCCGCGTGGCCGCCGAGATGGAACGGCGCGAACTCAAGATACCGCTCCTGATCGGCGGCGCCACCACGTCCAAGGCGCATACCGCGGTCAAGATCGCGCCGGAGTATTCCGGCCCGACCATCTACGTGCCGGACGCATCCCGCGGCGTCGGCGTGGCCCAGAACCTGGTATCCGACACGGCGCGGGAGACGTTCGTTGCCGGCATAGAAGATGAGTACGCGGTCATCCGCAAGCGTCGCGACGACGGCTCTCGCCGCAGACCGATGCTGTCCCACAGGCAGGCGGTCGCCAACCGACCGAGGCGCGACTGGTCGACGTACCAGCCGCCGCGCCCGGCGCACGCCGGCATCACCCATCTTCCCGACTACCCCTTGAGCAGACTGGTCGAGCGCATCGACTGGACGCCGTTCTTCCGGACATGGGAGCTCGCCGGCAGGTTCCCGAAAATCCTCGACGACGAGATCGTCGGGGAAGCGGCCACCGGCCTGTACCGGGACGCGCGCGAAATGCTGGACCGCCTGGACGAAGAGAAGTGGCTCACCGCGAACGGCGCGCTTGGCCTGTGGCCGGCGAACAGCCTCGGCGAGGATGTGCGGATCTGGCGCGACGAATCGAGGGAGGTGACGCTCGCGACCTCGCACCACCTTCGCCAGCAGGCCGACAACGGCAGACCCAGCCTGAGCCTCGCGGACTATGTCGCCCCCGCGGGCATCGACGATTACATGGGGGCATTCGTCGTCACGGTGGAAACCGACACCGACGCGGCCCGTCGATTCAAGGACGACGACTACAGCGACATCATGGTGAAGGCGCTCGCGGACCGCTTGGTGGAGGCGTTCGCGGAGCATCTGCACGAACGCGTTCGCAAGGAGTTCTGGGGCTACGCCGCGGACGAATTCCTCACCAACGATGAACTGATCGCCGAACGCTACCAGGGCATTCGGCCGGCGCCGGGCTATCCCGCCTGCCCCGACCACTCGGAGAAAGAAACCCTCTTCGCCCTGCTCGACGCAACATCCTCGACCGGCGCCCGCTTGACCGAGAACTACGCGATGTGGCCGGCGGCCACCGTTGCCGGCTGGTATTTCTCCCACCCGGAGTCCAGGTACTTCGGCGTCGGCCGAATCGGCGAAGACCAGTTCCACGCCTACTGCCGGCGCAAGGATGTCGACCCCGCGGCCACGCGACGCTGGATCAGTTTCGTTCTCGACCGCTGATGCCGCCCGGCGCCATGCACTGTGCGCTTAACTATAGAAAAAATGGTTAGTTCTCACCCAATCGCGGAATTGGTAACGTGGATCGGATGTACCAATATCAGCAATTCGACCAGCGCTTCATCGACGAACGCGTCGAACAGTACCGGGAACAGACGGAGCGATACCTCGACGGCGAACTGACCGAGGATCAGTTCCTGCAGCTCCGGCTTCGCAACGGCCTCTACATACAGCGCCTGGCGCCCATGCTGCGGGTGGCGATTCCCTACGGAACGCTGTCGTCCCGGCAACTGCGCGCGCTGGCGGAAATCTCGCGCCGCTACGACAAGGGCTATGGACATCTCAGCACGCGCCAGAACATCCAGTTCAACTGGCCCGAACTCGCGGTCGTTCCGGACATTCTTGCGGACCTGGCCAAGGTCCAGATGCACGCCATCCAGACCAGCGGCAGCTGCATCCGCAACGTCACCACCGACCAGTTCGCGGGCGTCGCGGACGACGAAAGCGTCGATGCCCGACCATACTGCGAGATCATTCGGCAATGGTCGACCCAGCATCCCGAATTCGACTGGCTGCCCCGGAAGTTCAAGATCGCCCTTACCGGCGCCGAATCGGACCGCGCCGCGATTCATGTGCATGATATCGGCATTCGAGTTGCCAAGGATGCGTCAGGCGCGGTCGCGTTCGATTTCCTGGTTGGAGGCGGGCTCGGCCGCACACCAGCCATCGGAAGCGTCATCCGGCGCGCGCTACCGGAGCGGCATCTGCTGACCTACCTCGAAGCGATCTTGCGGGTATACAACCGCCGCGGACGGCGCGACAACAAGTACAAGGCCCGCATCAAGATCCTGGTGCGCGCCATGACCCCGCAGGTGTTCGCCGAACGGGTCGATGAGGAGTGGGCGTACCTGAAGGATGCTCCGAGCACGCTGACCGCCGCGGAGCTCGACCGCGTCAAGGCCTGCTTCACACCGCCGGAGTATCCGGACCGCGATGATCAATCGGCGCTGCTGGCGGAGCAACGGCTGGGATCACCCGCGTTCAACCATTGGGTTGGAAACAACGTGGCGAGCCACAAGGTTCCCGGCTACGCCGTAGTGACGCTGTCGACAAAGCACACGGGCGTCCCGCCCGGCGACGTGACGGACGCGCAGATGGACGCGGTGGCGGACTGGGCCGACGAGTACGGTTTCGGGGAGATTCGCATCGGCCATGAACAGAACTTCGTACTGCCCGATGTAGCACAGGACAAGCTCTACGACCTGTGGCGGCGCGCGGACAAGATGGCCCTCGCCACCTCCAATATCGGACTGCTTACGGACATCGTCTGTTGTCCCGGAGGCGACTACTGCTCCCTCGCCAACGCAAAGTCGATTCCCATCGCCGAAGCGATACAGCGCCGCTACGACGACTATGACTATCTGCACGACCTGGGTCCGATCGATCTCAACATCTCGGGCTGCATGAACGCCTGCGGACACCATCACGTCGGCCACATCGGCATACTCGGCGTCGACAAGAAAGGCGCGGAGTTCTACCAGGTGTCGCTTGGCGGGCATTCCGGAAACGATGCATCCTTGGGCAAGATCATCGGTCCGTCCTTCGCGCGGGACGACGTGCCGGAGGTGGTCGAGCAGATTCTCGACGTCTACGTCAACCGGCGGATCGAAGAGGAGCCGTTCCTCGACTGTTTTCGGCGCATCGGCATGCAACCGTTCAAGGAGCGCGTTTATGCCGGTGCTCGTTAAGAACCTGGAGATCGCCCGCGATCCATGGACGCTGATCGATTCGTCCGACGACTGCGATTCCACATCGGGCGGCGACGGATGCATCGTCCCCTTCGATGACTGGGCTTCGCGGACGAGCCGGCCTTCGTCTTCGAAGGCCGGCTTCTGGGTGGACGGCGACGCCGACATCGAACAGGTCAGCCGCCATCTCGAAGGGGCGTCGCTCATAGCGGTCGAGTTCCCGGCCTTCGCCGACGGCCGCGGACTGTCCCTCGGCGCGCTGCTGCGCTCTCGCCATGGCTTCAGGGGCGAACTGCGCGCGTTCGGGGACATCCTGCCCGACCTTGCGCAGTATCTGCATCGCTCCGGTTTTGACGCCTTCGTGGTTGAAAGCCGCCGCGCCGCCGAGGTCGCCATCGCCTCGATCGGCTCGATCTCGGACCACTACCAGGCGTCCGTCCTGCAGCCGCAGCCCGCCTTCCGGAGAATTCACGCCGGCAGCTGAGCCTTCGACGGTTGCCGTGGGAGGAAAACGACGATAGCCAGGAAACGCGATCACGAGGACCGGACTCCCGCTATCCGCGGCGCCTCGACGAACCCGGCAACCACGCATTCCGGGCGTGACGTTTCGACTCAACTTGACTCAGCCCTCCCCGAGATCTTCCCTGCCGGGATACTTCGCCAGCGCGTGAGCCTCCCCGACCGGGTGGCGGGCTACATCCACCGGCCCGAACTGATGGATCGGGCGATGCCGATGCAACGCAGGCTGACGGTCCTCAAGGCCGGCGGGGGATTCGGCAAGACGGTGCTGCTTGCGGAGTGCTGCCGCCGGCTGCGGGCCGACGGCGTGTCGGTCGCGTGGCTGTCGCTGGACGGGACCGACACTTCCGATGTTCTGGACACCTACATCGCCGTTGCCTGCGCAAGCGCCGGACTGGCTGTCCGCGACGCGCCCCGCGGCGGGGACCTGACGGCCCATGCTACGAGCCGGGTCGAGATCGTCGCGCACGAGGTCCAGTCGCAGGGCCAACCGTTCGTGATCGCGCTCGACGACATCGAGGAGTTAACGGACCCGGCGTGCGTGTCGCTGGTGGAACTGCTGTTGCGGCGCGGGCCGCCGAACCTCCACCTGGCCCTGTCGGGGCGGCGTCTTCCGTCCGGCCTGAGCGTGGCCGGTCCCGCCCTGGAGGGTCATGCGGAGATTATCGGAACCGAAGATCTGCGCTTCTCGCGGGCGGACGTCTCCACGTTCTTCGAGCACGGCCTGTCGCGGCGCGCGCTGGCGCGGGAAGCGGTCCGTTCCGCCGGCTGGCCTTTCGCGTTGCGGGTGTCGCGCAACAGCGGCGAAGCGGGAACCCGGAGCGGCGGCGGCGACGTGTCGGCGAACTGGATGGAGTCGCGGCTCTTCGCCGGTCTTGGAGCGGACGAGCGCGATGCGGTTCTGGACCTGGGGCTGTTCGGCTGGATGGACGATGCGCTGCTGGAGGAGACGCTGTCGTCCGGCGACGCGCTGCGGCGGGTGTGGTCGCTCGGTGTGCTCGATGGTCTTCTCGAACCGGTGCGCGCCGGCGGCACGCGCAGCTGGCGTCTGCACGCCCTGGTTCGGGAGCATTGCGCCGCGCAGCGGCTCCGGGAGGACGCCCGACGGGCCAAGACCATCCACCGGCGAATCGCGCGGGTCCTCGCACGGCGCGGCGAAACCATCGCGGCCATGCGCCACGCTGTGGACGCCGGCGACCGTCGTCTGGCGGGAGGGATTTTCGAACGTGCCGGCGGCGTGCGCCTGTGGGTGCGCCACGGGGTCGCGCAATACGGCGAGGCCAACGGCCTGCTTCCGGACAGCATCGTGGCCGCCTCGCCGCGCCTGGCTCTGGCGCGCTGCATGCATCTGACCCTGTCCGGGCGGCACCACGAAGCGCGGGCGCTCTACGCCCAGTGCGCTCTCGGCGGTGACGATCCGGGCGGAGATGGGAACGAAACGCTTGACGACCGGCACGTGGACGATTGCATCGTGCGCGGTGCCATGGGGCTCTACGGCGGGGAACCTGTCGGCTCGCCTTGGATGCGGGCGCTCTTCGAAGACGGTGCCCGACTCCGCCGGGCACGCTGGCTGGACGCGCCCACGCGCGGCCACTTCGAGTACGGGCTCAGCGTCCTGCAATTCATCAGGGCCGAGTTCGGCCCGGCCCTGGAGAGGCTCGCGACGGCGAGAGAACTGCTTCGCGGAAGCAGGTACATCGAGTTCTACGCCGACCTGCTGCACGCCCAGATCCACTTCGTGCGCGGACAGGCGGGCGATGCCGAAGCCCGCTTCCGCAAGGCCAGGCGGGTGGCCCGGAAGCACCTGTTGCTCGATCCGGTCGCGATGCTGTCCAGCGAAGTGGCCCGCAGCGAACTCGTCCTGGAACTCGATCCGGCGTCCGCCGCCTGTCCGGGCGGGATCCGGAGGGTGTTGACCGAGGAAGGCGTCCCGTTCTCGACGTTCGCCACCGCCCTCAGCGTGTTCACCCAGACCGGACTGGCGTCCGGGCGCGCGGATGAAGTTGCGGCGTTTGCTCGGAAGATGCTGGTCCGCATGCGGACGGCGGGAATGCCGGCGTACGCGAGCCTGCTGGCGGCCGCCAGGGTGTCGGCGCTGGCGCTGGCGGGGCGCATCGAGGAAGCCGAGCACGTCTGGCGGCGGGCATCGCTCCCGACGACCACTGCGTCGTGCGTCGATCTGGAACGTCAAAGCTGGAGGGAGGTTGAGATGGTATCGGAAGCGCGTGCGCGGCTGCTCGTCGCTACCGGACGCTACGAAGAAGCCCGGGGCCTCCTGCTCGGGTACCACGCCGTCGCCGGAGAGCGCGCCTTCCGCCGAACGCAGCTGCGGGCACTGGCGCTGGCGGTGGGGCTGGAACACAGGGCGGAGGATACGGAGGCGGCACTACGGCATGTGAAGCGCTACGTCCGCCTGTTCGCGGAGTCGCCCTTCGCGCTGCCCATGGTGCTGGAGCGGGTGGCCTGCGAAGCACCTGTGCGGGAGTTTCTTCGCCGCGCGGATACGGACTCGCCCGAGAGCCGGAGCGCGAATCTGCTGCTGGCGGCGATGCGCCGCGCCGGAGACCGCTCCGGGCTGTCGCTCACCGACCGCGAACGTGAGGTGCTGCGGGTGCTCCCGGGCAATACGGTCAAGTCCATGGCGACCCTGCTCGGGCTCAGCGTGCACGGCGTCCGCTACCACCTGCGCAATCTCTTCGCGAAGTTCGACGTGTCCGGCCGGACAGAACTCCTCGACCGCGCGAGCAAAAGGGGACACGTGCGCGACGACTCGTGACCGGGAGGCGCGACGCTCGTGTTGGCGAGATACTCCGATCCGCGCGATGGGCGCGCAACTTGCCCGTCGCGCGGGGTGGGAAAGGCGCAAGTCATCTCGGCGTGGCGATGTCGGGGCGAGTCGGAAACGCGCCGTGAAGGCCACAACGTCCGACTGCACGTTCCAATTGCTACTGCACATGGCGGCAAGTGTTAAAGTCCCCCCGGGTCAAGGGGGTCGAGTGTCGAATCAAGGTCATGCAGCCAAACACCCTTGGCGGGCAGTGGTGGGCCTGGTCGCGCTGGTCGCCACGATGGGTAGCCAAGGGGCGGCAGCGGCGGACGGGTTGATGCCGGATGCTGAAGGATTAGCGGTCGAAAGCCGTCTGGCAGGCGCCCCGGAAGCCGCATGTCGGTTCATGAATTCAGGCGAAGAGCGCTTCCCGGATCGCCAGGCCAAACCAGACCTCGATCAAATGGAGTTGTCGGGCCTCGTGGCCTGCGCGGTGGATCGCTTCGAGTTGCCCGGTCCCGGCGCGTTTTCGGTCCCGATGCCGCCGGTGCGTGTCGAAGCCGCCGCCAGACCGCACGTCAGCGGGTCCAGTCCGTTATTGGCGAATACATCGGACGCCGTAGACATTCCCGACAACCGGTTGCGCGCCGCAGTGGCCGCCAAGCTGGGCAAGAAGTCCGACGACGCGATCACCGCGGCGGAAATGGCGACGCTCACGACGCTCTCGGCGGTGAATCGCGGGATCGCCGACCTGACGGGCCTGCGCCATGCCACCAACCTCCAGCGCCTCTATCTCGACTCGAACGAGATACTCGATGTCTGGGAACTCGCCGGACTGTCCGGGCTGACGCACCTGTCCCTGGGCAAGAATCTCGTCGCGGACGTGTCGGCCCTGGCGAACCTTCGCGGCCTCCGATGGCTCCGGCTCGGACACAACCTGGTGCGAGACATCAATGAGTTTCGCGCACTCACGGATCTCCTGGTTCTCGATCTCGCCCACAACAACATCTCCAATCTCTGGCCGCTGAGCTTCGTCACGCGCCTGCGGGAACTCAGGCTGGAGGGCAACTACATCTCCAATCTCTGGCCGTTGGCCGACCTCGATGGACTCAGAGTGCTAACGCTCGACGACAACCTGGTCGAGAACGCGTCGCCGTTGTCCGGCTCCACGGCCTTGCGGACGCTGTCTCTCGCAGGAAACCAGATCACCGTCCTCCATGGCCTCTCGAGCCTGAAGAACGTCGAGAGGTTGTGGTTGGGACGTAACGGAATTGCCGATATCTCAGACCTTGCGGACCTGACGAACCTGTCGCTCCTCGGACTCGGGGCGAACCGGATCACGGACGTCTCGCCGCTTTCGGCGTTGCAACGCCTCGCCCATCTGGATATCGGCGGCAACCGGATCATCGACATCGCGCCGTTGTCCGAACTGACGAACCTGGTGGCGCTCGGTCTGGCGGGCAACTCCATCTCGGACGGTGGTCCGCTGGCGGATCTCCACGGCCTCGAGGCGCTGGACATGACGGCCAACCAACTCGTTGCGGCGCCGGCGCTTTCGGCGGACTCTCTCCGGGCCCTGTGGCTCGATGGCAACGAAATCACGGACATCGGGCCGCTCCGGGGGCTGTCCGGGCTGATGACCCTGCACCTCTCCGGCAACGGCATCTCTGACGTGAGCGCACTAGCCGGATTGGCAAACATCGAGACGCTGAGCCTTGGACATAACGCCGTCGTCGACGTGGGGTCGTTGTCGAACCTTGGCCGCCTGCGGACCCTCTGGCTCTCCGGGAACGGCCTTTCGGATATCTCGCCGCTCTCCGAACTGAACGGCCTGACTACTCTCGCATTGTCCGACAACGAGATCGCGAACATCGGACCGCTGGAGGGACTGGACGAACTCCGCGCTCTCTGGCTTGGCGGAAACCAGGTGGCGGACATCGCGCCCCTCGGCGGTCTGGCCGGCCTCCGAAGTCTGGACATCCCCGACAACGCCGTTTCGGACCTGCGTCCGCTGGCTGCGCTTGCAGCCCTCCAGTACCTGAACCTGACGGACAATGACGTCGATGACCTGTCGCCGCTGTCGGGCCTGACCGGTCTCACGCGGCTTTTCCTAGGCCGCAACAGCGTGGCCGACATCGCGCCGTTGTCCGAACTGACGAACCTGATACTACTGGTACTCAGCGACAACGACGTGTCCGACATGTCGGCGCTGTCGCCGTTGACTGACCTGTGGCGCCTCTACCTGGCCGACAACAACATCTCGGACGCTTCCCCGCTGGTGGAGAACCGCGGAATCGGCACCGGCGACTACGTGGACCTTCGCCGCAACCCGCTCGACGTCGCCTCTGTCGAGGACCACATAGGGGCGCTGCGGGAGCGGGGCGCGGTCGTGTCGGTGGATGCGCCCGACCTTGTGGTCGAGTCGATCTCGGTCAGCAACTCGCGTCCCGCGCAGGATGCGACGTTCACGCTGACGGCGACGGTACGGAATCGGGGCGACGCGCAGGCGGCCGCGACGACACTGCGTTACTACCGTTCTTCGGACTCCACGATCTCATCCGGGGACACTGAAATCGGCGAGGACCCGGTTGGCGTCCTCGGCGCGCCGGGGAGCAGCTACGAGTCGATCAACCTGACCGCCCCGTCGGGCGTCGGCACGTACTACTACGGCGCCTGCGTCGACGCGGTCGGCGGCGAGTCGGACACGACCAACAACTGCTCCGGCGGGGTGAAGGTCGAGGTCTCCCAAGGCGGCGGGGGTGGCGGCGGCACGGACGACCACGGCGACACGTTCGCCGACGCGACGCTGCTGTCGATTCCCTCGACGACCGCCGGCGAACTGGAAGAGGGCGGGGACCGGGACTACTTCCGGGCCGAAGTGGACGAGGCGGGGACCTACAGCGTGGAAACCACCGGTGACACCGACACCCGCGGTACGGTGTTCGACGGCGACCGCGCGCTGCTCGAAGAGGACGACGACGACGGGAGCGGCAGGAACTTCCGGATCGAAGGGGATCTGCAGCCTGGAACGTACTACATCGAGGTGCGGGGGTTCAGTTCGTTGACGACGGGCGCCTACGAGTTGGTGGTGCGCAAGGAGTCCGGCGGCGGAGGCGCGGACTCGTACTGCCGGGACGACGACGACATCGATCCCGGGGACCGGTGCGACATCTACAGCACGAACTTCTATTTTGAAGTGGAGGCGTCTGGAAGGGGCTGCGTGCGAGGCGGCGGATTACTCAACTGCGCCGGCAACCGGCTATCATCCCTCAGAAACACAACGATCAACGGGGTTCGGATCACGCTTCTTGCCGCGAGGAATGCCGACGACAGTTGGACCATCGAAGATGTTGAGCCCGAACCATCGGACTAACGCTAGCTAGTCCAATGGTCTAGCCTAGCCATAGTCAGGCGGACGGGCGCATCCGGTCGTTGGCGACCCTAGTCTAGCTATAGCTAGCTAGCTCTAGACGCCCAAGCAGCGGCCGGATCTGACGCAGTGCGGGAATTGGCCTCAGGGACTTGCCCGCCGGACGCTCCAGGAGCGAAGGTCGTCGCAGGCAGGAGATTCAGGGTGGGTGTGCGCGCAAAGTGTCGGTGGGTATCGCGATGCCGCTGTAGATGCAGACGGTCTTCCCGCGGGTCGATCCGGAAGCGGTTCCTCTTTATCCTGGCAGCATCGGTTGCTGCGGTGGCCGTCTGCCTTCACCAGTGGCAGGAAGGATGGCGAACTCTCGTCGATCAGGCATCACCCGATGACCTCGCACCCGAACGCCTCACGGCGATCGCGGCCCGGATCGCAGAGGAAAGCCTTGATCCCGCAGCATTGCACCGTTGGCGCGGGCGCGGCCCCGGTCCCGCAGCCGGACCAGCCGGACAGGGGCACGGTAGCGGAGAACGGGTACGCAGCCACTCTCCCGGAAGGCTATTCGTTCGTCGGCTTCGACGGCGAGATGGCGAAAGCGCGTCTGGGCGTCCGCCGGAACGATGCGCAGGTGCGGGACAGCCTCGACTGGCTCGGCGCACCGACGTCCGTCGAGGCGCTGGCGACCCAGGCAGCGGCGCACGGGCGGAAGTGGACGTTCGGCTGGATCCGGCTCGCGACAGACGCACGCCAGGGTGATCTGGAACCGTCGCTGACGGGCGCGGGCGCCGTGATCGTCGGTTCCTCGGGCAAACTGCTCCGGGCGAGGTTGCCCGGCGACGAAAGACGCCTCGCGGCCATCGCCTCTCTGCCGGGAGTAGGCGGCGTGGGCGCGATGCCGGCCGCAGCGAGGCTCCGCGCGTTCGACGGCCGTTCAGTGCCGGACCACGAACCCACGCCCGTCTTCGTGACCCTGATGGAAGACGACCCCGACGGCCGCTGGCGACGCGAACTGTCCGCCCTCGGAGCGGTGGTCGGGCGGTACGATGCGGACGTCCGCGTCTACGAAGCGAACGTTACCGAGGACGTGCTGGACGCGCTCGGGCGCGCGGACTTCGTGCTGGCGGCGGAGCCTGTCGGTAGCGTCGAGGCGGCGCACGACACGGCGGTCCCGGCCATGGGCGCCGATGCCCTGCGCATCTACGAGGGCTCTCCCGGACTCTTCTCCGGCGTGGGCGGCGCGTCCGTACCCATAGCCGTCATGGACACCGGGCTCAACGTCAACCACCTGGACATCTCCTCCAACCGGAGCAGCATCTGCGGCGCCAACTTCGTGTACTACGACCCCCTCGTAGACGATGAGGATCTGTGGGTGGACGCGGGGATGCACGGGACGCACGTGACCGGGACGATGGTGGGCAACGGCGCGGTGCAACCGACACTTGCAGGCATGGCGCCCCTGGTGCAGCACATCCGCTTCGCCAAGGTGCTCAATCATTTTGGCGGAGGGAACGACATCTTCATCCTTCGGGGCATGGACTTCCTCGCGAAGTCGACGGCATGTCCGGAATCCGGCTGGTCGTCCGATCCGGTCAAGCCGCTGATCGTGAACATGAGCCTGTCCGCGTGGGCCCGTGTGTGGGAAGGGAGGAGCGTGGCGGAGCGGAAGCTCGACTCCATCGTCTGGTCCCGGCGGCAACTCTATGTCGTCGCCCAGTCGAACCAAGACATTCACGGGTTCTCCAACTACGCTTCGGCGAAGAACTCGCTGGCGGTGGGCGCCGTGCTCGACAGCGGCAGCTTGGCGGGATTCAGCAGCCACGGTCCCACGGCGGACGGGCGGCTCGCGCCGCAGGTCGTCGGCGCCGGCGTGGACGTCCACTCGCCGGCCGGTGATGGAAGCCGCGAAGGCTACAACTCTTTCGATGGCACAAGCATGGCGTCGCCGGCGGTGGCCGGCGTTGCCGCGTTGCTCATGGACGCGGTTCCGGCGCACCGCGACCGTCCGGCGCTGGCCAGGGCGAGGCTGATGGCGAGCGCGATCAGGCCGGATGCCTGGCTGGAGGACGCCGCGGCGTTTCCGGCCCACAATTCGAACGGGCCGGGGACGCTTCAGGCGCAGTACGGGCTAGGCAAGGCATCGGCGCGCACCAGCGTTCTCGACAGGAACGCGCCCGACGGCTGGCGGAGCGGCAGCGCGGTCTCGGAACTCGAGGACGGGGAATACGCCTAGGTGGACATCGACGTGCCCCACGGCGCGAGCCGCCTGGACCTGGTGCTGACCTGGGACGAGCCGCCCGCGGACACCATCTCAAGCGCGGTGTTGAACGACCTCGACCTCTGGCTCGATCACGGCGCCGATTGCGGCACGGAACCGTGCGGGGAGCACGCTTCCGCCTCCCGCGTGGACAACGTCGAGTGGATCATCGTGCGGCATCCGGCGCCGGGGACCCATCGGGCGAAGGTCGCGGCATCGCGCATCTACACCGAGGCTCCCCGGGCGGCGCTCGCGTGGACTGTAGTCCGGGGTTCCTCGACGCCCGATCTCGAGATCTCGGTGGACAGGGAACTTCTGGAAGTGGAGAACCTTGGCGACCATAAGGAACTGACCCTGAGCCTGGCGGCGGACGGGTACGTTGCCGCAGGGACGCGGCTGCACCTCGACTGCCGCGGCGTGGACGGCACGCGTTGCGACTCCTCGGGCAACGTCCGCATCTCGGCGGAACGCGAGGGCGGCGTCATCCGACAGGTGGACGCATGGGTTGGCGAGTCCTTCGAGGTCGGAGAGCTGGGGGCGGGCGAAACCTGGCAAGCGACGGTTCGCCTTCGCAATCTGGCGGAAGCGGGGACCGACGCGTTTCGCCTGTATTTCAAGGCCAGCGCTTGGAACGCCAACGCGGCGTCGGCGTCCGTGCTGGTGCGCAGGAAGGGTGCCGGTGGGAAGGGCGTGCCCGAAGTGTCCGCGCCCGTGAACGACCGATTCGAGAACGCGATTTCCATCGAGGGGAGTCGAGGCTCCGCCCAGATCGACCTCATTCGCGCCGTTGCGGAACCGGGGGAACCCGTGTTCACGGCCCGCCACGGCCGTCCGGCAGGTTCCGTCTGGTACTCCTGGACCGCGCCTTCGCACGACAAGGTTTCTTTAGTTTCTTTCGGCGTCACCCCCGACGGCGCAGTCGGCCACCGGGACGAAGCGCGGGTCGATGTCTTTCGGGGCGACCGGATCGCGGGCCTCGAGTCCGTCGGGTCGGGAGAGTGGGGGACTCAGTTCTTCGCCGACGCGGGGGAGGTCTATCTGATCAGGGTCAGCCACGCCGGCGGGGCCGTGCCTCTGATGCTGAACTGGTCGGCGGGGCCGCGTCCCGTCAACGACGACCTGGCGGCGGCCACGGTACTGGAGGGTGCCGGCGGCAGCGTCGAGGGCACCAACGCCGGCGCCACGCTGGAGCCCGGCGAGTTCTTCGGCCATCTGGCCGCCAGCGTCTGGTACCGGTGGACGGCGCCGGGCGACGGGTCCTGGAAGTTCGAGTCCGGCGCCGCCGACCTGCGGGTGCTGGCGTTCACGGGCGAACGCGTGTCCGACCTTCGGCTGGTGTCGGCATTCCCGGCCGCGCAAGCGGTGTTCCCGGCCCGTGGCGGGGACGCCTACTGGATCGCCGTGGCGTCCCTGGGCGCTTACGCCGACGGGGGAGCGTTCGAACTGACGTGGGACAACCATGATCGCGAACCCGGCAACGACGACTTCGGCGGCGCGGAGCAGATTCCCGGCGCGGCATCGTCTTCGCATCGGGTGGACATCGACTCCGAAGCAACCGTAGAGCCTGGAGAACCGCTTGGGAGCGGCATCCGCACGAAGTGGTGGACCTGGACCGCGCCCGCGGACGGGCGGCACGTCTGGCGGATCGACGAGTTGACGCGCCCGACGACCGGACCGAACAACCGCCTGATGGTGTCAGTGTTCCAGGGCGAGGCCCTGGACGATCTCGAGCCGGTCGCGACCAACGGCGAGCGAATGGCGGTGGAGTTCGCCTTCGAGGCGATCGGCGGCCAGCGCTACTGGATGTCGGCAGGGCTGCCCAAGGGTGACCTGTGGGCATTTCACAGCGCGTACGCAACGCTCGACGCCACGCTGGTGTGGGGCGCGGCGCCCGAAAACGACGAGGCGGCCGGCGCCGTGGCGCTCGCCGGAACGTCGGGGTCGGTCTCGGGCTCGAACGCCTTCGCGACCAACGCATACGGAGAGAGGAGCGTCGACGTCGGGCGCTCGACCCTCTGGTACGCCTGGGCCGCGCCGGCTGCGGGAGTGTTCAGATTCGCCGTGGACGGAATCGGCGGGCCTTGGGTGCTGACGGTCTACCGCGACTCGGCGGATGGCAACGGCCTCGATGCGGTGGCTTCCGACCGGACGGATGGGACGGTCGCTTTCGAGGCCAGCGCCGGTGTCCGCTACATGGTCGTTCTCGGCCTCGGGAGAGGCGGGCGCGGCGGCGACTTCACGCTGCGGTGGGAGCAGGCCGATCCAAGTCCGCCGCGCTACGTCGGTCGACTGGCGGACGGAGACCGGGACTCCCGGGACAATCCGGTGGAGATCAGGCAACCCGGAGCACTGGCCATGCATCCCGATGGCACCGCGCTCTATCTGGCGTCCGGGCTCGGCCTCCAAGTCTTCGAGCGGGACGGGCCGACCGGCCGTCTGGACCACGCGCAGCTGATCGAACCGGACTACCCTTGGAGTCGGCGGGACGTCGCACTCCTATGGGACCCTGGTCGCGACCGACTGCTCGCAGATAACTGTCAAGCCGGACATTTTCATGCGTTCGCTCCCGTCGGCGCCGGGCCGGAACTGGAAGACCTGGGGCGCGTACCCGGCCACCCCGGTTCGTGCCCGGTATCCGTGCTGTTGATTGACCCAAGCGGCTCGGACCTCTATCGCATCGTCTATGGTGGCAAGCGCCTTGCGCACTTCGCGGTGAGCGAGGACGGCGCAATTCGGAAGGTCGCCGACTACGTGCTTCCGCGAGGTCCCACACCGGGCGACGAATGGGCGGCGGCTGTGTTGTCCAACGACGGTCGTCACGTCTACGTCGCGACGGGGAACCTGTTGCAGGTGTTCCAACGGGATCCGGAGACAGGGACACTCGCGCGAAGCGACCATGAAGGGCTCATCGCCAGATCGACGGATTCCCCCTTGGCGATCACCGACGACGACAGCCACCTCTTTGTGCTCGAAGACCATGACTCGACAACGGTGTTCTCCCTTCAAGATCGGATGAACCCCCAGAAGCTGGCGACCTTGGAGCGATCCTCTGGCAGCGTCAACTCTTGGCGTCCAGCCACCTGCAGGTTTGCGGACGTCCGACCGGAGTCCCTGACTGTCGACGTGTTCTGCGACGACTTGGCCTTTGCCGTCCGGTGGGATGCCGGGAGCGGTGAGTTGAAAGGCACGGATTGGATACGGCCCCTCCCGGAACCCGACTTCGCTGACCCCGTCGGATTCGCGGTCAGCCCCGACGGTCGCCACCTGTATGTCGTGACCTGGAGTGACGGCCTCGTCACCTTCGTTCGCGACGGGGTCGATGGCAATGATGCCGGCGGGTCGGGTGGATGGTACTGCCGTGACGGCGACGAAGCGGAGTCCCGGACCGATTGCGCCGTCATCCACGACACTCCCCGGTGAACGTTGGAGCATGAGATGATTGATGTCCCGAAACGGGAAGCGATGCGAGCCGGTTCTCGCGGCCGAGGAGTCGTTTCCGCGATCCGGCGAAAGGAGGACGCCAGGATGTCCGGTCTGCACATGATCCACTTGCGCGTCGCGGCCTACGCCGCAACCGACTGTTCAGCGGTGCGTCGAAACAGCGCCTGCATGTTTACAAGCACGGGCTTGACGGTCATCGGCGGTTTTCTGGTCCTCGGTATGGCCGCGCACGGCGCGGGCGAGACGACGGCATGGGACGGCGAAACCTATGTGCTCTCGGTGGGCGAGATGGAGATCCTGCACGATGTCAATATGGACGACACGTGGTCGCCGGCGCCCGATCTCGTGGTCCGTGTCTCGCGGTACGACCCCGCAGTGAGTCGCGAGATTCACCGGCTCGAACTCGCGAACAAAGGTAGGGAAGAGCGACGGCGAAAAGTGGCGCCGGCGCGGGACGAACTCCGACAGCAGCAAAGAGAAAGCGCGAGGGAGCGCGTGGAGCCGCTCACGGAGCAGCAGGCGGAGCGTTTGTATTTACTGCTGGCGGAGGTGGGTGACATCTGCGGGAAGTCACGATCCGTTTGCCGCGGCTGCCCTGAGGGGGCGGACTTCGAAACCTGCCACGCATGCGCGAAATGCCCGCAACTCGAACTCCTTCAGTGGCGGAAGAGCGAGAGCGAACGTGTCCCTGTCCCGCCCCTGACCGAAGGGCAACTGCGGCGCCTTGAAAATTTAGAGGAGGAAGCGATGATGCTGGATGGCGAGATCGGAACGACAAAGGAGGAAGTGGCGAACCTGAAGCGGCTGATTCACGGGGCTTCCCGGGAGATCGAAACAGACCGTCTCATCGTCGACTTCACGGGTCGGGATGTCATCAGGGTGCATCCCGACGACGAGCTAACGATTTCGGTCTGGGACGACGATGTCTTCAACGACGATCTCTACGGTCAGACCATCGTGACGCTCGACCGCACGACACTGGAGCATGGGACGCTAGACGTGTCGATGCTGCCGAACATCAAGTTCGTCCGGTTGAGATTTCGTCGGGACGAGATGGCGTCGATGCCATGATCCCTGACGCGCGGATCTCGAAAACATCATCCTGGGAAGGAGAGACCGCTGCGGGGGACCCCAAATGAACGGTGGCCGATTGCTGGCACATGGCAAGCATGTCGCCGTTCTTGCGGTCATTGCGTGGTCGGCCACTTGGGCCTGCGCCGCATCCGCCGAGGAGACGTCGCCGGAATTGCAGTTGCTGGCCGCCGTTCAGGAGGCCAACTTGCCCGAGGTGCGCAGGCTGTTGAAACAGGGCGCCTACAAACCCACGACATTTCTCGGGATAGTGACCCTTGGCGTCGCCAAGAGCGGCAGCGAGGAAGTCCATGCGGAGATGGCGGCACTGCTGCAAGCGGAACTGGACGACCATCTGCAGTCCGGCGAGTTGACCGAGTCGTTCCTGGGAACCCGCCGATTGCTCGAACGGCTCGACGAACCCGATTTCAAGGCAGGGCGCCGACAGGTCGGTGGTCGCTTCAGGGATTGCCCGAAGTGCCCGGAAATGACCGTGCTTCCAACGGGTACGTTCGAGATGGGGTCGCCTTCGACCGAGCAACGACGCCTTCCGTGGGAGGGTCCGCTTCACGGCGTGGCCATCGAAGTGCCGGTCGCAATGAGTTCTCACGAGGTCACGGTTTCGGAGTTCACGCATTTCGCGGCCGATACCGGCCACTCGACGGGCGACGCGTGCTGGACGTTCGACATGTCATTCTCGGAGCTTCTGGAATGGTCTCCCGATACCGCGATGGCACTCCGCCAGGGAGTAGGCGCGGTCCGCCGTGCCGGAAAAGGCTGGCGGAGTCCCGGATTCGATCAAAGCGGCCGGCATCCCGTGGTGTGCGTGAGTTGGAACGACGCTCGTGCGTACGCGCAGTGGCTGTCCGGGCAGACCGGAGAGAGCTACCGGCTGCCAAGCGAGGCCGAATGGGAATACGCCGCTCGGGCCGGGACGAACACCGCGACGTACTGGGGTGACGCGAGTGCCGATGCGTGCCGCCACATGAATGGCGGAGGAATCGCCGGCGCGGAAACGAAAGCGCAGGCGTCCGGGGAGTCGACAGACCCTCTTGCCTGCCGGGACGACTACCGGCATTCGTCGACGGCGGGCAGCTTCGAACCGAACGCCTTCGGCCTGTACGACATGCTGGGCAATGCCTGGGAGTGGACCGCCGATTGCGCGAACACGAGCTATCGATACGCGCCGAGCGACGGCAGCGCGTGGGAAGGGGGGCATTGCGCGGAGCGCGCAGTGCGGGGCGGATCCTACAGGGATTTGCTGTTTCCCGCCCGATCGGCCTTGCGCAAGTTCCTCCGGAAGGACATCCGTGTGGCGGATGTGGGATTCCGCGTGGTCCGGTCCATGCGGACGGACTCGTTCGATGCCGGTGACCGCACGAACGGTGGACAGGCGCGTGAATCCGAACGCGAAATCGGCGACCGGTTCCGCGACTGCCCGGGCTGCCCCGAAATGGTCGTGGTGCCGGCCGGATCGTTCGAAATGGGATCCCGCCGCGGAGAAAAAGGGCGCTACAGGGACGAAGGTCCCGTCCGTGACGTCAAGATTGCGGATCGGATCGCGGTGGGCGTATATGAAGTGAATCGAGCCGAGTTCGCGCGTTTCGTCGGACAGGCGCAGTACACTACCGGGGGCGCCTGTGAAGTGGCATTCCTCGGTCGGCGCACGACGGTCGGCGAAGAGGGTTGGCGCAGCCCGGGTCTAAGCCAGCGCAGGTCGCACCCGGTTGTGTGCGTGGACTGGCACGATGCGAGGGCCTACGCGCAGTGGCTATCTGGGAGGACCGGGAAGACGTACCGTCTGCCGAGCGAGGCGGAGTGGGAATACGTGGCTCGCGGCGGATCGACCGGACTACCGCCGTGGTCAAGCTCGGAAAGGCGACGTTCCGGACATTCATCATGGGCACGTCAATGCGCCTACGCGAATGGTGCGGACCGGTCGTTTGCGGATCAGGTCATTGCACATTCCGAAAGCGGCGCGGTCGAGCAAGTCGCGGATCTGGTGTCCGAACTGGTCGCTTCATGCGAAGACTGGCACGCGACCACGTCCCCGGTGGGCAGCTATCGATCAAACGACTTCGGGATGCACGACATGATCGGCAATGCATACGAGTGGACGGAGGACTGCTGGAACAGGAACTACAGGCGCGCGCCCACGGACGGACGGCCGCGGACAGCGGGAGACTGCCAATACCGTGTAGTTCGCGGCGGGTCGTACCTAAGCGGATGGCGCATGCTTCGTCCCGCGAACCGCGCGGCATGGCGAGCCACCGACAAGCTCGCCACTGTGGGTTTCCGTGTTGTTCGCTCCCTCGCGGCCGATCCGGATCCGGGAAGGTCGGCGGAGCGGGACTGATCTCTCTTCGATCAGTCCGCCCGAGGTGGAGATTCGTTTCGCCGCTCACCGCTGCAATAGACGCTCGTCATCGAACTTTGTGGAACGTGAATTTGCCATGGAAGTAGGCATCATCGAATCGTTCTTCCTCATCTTCGCCGGCGCGGCGGTGCTGGCGACCGTGGCGTTGTTCACTCGGCAGCCGTTGCTGGTCGCCTATATGGGCATCGGCGCACTGCTCGGCCCGCACGGTTTCGCCTGGATACCCAACGCCGAGTTCGTCAGCGACATCGGCCATATCGGGATCATCTTCCTGTTGTTCCTGGTGGGCCTGGACCTGCCGCCGGCCAAGCTGCGCAACATGCTCGGCGCGTCCATCGTCACCGCCCTCGCCAGCACCGCGATTTTCTTCGCGCTCGGATTCGTAGTGCTGTGGAGCTTCGGATTCGGCTGGTTGGAAGCCCTCGTGGCGGGGATCGCCTGCGTCTTTTCCAGCACGATCATCGGCATCAAGATGCTGCCGACGACGGTGCTGCATCACCGCCATGTCGGCGAGATCGTCATCAGTCTCCTGCTGATTCAGGACCTGCTCGCCATCGTCGCGCTGCTCGCCCTGGCGGGTTTCGGCGGCGGTCACGGCGATCCGGCGCTGCCTCATCCGCTGTTTGTCGTGGTGGCCTTCCCGCTCGTCGCAGGCGGCGCGTACTTCGGCGTGAAGTTCGTTCTGACGCCCCTGCTGGCCCGCTTCGACGCGTTCAACGAGTTCATCTTCCTGCTCGTCATCGGCTGGTGCCTCGCGGTCGCAACGGTATCCCACCTGGCCGGGATGTCTTTCGAAGTGGGCGCGATCATCGCGGGGGTATCGCTCGCGAGTTCGCCGATCGCGCTGTTCATCGCGGAGACCCTGCGCCCGTTGCGGGACTTCTTTCTCATTCTCTTTTTCTTCTCCGTCGGCGCGGCGATCGACCCCTCGGTGATGGCGAAAGTCGCCTGGCCGGCGCTTTGCCTCGGCGGCGCCATGCTGCTGGCGAAGCCCGCCGTGTTCCGTTGGCTGCTCGAGTGGCAGGGAGAATCCCGGGAAACGTCCTGGGAAATAGGTTGCCGCCTGGGACAGGCGAGCGAATTCTCCCTGCTGGTGACGATGGTGGCGCTCGGCGGCGCACTGATAGGCGGCGCGGCCGCCCATGTGATCCAGGGCGCCACGGTGCTGACGCTCGTGGCGTCGACCTATCTGGTGGTGTTCAGGTATCCAAGTCCGATCGCGGTTTCGGACAAGCTCCGCCGCGACTGAAGGCCGCGAGCCCTATGCGTCGAGATCGAGGACGCCGCGGCCGACCATGTCGCCGGCGAGAATCCGGTCGATAGCGGCAGACAGCCCCGCAAGGCCCAGCGGCTGTTTTAACGCGTCCAGTCCGTCGATCTTCCAGACTCCTCCCAGCTTCCGCCACAGGGCGGTCTTGCGCGCGATCGGAAGTTCGACGGAATCGACGCCCAGCAGGTTGACGTGGCGCAGTATGAAGGGCAAGACCGTGGCGGAAAACATGGGCGACGCGACGAGGCCGCACGCCGCCAGGCTCGCGCCGTACCTGAGAGACTTCACCGCGTTGAACAGGATGTCGCCCCCCACCGTGTCCACGACCCCGCCCCAGGTCTCCTTTAGCAACGGCCGATTCGCGCCTCCCAATGCCGCGTCGCGCGAGACGATCTCGGCCGCGCCGATGTCGCGCAGGAAACCATGCCGGAGCCGCTTGCCGGTCACCGCATGGACCGTGTAACCGAGCTGACTCAAGAGCATAACCGCGACCGAACCAACGCCGCCGGTCGCGCCGGTCACGAGCACCGGGCCACCGGCCGGCGTCATGCCGGCACTCTCGAGCTTGTCCACGCACAGCGCCGCGGTGAATCCCGCCGTCCCCAGGATCATGCTCTGTTCGAGGGTCAGCCCGGCGGGCAGCGGCGTCGCCCACCCCGCCGGAATGCGGATGCGCTGACCGAAGCCACCCGGCGTGTTCATGCCGAGATCGAATCCGATCGCGATGACTTCATCGCCCGGGCCGAACGTGTCGACTGCGGATTCCAAGACGACGCCAGCCGCGTCTATGCCGGGCGTATGCGGATAGCTGCGCGTAACGCCCGGACCGCCCGTCGCCGACAGGCCGTCCTTGTAGTTGACGGACGAGTAGCGCACCTCGACGAGCAGGTCGCCCGCCGGCAGTTCCTCCACGTCGCGGGAGATGATCGACCTGACGAACGCGCCGTCTTCCTTCTCGATCCGGAATGCCTTGAACGCGCTCACTCAAAGCCTCCCCAGCAAGCGATCGATCAATCCGCTCATGGTTGTCGAGAACTGGTGCACGAGTCGCTCGATCGGCTTTTCGGGCACGACCCAACGGACCTCGAACACATCCTTGTCGTCGCACGCGGCGACCAGGTACTCGTCCGATGTGCAGAGCTGATCCACCAGCTTGCGCTCGATGGCGCGCTGGCCGTACCAGGCTTCCCCGGTGGCCACCGCATCCAGATCGACGTCCGGCCGATGATCGCCGACAAATGACTTGAACAGGGCATGAATGTCGTCGATCTCCTGCTGGACCTTGGCGCGTCCGTCGTCCGTGTTCTGGCCGAATACCGTGAGGGTCCGCTTGTATTCGCCGGCGGTCAGGAGTTCCACGTCCACATCGCGTTTCTTCAGGAACCGGTGCAGGTTCGGCAACTGGGCCGCAACGCCGATGGAGCCGACGACCGCGAACGGCGCGGTGACGATCCTGTCCGCCACCGATGCCATCATGTACCCGCCGCTCGTCGCCACCTTGTCGATGGCCGCCACGAGGGCGATGCCCTTTTCCTTCACCCGGGAGAGCTGGGATGCCGCCAGGCCGTACGCGTGGACCAGTCCGCCCGCGCTCTCTATCCTCACTACGACCTCATCCCCTTCGCGCGCGCTGGTCAGGATCGCGGTGATCTCGTTGCGCAGACAGTCGAGTTGCGATGCGGCCAGGTCGCCCTTGAAGTTCACGACGAACACGCGGCCGCGATCCGACTCCGTCTTCCGTTCGCGCTTCTGTTCCCTGTTCTCCTGTCGGGTCAGTTTCCGGCGTCGCGCAGCGGGCGCAACCGCGTGCTGTACCGCGCTGCGCAACGACCGCAAACGGTCGTTGATGCGAACCACCTGTATGCGACCCTCGGGCGGCCGGTGGCCGCGACGCGCTCCCGCGACAACGACGATCGCCACGAACGCCGCCAGGACCGTCAACGCTTTTGCGAGGAAGCTCAGGTAGTCGAACACGTATTCCATGGGGGATTCGTACACGGACGGGCAAGCGCGCTAATCTATCACAAGAGGCCAGGGCCGAACCCACGCCAGGATGGACCATGGACCAGAAGCTACTTGCGCAGGAGCTCGAGGCGCGATACCAAGGGGCCGCCGCCGGGCATGACATCCACGTTGCGTTCGCCGTCGCCGACAAGCAACCCCTGGTGTGCCGCATGACGGCAAACGGAATCTCATTCAACTCGGAACTGACGCCGGAAGCGACTTTCTATTTCGATTCCCGGGACACGCTGCTCTCGCTCCTGGGCGGTGGCGGCGACTTCGTCTCGGCCTTCATGCGGGGCGCTTTCCGGTCGGACGGGCACATCACCCTGGTATTCCCCTTGCTGATGGCGTTCCGGGGGCACGGTTCATAGGAGGTGCATGGGCGATCCGGTCACGTCGATCCGTTGACCTTCTTTCTTTCCTCGATGAACGCATCGACGAGCCATGCCGATATCGCCGCGGACATCGGCAGGTTCGGCGGTTGCGTATAGTGGAACCACCGCGCCTCTGCGATCTCATCCTCCTGGCAAACGATATCGCCGCCGGCATATTCGGCATGAAAACCGAGCATCAACGAATTGGGAAACGGCCAGGACTGGCTGCCCAGGTAACGCAATCCCGACACCTCGAGACCGACCTCCTCGCGTACTTCCCGATGCACGGCCTGCTCGATGGACTCGCCCGGTTCGACAAAACCTGCGATGTTGCTGAACATGCCATGCCTCCAGCTCGCATTTCGAGCCAACAGCATTTTGTCGCCCTTGCGCACGAGAACGATAATGCTTGGGGACAGCCTCGGATAGCTGAGCAGTCCGCAACGCGGACATTCCTTCGCCCGATCGACTTCGTGGTCCCGGGTCTGTGCGCCGCAGCGTCCGCAGAACCGATGATTGCGGTGCCAATCGACGATCTGCTTGGCCCTCCCCGCCAGGTAGAAAAACGCCGGATCGACCCGGCCCAGCCAGTCACGCAATCCGACGGTCGCGAAGCTCTCCGGCACGGCGCCCGCGATCGCCATGGCGTAGCAGGATCTATCCTCCCAGCGCCCGAGGTAGTGCTTGAAAGACACGTCGACGTCGAACCAGCGGAACTCATCCCGGGTCACGGCCCTCGGGATTCCAGCCTCGCTCACGCAAACGATGCGTTCCCCGATGAAGGCGAAATAGAGGGCGTCATCGGTTTCGGCACCCGCCGGAGCGGACACGACGGACTCGAAGGCGTCAGGCTCGCTCGGCCACATCCCGACTCTCTTTTGACGGCAAGGGGAAGCCACTATAAACCATCCATCGGTTGCGTCCCGTGCCTGGATCGGCTCGCGCGGCTCGCGCGTTTCACCGCCCAGTTCACCGCGCGAGGAGCGATTTCGTGGCATAGGATAACGTTGCATGGACGAATCGACTCCCGCAAAAAAAGTGAATGCCGCGATGGACGTGCTGCGCGAGCCGCTGCTGCACTTCATGCTCGTCGGCGCCGCGCTGTTCCTCGTGTTCGAGTGGGCCGGAAACGACGACGACGCCCCGGACAACGAAATACGCGTCGATCAGGCGGCGCTCGAGCGGTTCCTGACGTACCGCGATCCCCGCCTCAACGTGGAATCGGCGAGAACGGCACTCACAACCATGACCGATGCGCAACGCGATGCGCTGATCGAGGAGTACGTGCGGGACGAAGTCCTCTTTCGGCAGGCGCGGGCGATCGGTCTGGACCCGTATGACTACGCCGGCCGCCGTCGCCTGATCGCGCAGCTCGACTACATCAACCGCGGATTCATCGAATCAACGCTCGCGATTTCCGACGAAGAGCTTCGCGATTTTTTCTTGGCGAACGGCGAGCGCTACCTCGTTCCCCCGAAAATCACGTTCACGCACGTGTATTTCAGCTCGGACACCCATGGCGAGAACGCGAAGGCGGCGGCCCTTCGACGACTCGGAGAACTCAACAAGGACAGGGTGCCGTTCCATGCGGGGCCATCCTGGGGCGATGTATTTCTCTACCACAAGAACTACGTCGCCAGGGAAGCCGAAGAGATAGCCTCGCATTTCGGCGGCGCCTTCGCCGAGTCCATATTCGAGCAGGAGCCGTCCGAACTCTGGACCGGACCCATTGAATCCACGTACGGCTACCACATCGTGATGGTATCTTCGCGCAAACCGGGCTATTCGCCCCCGCTGGCCGAAGTCCGGCGGCGCGTTCTCGAGGACCTGTCGGTCGAACGCATGCGCATCGAACTGGACGCCTACTACCGGCAGGCGCGAGGTACCTACGACATCGTGATCGAACCGCCCGCGGCCGCGCCATGAGGCTGCTCGCCGGCGTTGCGTGCGTCTGTATCGGATGCCTAGCCGCAGCCGACGACCTGCGTCCCCTTGTCGTGGAAATCAACGAAGAAGCGGGGCACCGCTATCTGTTGCGGGTCAGGACGCCCCCGAGAGTGCTGCCGGACAATATCCCGCAGATCGTGTTTCCGGAGGCTTGCAGCAGCGAGTCGGCGCGCGCCCAGGCTCTGATCAGATGCGCCCAGGCGCCGCACGGCGCCGAACTGTCGATCCGCTATCCGCGCCGCGAAGTGGCCAACCCCACGGTGGTCAGGGTGAATCTCGAAGCCGGAGAGAGTTACACGGTGGCGCTGTCCTCGGGAGTGCGGAAGTTCAGGATGCCCCGGCCGGAGGACGTCGCCACGGTTGCCAGGCAGTACGCATGGCTCGGCACGGAACACATCTGGATCGGTTTCGACCACCTGTTGTTCCTCGTGTGCCTGATCTGGATCGCCGGCACCTGGAAACGGATCGTGATCACCATCACGGGCTTCACGTTGGCGCACTCGGTCACGCTGGCCCTGTCGGCGCTGGAGATCGTCCGGCTGCCCGTGCCCCCTATCGAGGCCGTCATCGCCCTCAGCGTGCTGTTCCTCGCAAGCGAAGTGGCCAAGGGACCCCGTCGAAAACCCCAGTGGAGCGACCCCCGCCGGAGAGCGCCAGCGACCGGAGGCGGTCGCTCCGGTGGCGACGAGTCGGGCCGGGCCACGGGCGGGGCCGGAGGCGACGGCAGTGGGGCACTGACGTGGCGTTACCCGATAGCGGTTTCGAGCGC
>CAZFGB010000186.1:0-8299 GCA_964518405.1 uncultured Pseudomonadales bacterium | reverse complement strand
GATGCGCTGCCGCTGCTCGACGCCATCGAAGGTCCCGTGGCGCCGCCGGAGTGGCGCGGCGGTTTGCCGATCACGTACCGAATCGGCCCCGGACCGGCCACCGTCCGTCTTCAGCTCGCATTCGACTGGAACACCGTCACTGCACAGAACGTCATCGCCACGCGCCAGGGGGCGGTGTGGCCGGACCAGTGGGTGATCCGGGGCAACCATCACGACGCATGGAACCACGGTGCGCGGGACCCTGTCTCCGGCCTGGTCTCGATGCTCGCGGA
Source organism: uncultured Pseudomonadales bacterium (assembly GCA_964518405.1). Lineage (GTDB taxonomy): Bacteria > Pseudomonadota > Gammaproteobacteria > Pseudomonadales > Azotimanducaceae > VXNE01. The sequence continues at coordinate 8,027 of CAZFGB010000186.1, read as the reverse complement.
AGCGAAGGCGATCTCGAGGCTCAAGCAGGCGCCGGCGAGAACTATCGTGTTCGCCGCCTGGGACGCGGAGGAACAGGGGCTCATGGGCTCTGCGGAGTGGGCGGAGGAGCACCGCGACGAACTCGCGGAGAAAGCCGTCCTCTACAGCAACACGGACGGCATGACGCGCGGCTTCGTGCGTATCGGCGGCAGTCACGCACTCGAAAAGTTCTTCAACGCGGTGCAGCGCGATGTGATCGACCCGCAAACCGGACGCACCGTCGAGGCGCGCAATCGCGCCCGCATTCGCGTGAGTGGCGACGAGGCGGCCAACGCGGCGCTGGACGAAAGCGGGCTGCTCCACCTCTCGGCCCTTGGCTCCGGCTCGGACTACACGACGTTTCTGCACCATGTGGGTATCACGTCCGCCAACCTGTCCATCGGCGGCGAGGGCGGGGGCGGCAGTTACCACACGCTCTACGACACCGTGGAGCACTACGAACGGTTCGGCGATCCGGGCTACGTGTACGGCGTGGTGCTGGCCCAGGTGTCCGGCCGAGCGACGCTGCGGATGGCCAACGCCCGGCTGCTGCCGTTCGATTTCACCGATCTCGTCGACACCGTGCGGCGCTACGTCGAGGAACTGGAGACCTTGGCCGACGCGGAGCGCAAGGATGTCGCGCGGGTGAATCGCCTCATCGATAGCGGCGAGTTTGCGGCCGCGCTCGACCCCGCCAAGGCATTGCGCCCGCCGGCACGGCGGCAAAGCGTTCCGCACTTCAACTTTGCGCCCATACGCAACGCTCTGGCACGAGTGGACGAGGCCCTCGACGGTTACGCCGTGACGCCGGACGTCGACGACTCGGTGCTCGGTGAAATCAATCGCCTGCTCTTTACCAGCGAACGACTGCTGACCCGCGACGAAGGTCTGCCGGGACGTCCCTGGTACCGGCACCAGATATACGCGCCCGGCTATTACACAGGCTACGGCGCGAAGACCTTGCCCTGGATTCGCGAAGCCATCGAACACCGGCAGTACGATCAGGTGGCGGCAGGCGTTGGCGCGGTCGCCACGACGATGCAGGCATTGGCTGCCCGTATCGAAGACATCAACGCCCTCGCGAACCAGTGACCGCCCCGCGCGATCACATCCGCCGCAACCGTGCGGCTTGGCAGGAGTTCGCGGCCCGCTACGCCGAAAACGGACGCAACGCCTGGGCGGCAGAGGATCCTTACTGGGGAATATGGAAACTGCCGGAGAGCGAACTCAAGCTGCTGCCGGATGACCTCGCCGACAAGCGTTGTCTCGAAATCGGCTGCGGCACCGCTTATGTCTCGGCCTGGATGGCGCGGCGAGGCGGCCAAGTCGTCGGTATCGACCCGACGCCGAACCAGCTCGCCGCGGCGAATGATCTGCGCGCGCGCCACGGGCTGTCCATATCGCTGATTGAGGGTATCGGCGAACAACTCCCGTTCGGCGACGACAGTTTCGACTTCGCGATCTCGGAGTACGGCGCGGCTCTCTGGGCCGATCCGCTGCGCTGGGTGCCGGAAGCCGCCCGGGTGCTTCGCCCCGGTGGCCGGTTGGTGTTCATGACCAACGCCAGCTTCGCCATCGCGTGCATGCCCGATGCCGAGGACGAGAAGACGACTGCGGCGCTGCAACGCCCCTATCTGGGGCTCTACAGCGTCGAGTGGCCGGACGGCGACGAGGTGGAGTTTTACCTGACCCACGGCCAATGGATTGACTTGCTGACGCGCAACGGTTTCGTCGTGGAGCGGCTGCTGGAACTCGGCGCGCCACCGGGCGCGGAGACGGCTTATGCCTGGGCCGACGCCGAATGGGCGCAATCGTGGCCTTCGGAGGAAGTGTGGTTCGCGCGTTATCAACCCTGACGGATACGCGAGGATCAAGCGTCGTAGCTGCATCCGTCGCTCTCGCGGTGCTGTTCGCCTGGCCCAACTCGGTCGGCGGCACAGGCCGAGGACGAACCCGCATTCGACGAGGAGATCGTCGTCACCGGTTCGCGCATCCCGCGCGACGCGCTTACCGCGCGGCCGGATAGCCCATTCGACTGATCTCTAAGGCGCATCACGTCCGGATGAACGGGCTCACTGATCTCTACTCGCTTCGATGAATTCGGTGAGGTCGTCAAGGCGATGGCTCCATATGAGCGCCAACCCTTCGGCCTGCGCGGTTTCAAGATTCGCTGGATTGAACACGCCGCCAACCACGGCACAGGGAACAATCTGGCGTTCTCCAAATCCGGCCAGCCACGCACGCGCCTTGCCTACGGCTTCATGGTTAATGCGTTTGAAGGAGTTTTGCGGCGAAAGCAGACTCGGCGATACACGCGCCGATCTTGTCATTCGCCTTTGCAAGTCATCCAACAGCGCAGTCAATTCAGGATGTCACGGGGTGAAACCTCGGCAAAAGTCGATGTCTCGAAGCATAGCCTTGACGCTCTCCTCCTGTTGGTCTTTGGCGTCAGACCGGCGCGCAGTCTCAACCTTCCTGGCGGCCACCAAGACCGCTGATGCGACAACGGCCTCCGCACGCTCTTGTTCAGTTGGCTCGCGTTGTTCTCCCACCCACGGAAAGCGATGCGGATCAATAACCTGCAACATGATTTCGCGCAATCGAGCAGCTATTCCAGGATCGCGCCTCAGAGCACGCGCGGATAGTGTCGTGTCGGCCAGTGTTTTCAAGTCGTCTTCCGAAACGGGCGGCGCGGCCAAGTATCGGAAAGCGGTGCGTATGTCCTCATCGCCGACAATCTGGACTATCTGCGCCGGATCAAGCGGGTCGTCGCCCGCCATTTGATCGATCATCCTGTCGAATATGGGAGAGAAAGTGTCAAAGAACTTGGAATACAGCCCGCGCGATTCATTGAGACGTTGCTGACGAAATTGCGCCTTGGCTTCCTCTACGTCGCGCGTCAGCTCTGCCAGCGTCCACTTCCTCGGCTCGCTCATACAACTCCTCCAGCGTCGGGATCGGAATCCGCTCAAGCTCCCTTGGCTCGAACTTCGTCAGCCCACCAGCATACGTGCGCCCGTCCGATTGGCATACGTTGTCCTGGAGCCATGCGGACAGTACATCGAGTATCGGTCCGGGCAAGGGATCGCGGGGATAGATGCCGTGAGCAATGTTGAGATGGCGCGCACCGCACAGGTTCCGGACGAAGGCCGGCGGTCGACGAGCCATGTAGGTCGAAAGTATGGGCGCCGGATCCCTGAGGTTGACCGACCACCAAGCCCGCCGATGGCGAGCGATATAGGACGCTTCTGCCCCCTTGCGCTTGGCCCATACAAGAAATCGTTGGATCTGACGATGATGTTCGTCAATGAAATTGTCCAAGTCGGGCGGCAAATCAATGACCCGAACGAAGACCCATAGCGTCGGAAAGGGTGGTTCCGGCCGCGAATAACTCCCGAGCCCTGGTGACAGAGGGAAACAATACGGCATCCGGAAGCGTCTCGGCGAAAGCCCCGGCTATCCATACGGCGTTACAGCCTGTGACCTGCCCCCGATGGACGCGACAAAGCTCACCAAGTTCGATGCGACCATGAGAAGCAGGGGTCCGCGGCACCAACAGCGGCGTCCAGCGGAGAGCTCCCTCAAGTCGATCCCTGGGAACTTCCCGACCGCCGGGAAGCGTTCCGAGTTCAGCAAGCGCGTTGACCGAACGAAATCGGATGCCATTTCCATCGTGGCCCAAGTGGAAGCAGGTGATCACGCCCGTTGTAGTTGCATCGGCAAACGGCATGGCCATAGGAGAAATGACATGCAGGTCAGTACCACCAAGGCTGCTGACATTATGTGGCGAGAGTCCTTATGTGGAGTTGCGCTGCCAGGCGTCTGATCTCGAACGGATCGGGTTCCCGGAACTCCACATAACTTTGGCGACAGGTGGCGGGCTGCGGCTGCGTGGCGACATGCGGGCGTCCGACTCAGAGCGCGTGAAGCCAGTCGAGCAGTGCGCGGTCGCTTTTCCAGGACGGGACGTCGGGGAAGGTCGAACTGTCAGCCACCTTCTCCAGCGCCTTCCGCTTCATCTCGAGGTTGGCCCGAGCGTAGATCTGGGTGGTCGCCACCTCCTGATGGCCCAGGAAGTCGCGGACGATCTCGATGGAGACCCCGGCCTGGACCAGGTGCATGCCCTTCGTGTGCCGGAAGGTGTGCGGAGTCACCGGCTGCGTGAAGCCGGGCCGGGCTTCGCGAACGGCTCGGACGTGCTTGTCCAGGATGTACCGTACGCCCCAGCGCGTGAGCCGCCCGCCCTGGCGGTTCCGGAACACCGGCTCGTCGAACTTCTCGGGCCGGTCGAGCCCGCTCTCGCGCAGGTGGTCGCGGAGCAGATCGGCCGTGGGGTCCATCAACGGCACGGCGCGCATCTTGCGTCCCTTGCCGAAGAGCCGGACCTGCGCCGGCTGATCGAGACGCACGTCGCCGGCGGTCATGTCGATCAACTCCTGCACGCGGGCGCCCGTGTCGTAGAGAACACTCAGCAACACCGCGTCCCGCCGTCCGTCCGGCTCGCCCAGGTCCGGCTGCGCGAGGATCTCGACGAGGCGTTCCCTCGAGAGGTAGCCGACGAGCTTGCGGGGCTGCCGGCGCGACGGGATGGCCAGTATCCGCTGGCACCGCAGCAGGTGGTCCGGCGCTTCCGACTGGACGTAGCGGAAGAACGAGTGCAACGCCGCCAGCCGGTGGTTGCGCGTGCCGATCGATACTTGCCGGTGGTCTTCGAGGTGGTCGAGGAACGCCTCGACCAGCGGGACGTCGATGTGCTTGAGACACAGGCGCTCCGGCGCGATCCCGCGCTGGTCGCGGCAGAACCGCAGGAACAGCGCGAAGGCGTCGCGGTAGGCGCGGACCGTGTTCGCGCTCAGGTTCCGTTGCGACGCGAGGTAGTGCGTCAGGAACCCGGTGAGGTGGACGGAGAAGTCGGTGGGCTTCATGACTGCGTCCTCCGCGGTATGACGTCGCCGAAGGAGGCGTGCGAACGCGCCGTGACTTCCGGGAACAACTCGGCCGTCAAGTGGAGGTAGCGCTGGGTTCCGTCGACGGACCGGTGGCCGAGGTAGGTCGCCAGCATCGCCAGCTTGGCGTCCAGGTCCGCGCCCTCTCGGTACCAGCGCAGCAGCGCGTGGACGGCGAACGTGTGGCGCAGGTCGTGTAGCCGCGGCCCCTTGCCGCGCCCGCGGTACGGAATGCCGCATCGGAACAGGAGCTGCCGGAACAACTCGTAGACCGACCCCGAGCGCCACGGGCCGCCACGGTGGGACGGGAAGAAGAACGCGTCGGCCGGCCGAGGGCCTATAGCCGCGTCGTAGAGTCGCAGCCGCCGTACGAGCGGCAACGCGGGAGGGACGAGCCGGTCTTTGCCGAACTTGCCGTCGCGGACGGTCAGGACGCCGCGGTCCAGGTCGACGTCACCTACCCGCAGCTTTACCACCTCGCCGACCCGGAAGCCGCAGCCGTAGAGCAGGCGGAAGACCTCCGGCATGACGAGGTGCCGGTATGGCGACCGCGCGCAGGGAGCGAACGAGTCGGCCGCATCGAGCAGGCGTCCGACTTCGGCGTGCGTCAGGACCCGGGGCGAGAACCCCTTGTCGCGCTTGGCGCCCAGCCCTCGCTCCGGCACATACGCCGGGTGACCGACCCGGCACAGGAACTTCGCGAACTCGCGGACCAGACCGACCCGGTTCTGCTGCGCCCCGCCGCTCTCGTGCGGTCGCCTGGCCAGCCACTTCCGGGTGGCCGAGCGGGACAGTGTCTCGTCGTCCGGCGCTTCGCTGGCGAGGAACCGGTCGAAGCACATCAACTGGTATGCCGCCGTCTCGTACCGGTAGCCGATCGCGCGTCGCTCCCGCACGAACTGGTCCATCAGCGGCGCAAGGGGACCCTCGAACACGGGGTTGCGTCGGCTACTCATGGCGCGTCTCCTCCGGATCCAGCGCCACGCTTCGCAGCCCTTCCGTATCCGCCTTCGCATAGATCAGGGTCGATCCCGTCGTGGCGTGGCCCAGGATCTCCGAGATGACGTGGATCGGCGTCTCCGCGCGCAGCAGCTGGGTCGCCAGCGTATGGCGCAGGGAGTGAAGGCCCCGCTGCCGAGGTCTGCGGTAGTCGATCCCGGCGGCGTAGCACCAGCGGGCTACGATGTGATGGAGATGAGCGTTGTCGCCGAACGGCTCGAAGGGTGGCGAGAGCTTGAGGAAAACTTCGCGACTCTCGGTCTTGGGGCGGGCGAACCTGAGGTAGTCGATCAACGCTTCGCCGACCTCGTCGGAAAGCGGCAGGCGCAACTGTCCGCCGGTCTTGCACTGGGTGACGTCGACGGTCGCGCCCTCCCAGTCGAGATCGTCCAGCCTGAGCGTGCGGATGTCGCTCACGCGCAGGCCGAGGCGCGCGGCCAACAGTAGTATCGCGTAGTCCCTCTTGCCCTTCGGGGAACTGCGGTCGACCGCCCCCAGCAGCTCGACGAGGAGCTCCGGGTCCCATGCCGAAGGGATGGCGGCTTCGCGGACGAGGCGTACCCTCGGCAGCGCACGGCCGAGGTCTTCCCGCAAGATGCCCCGCATCAAGAGGAACTCCAGGAACAGCCGAACGCTGGAGACGTACCTCGCCACGGCACTGGGCAGCGAGTCCGGTCGGTGAACGACAAAGGCGGCCACATCGTCAGGCCGCATCTCCTGCAGGCTCTGTCTGTTCTTCGAGCCAAGGAAGTACAGAAACTGCACAATGTCGCGAGTGCGGGCGATGACCGTGCCGGGGCGGAGGTGAAGCCGTTCGGCGCAGTATCGTTCGTAGTCCTCCAGCGGCTGCTGCATCGCCTGCGGAAGGCTGGCCCTCAGCATGGCCGTCTCGAAGGGCACGATGCGCCCGTCGCGGCTGAGGTCTCCCAGCACCTTGACGTCGTACGCCATATGGCGCCGCCAGTGGTCGCCACGGCCGAGGCGCTCGCCAACCGGCGGGCGGGACGCGTCAACGAAGCGGGTGGCCAGTTCCTCCGAGTACCGGTCGCCGAGGCCGTTGTCTTGCGCGAACGCGACGAGACGGCGCCAAGTCGCGCGGAAGCGGTTCTGGGTGCGTCTGCCGTAGCCGAGACGTTCAAGTTCGCTCGCCGCGAGCGCAACGAGCCGTTCCAGCGGTAGATCCGCTGTTGTTCTGTCGGGTGAATCCAAAATCGATCTCCTGTCCAAGGGCGGCCGGGATGGCCGCCGGGGAGATCAATCTTCAGATCTTATGTGGAGCGAACGAAGCTCAAGTGCCTGATCGAAGCGGACTACGGCGAGCAACTCCACATAACGCGCCACGCCACATAATGTTCGCAGCCGAGATGCACCAAGCCGGCCGCGCGCAAGCCCGACGGGGGCTACTGGAAGAGCTGCGATTCCTGCAGAACGCGGCGGGCGGCGTCGTGCAAGCGGCGCAGGGCCGCCCTGGTCGCCGAAGGCGGCTGCCGGCGCTGCGCGTACCGCAAGCGGCTGGAAGGCGACTTCCTCTGCGCGCGGTGCCGTGAGGACCGCGACATCGAGCGTGCGCAGAAGCGCCAGGACGCCCTTGACGCGGCCGTGATCGACGAGTTCGCCGCCCAGCCCGACAAGGCGCACAGGGCGAGCAATCTCGACTGTGGGATCTCAGCGTGGAATGCAAGGCCGAAGCCGGAACCGTCGGCCGCGTACTGGTCGTCGCTGCCCGATCCCGAGCCGAAGTCCGAGCAGCTGTGGCGTCACTCGCTCGACGACAACGGCTGGCGACTCAGCCGCCATTGACACCCGACGCCGCCGGGGCGCGCAACGCCGCGTCCCGGTTCGGCACCTTCAGCTACCGACGTAAACCGACACGACGCTCGGGCGGTCATGCCCTAGCTCGCGCGCGATGGTCCTGCGCGCCTCCCGGTCGATCCGACGCCGCGCCCCGGTCAGAGAACGTTGCCCAGGCCCGCCCGCGGCGGGCGACTTCCACCCGGTGATCTCCTCGTAACGCGTCTGCGCGTAGTGGTGCCGCAGCCCGTGCATCCGGTACAGGCCCGCCT
>CAZFGB010000185.1:0-28705 GCA_964518405.1 uncultured Pseudomonadales bacterium | reverse complement strand
GTCCGGAACCCGAGGCCGCCGACATCACCGAGCAGAGACTCGGCTGGAAGAGCGGCTTTCAGACCGGCAATGGCTCGGCCACGATCACGAGCGGCATCGAGGGCGCATGGACCGCCAACCCGGTGAAATGGGACAACGGCTACTTCGACGTCCTGTTCGGCTACGAGTGGGAGTGCGTGAAGAGTCCCGCCGGCGCGTTCCAGTGGGTGCCCCAGAACGGCGCCGGGTCGGACCTGGTCCCGGATGCCCACGATCCGTCGAAGCGGCATGCACCGATCATGACCACGGCCGACATGGCCATGCGGATGGATCCCATCTACGAGCCCATCTCCAGGCGATTCCACGAAAACCCGGATGAATTGGCCGACGCGTTTGCCCGGGCGTGGTTCAAGATGACGCACCGCGACATGGGTCCCAAGGTGCGCTACCTGGGTCCGGAAGTACCCGAGGAAGCGCTCATCTGGCAGGACCCGGTTCCCGCCGTCGACCATCCGCTGGTCGATGACGAGGACGTCGCGGCCTTGAAGGCCAGGATCCTGGGTTCGGGACTCTCCGTTTCCAAACTGGTCTCGACCGCCTGGGCATCGGCGTCGACCTTCCGCGGCTCCGACCTGCGCGGCGGGGCGAACGGCGCGCGCATCCGGCTTGAGCCGCAGAAGGATTGGGAAGTGAACCAGCCGGCCCAACTCGCCAACGTGCTGTCGACCCTCGAGGGCATACAGGCGGAGTTCAACGGCTCGGCGTCCGGCGGCAAGCAGGTATCGCTCGCCGACCTGATCGTGCTGGGCGGCTGCGCCGCCGTCGAGCAGGCCGCGAGCAACGCGGGGCACGACGTGACGGTTCCGTTCACGCCGGGCCGGACGGACGCCTCGCAGGAGCAGACGGACGTTGCGTCCTTCGTGCCGCTGGAGCCGAAAGCGGACGGGTTCCGCAACTACCAGAACGGCCAGAACGGCATGCTGGCCGAAGAGATGCTGATCGACCGGGCGCAACTGCTCAAGTTGACGGCGCCCGAGATGACGGCGCTCGTCGGCGGCATGCGCGTGCTGAACACCAACTCCGATGGTTCCGGGCACGGTGTCCTCACCGACCGTCCGGGGTCGCTCACGAACGACTTCTTCGTGAACCTGCTCGACATGGGCACGGAGTGGAGCACTGATTCCGATGGGGGGGACGTGTTCGAGGGACGTGATCGCGGCACCGGCGATCTCAAGTGGACCGCAACCCGCGCAGACCTCATCTTCGGTTCGAACTCCCAGTTGCGCGGACTCGCAGAGGTCTACGGCTGCGGGGACTCGGAGCAGCAGTTCGTGGCCGACTTCGTGGCCGCCTGGGACAAGGTGATGAACCTCGACAGGTTCGACGTCGCGTGATGTCGGAGGAAGGGTCCTCGATACTTCGAGGACCTTTCCTGCTCCCAGCCGAGACTTCGGCTAGGAGGGTGCGCCGTAGAACGGCACGTCAGTGCCGATCAAGGCGCAGCATCGTAGGTGGGCTTGGGCGGGGGTGAAAGACGGCACGCCCGAAGGGCTGACGGATTTCATGGCGTCTCTAACCTGATCGCTGCCTTTGCGCGCTTCGTCGCCGCGCCCACGAAAATCGCGCCGTCGTTTCCCCGTCACTGTCCGTCAAACCGAACGACCAGCCGTTGTGCTCGCACAGACGATCCACAATCTCCAGCCCGAAGCCGACGCCAACCGCCGCGGCACCCGGGCGCAGCGTCGGGCAGAGGGCTGGGACGCGGGCGCGGTAGGCGGTGTATTCGGCACAATTCGGCATCGAACGTACGTTCGAGGAACGACTCCTCGGCGCGGATCGTCGCCGGATACGCAGCCAATCCGTACCGACGTGACACGCCTCATGCATGACCTGATCCAGCGTCGGGCCGCAACTTTCGACTCATCCGCGCAACGCTCCGGCGGCACCTACGTTGACAACATGGATACTTGCTAGCATCGGGTCATGGATCGGCTCGAGAACAATGTCGTGCATGTCGCCGCCGACATCGAAGGCTGGGACGCTGTTCCCGAACACCGGACCGGAACCGCAGGCGATCTGGCCACCGCCCGCTGGCTCGCGGACACCGTCCGCGCAGCTGGCGCGGAACCGCGCCTGGACAAGTTTCCCTTTCGCCGTCGCGAACTCCGCGAATGCTTGGTCGAAGTCGATGGTCGTCGGGCCGAAGGCGTACCCCTTTTCGATGGTGGCCTGACGGACGAAGCGGGCATCACCTGCCCGCTGACACGGCTCGGCGGTGCCGGTGAAGGAATCGCTGTCACCGCATCGAGTCCCGGAGGAACCTCAACCGAGTTGTCGGCGGCCCGAAACGGCGCCTTTCGCGCGGTAGTCGCCGGATCGAAACCGCCGGAAGGCGTTCCGGGACTGACGCTGCTGAACGCGCCGGAATACGCGAAACCGTTTGGACCGCCGGTGCTGCAGGTTGCGACGGACGAAGTCGAATGGCTCGATGCCGCGGCCTCGGCCGGCACGGTCGCCCGCCTTGTCGCCCACGCAACGATCGAGGACACCGAAGCCTGCAATGTGCTGACGCGCATTCCCGGGCGAGATCCCTCTGCGCCACCGCTAGTCATCATGACCCCGCGTAGTTCCTGGTGGACATCCACTGCCGAGCGCGGTGGAGGGATCGCGGCCTGGCTCGCGTGCATCCGGTATTTCGCGGACAACCCCGGCCATTGCGATGTGCTTTTCACTGCCAACACGGGTCACGAGCTGGGCCATGTCGGCCTTGAGCACTACATGGCGCGAAACCCGGAACTCGCGAAGGGAGCCCGGGCCTGGATCCACCTGGGCGCCAACTTCGCGGCCGCCGAGTGCCACCATGCCGGAACACGGCTGGCCGCCGGCGTTCGCTACCAGGCCTCCCCGGACCTGTTCGCCATGGGCCTCGAAACGTTGGAGGCCTTCGGCATCTCGCCCGCGATGATCGTGCCGACCGATGTCCGCCCGGGCGGTGAAGCCCAGAACATCTTCGACGCGGGCGGGAGCTACCTCTCGGTGCTGGGCAAGAACCCCTGGTTCCACCACCCGGACGACCGGTGGCCGAACACCATCGATCTCGAAAAGACCGAGACAATTTGCCGCGCGGTGCTGCACATCGCGCGCACCCTTGCGGATGCTTGACGTCCTCTTCGAAGACGGCAGCCTGCTCGTCATCAACAAACCGAGCGGGGTCTCCGTGCTGGACGATCGCACCGGCGCGCCCTGCCTGCTTCCGGCGCTAAAGGCCGCCTACTCCCGCCCTCGGCTGGTGCATCGACTGGACAAAGGCACCAGCGGTGTGATGCTCGTCGCCCTCGACCGACACGCGCAGCGAGACCTGAGCCGTGCTTTCAACGCCCGTACGGTGCGCAAGCACTATGTCGCGATCGTCTGCGGTCACCTGCCAGCGAGGCGGACGCTCGTCATCGACTTGCCGCTCAAGCAGGGTCGCAAAAGCCGTTATCGCGTGGCAGGCCTGCGCGAGCAGATACGGCCGACCCGGGAAGGGTGGACCATCGATGCCGAAGGCGGCCATGCGAGCACGACCCGCGTCCGCGCGATCGCGAGGGGGAAGAAGCGCACGCTCGTGGCCGTACAGCCAATTACGGGCCGTTCACACCAGATTCGCGTCCACCTCTCCTGGATAGGACACGCCCTGGCGGGCGATCATCTGTACGGCTCGCCGGCGTCAAAGGAGCAGGCCCATCCACGCCTCGCGCTCCACTGCCACCGCGTGTTCGCGCCGGGCTACGGGACTTTTTCAGCGCCGGTACCGGAAGACGTTTTCGGCGCATTGCGATGAACGTCGCGAGCTTCCGCGGTGATAGTGAACCGGGCCTCGCGCTAGAAGGGCGGTTCGTTCTTGGTTTTGGCTTTTTCCTCGTACTTTCCTTCGATGAATTCGCAGAAATCCTCGACTTTGCGTAGCAGTTCATCGAACGTAACCACGACTACATCCTTTAGGTTGTGCCGAAAAAGCTCGAACGACCGAACTCGGTCCTCGCCACTTGGCATCGTGCCAGCCAGCACGCACGCTTGCACATGATGGGCTTCGATGTCGAGTGAACGGTTGTGGTACCTAATGTTGGAGATCTCCTGTTCAAACTTGCTCTTCTGGTCAAGTGCCTGATTGATGGCACCGACCAACTCTCCCGCTGGCGCGTACACATTTGCACGGTAGGGTCTCTCGTTGAGCAGCTTCGATCTTGGAGTCTTGATCTCCAACAATGCAGCGTTGTTCGTCAGCGAGTTCTTTACGAGAAAGTCTGCGATCTTGTCGCCGCCACCTTGGATTGTTCGACCGCCCACTGACGCTTGGTCTCCCACCTTGACGATGGGTCGGCCAAAAACCATGGACAATACGAAGGGGTTGCGTTTGAGGAACTGCTGCCACGCCCTTTCCTCCAGCGTCTCCTCCATCATTCTTCTCAGGTTCTCAACTAGGTTTTTTGTCCGGGCTATCGCGATCCCGGATTCCAACCCTTCGATCGTTTCAGGCTCTCGCTTCAGGATTGACGCCGTATTTCGCGCCAGGGTCTCTACGAGCTCGTCCTGCTCTACGCCTGACAACGGCCTTTCGTCATTACCAATGGCCGTGAGAGCCTTCCTCAACTCCGACCGGCCGTATTTCATTGCCCGTTGCGGTACACCTAGGACATCTGCAATTGCGTTGTACGCTGATGTGTAGTTGACGGTGTTGGCTGCGGTACGCGTCGTTCCGTCTACCCGCTTTATCGCTTTGGCTAGCTCAAACATGTCCCTAGCCGAGACCACGAATACTCGAGACTTCTGGTGGTAGCCCGTCTTCTCACGTCCCGGCGACTCGTATCTCTCGAGCGTCGGTTAGTTCCTCTATCGCATGCACGACCGCCCGGAATTGTTTTCTGAATCCCAATCCATACTGCGGCTCCTTAACGCAATAACGTGGCAGGGGGTAAAGCAACTCCTCAATGGGACCTTGCCCCGGCGTTCCGGCTGTTTTCGGTTCGTGAGAACCCAGACGTAGGTCGCGATGCCCGTGTTGTAGAAGAGCTGCTCAGGCAGCGCGATCATCGCTTCGAGCAGATCGTTCTCAAGGATCCAGCGTCGAATCTCGCTCTCGCCACTGCCTGCGTCCCCGGTAAAGAGCGGCGACCCGTTCATGATGATGGCTACCCGCGATCCGCCCTGGTCGGCTTCCTTGACGTGCGCAAGCATGTGCAGGAGGAACAGCAGTTGGCCGTCACTGATCCTTGGAAGACCCGGCACAAAGCGGCCAGCGGCGCCCCGGTCGTGTTCGGCACGCACGGCATCCTGGTCACGCTTCCAGTCCTTTCCGTAGGGCGGATTGGCGATCATGTAGTCGAAGCCGGCGTCGGCGTGCCGGTCGTTGGAGAGCGTGCTCCCGAAAAGGATGCGCTCTGCATCGCGGCCGTCTTCCGACTTCATGAAGAGATCGGATTTGCAGATGGCGAACGTCTCGGGGTTCACTTCCTGGCCGAACAGGTGGATGTCGGCGTCGGGATTGACCGGGTCACCGAAGCGTTCTCCGTCCCGTGTCTCTCCGACTGCGATGTGCTCCTTGGCGATGGTGAGCATTCCACCGGAGCCGCAGCATGGGTCATAGACGCTGCGCACGATCCCCTTTGGACTCAACCGTTGTTCGTCGCCCACCATCAGCAGGTCGACCATGAGGTGAACGACATCGCGGGGCGTGAAGTGCTCCCCGGGGTTCTCGTTCAGCGCTTCGTTGAACTTGCGGATGAGCTCCTCGAAGATCGTGCCCATGGTGAAGTTGTCGACCGCATCCGGATGGAGATTCACTCTGGGGTCGGCGAACCGCTGCACGACCTGGAACAGGAGCCCCGCCTCATCGAGCTTGGCGATGGTGTTGTCGAAGTCGAACTTCTCAAGCACTTCGCGCATGTTCGGGCTGAACCCGGCGATGTAGTTGCGCAGATTCGCCGCGATGTGGGGGGCATCGGCAAGCAGCCTCCCGAAGTCGTAGCGCGAGGTGTTGTAGAAGGCGAATCCGGAAGCGCGCTGAAGCTGCGGATCGAGATTCTCGATCTTGTCCTTGTAGCTGGCCTGCACTTCCAGGACCTTGGACTTCGTTGGAGCGAGCACACAGTCGAGCCGGCGGAGCACGGTGAGCGGCAGTATCACGTCCTGGTACTTGCCTCGCTTGAAAGTGTCGCGGATGAGATCGGCCACGCCCCAGATGAAGTTGACGATCTGACTGTGATTCATGTCGACTCTATCCCCACTGTTCCGGAGCCAGTTCGCTGTGATGTGGCTTGTTTGCCGACGGGGAATTCTACGGGACAAACCATGGTGCGACACACGTCCAGTCTTCGAAGGTAGGTCGCCCAGGAGCGCGCCGTTGCCTGCATGGCCGCAGTGTCGGCGGAACTGCTCGGCGCATGGCGATTAATGACGGTATGGACGCTTGGCCGTGTGACGGGAGAGTCGGCCTTGTCCAATCTAGGCGGCGCGGCTCCAACCCGTGTCTGTGTCCTCGAACTGCACATCCCCGAAGTCGGAACTATCAAGTTCCGCCAACTGCTCTAGCAGTTCCCTGACTCTATTCCCCGTACGCTGTTCAGCATGTGGCTCTCGTAGAGCAGACGAAGAAGCCGATCTGCCGGTCCGTCAATCCTGCTCCTGCCTTTCTCCCACCGCGCGACAGCCTGGTCGCTCTTGTCGAGCAAGTTGCCGAGCGTTCTCTGCGAGAGGTCCAATTCGTGCCGTAGGAAACGAATTTCCGAACCTGAAAGCACTTTCTTTTCTTGAATCAAACACATACCGATGGCGAGATGCAGCCCATCGACATCGTGAATCCTGATCGTCTGCCCGTGCTTCGTCGGTTCGACCTCGAAACCGTTACGAAGGTAAACGTTGTCAAGTCCGCATTGTCGATAGTGGTAGGGTCTATTCATGTCTGGCGAACTAGGCGCTGCTTCGGCATCGACCTATCATTATGATAGACGGCTACCAACTCTATTGTCCGCGAGACGGCAACCACTATCGTTGTCTTGAGGGGGCGACGAGGACGGCCAGCAACGCGAAATCGAGCGCACTGACCAGCTTGCGAAGGACTGGAGGCAGACATGACCGAGACCTTCAAGAAATGGGACGCGGCCGAGCACCTCCGAAACCGCGAGGATGTGTGCCTCTATGTGCAGGCGTGCGCGGAGGAAGACCCTGGTGACGGCAGTCTGATCCGCGCCGCCCTCAACGACGTCGCTCGGGCAGGGAACATGAGCAGACTGGCCCGTGACATCGGGATGAGCCGCGAGGGGCTTCACAAGGCGCTATCGGAGAACGGCAACCCGACGTTTGCCACGGTGATGCGAATCACGCGAGCCCTGGGTATGCAACTCCGCATCTCCGCATAGAGAGCGGCGTACGAGGGGATACCCCCGCTCATTGGCGGCGAGTTTCGACCTCATCAACCACTGGGGAACATGACTGACGCGATCACCCAAAGCGCTCGGCCGGGTTGTTGACCGTTTTCGGCCCAAGGGATTTAATACGCCGCGCCTTCGACCGCGCGACCGCTTCCGCGGCCGCGTGTCCAATCCGGCCAGGTAGCTCAGTCGGTAGAGCAGTGGACTGAAAATCCGCGTGTCGGTGGTTCGATTCCACCCCTGGCCACCAACGAAGGGCTTGTGTGATTCAACCGCGCGAACAGAGCATGACGGGGTCACTGTCGGGAGTCCGCGTCATCGACATGACGACGGTGTACTCCGGGCCGATGGCGGCATCGATTCTCGGCGACCAGGGCGCGGATGTGGTCAAGGTGGAGCCCCCGGGCGGCGACATGCAGCGCGGTCCCATGCGGGTTTCGCGAAATGGACTGGACGCGCAATTCGCCGCGCTGAACCGCAACAAGCGCTCCATTGGCATCGACCTTTCCGGAGATGCGGGTAAGTCGGTGCTGCATCGTTTTGTTGAGACCGCGGATGTCCTGATGGAGAACTTCAGGCCGGGCGTGATGGAGCGTCTGGGTGTCGGCTACGCGTCACTCTTGGGTCATTAGATTAGACAGCAGTGAGAATCGGTCTGAGGGAGTGGTCGGCGATCGGGTTGCCCCGAGCGGTTTGAGTTCAGGTCCAGGGGGCCAAATCGGCACCAATGTCATGGGTCTAGCAATTGGTTGATGCGATTCCACGACCAGCCGTGTAGGACGTCGGAGTTGCGGGCGTTGCGAGGTCTAGAGCAGATTCTGGCCCGGCGCCCCTTCAGGAGGAAGTAGCGTTTTCCCAGCTGTCGCGTAAGGGTCATCTCGGCCTCCACGCCGTTGGCGGAGTGAGTATTTTCGCCGCAGATGAACACTACGATGTCAGCTTGCGTAATCCGTCTCCGAGCCTCGCGCGTCCATTTGCCGTCGACCGGGGCCGGCAAGGAGCAATCGACTATCGTGTGGGGCGAGTGGCGACGAGCCTGCGCCAGAAAGTTGCCGCGCAGTTCGTCGTCGTGATCGAAGTCAAAGCTGAGGTAGAGGCGTCTTTTTCCCATGCCAGTTGTCCGCAACGGCTCTACCAGTAGCGACGCGAGTCGAGGTGACATGAGGCCGGTAGAATGCTCAGGTGCACGCCACGGGTCAACACCGGAACGACGGTGGCGTTACCGCTAGCAACGCCAATGATGACGGACGGAGCAGGACAGAGGACGCATGGCTAGGTATTTCGCAAGGGGACAGACAACGTACGACAGCGTATCTATCCAAGAGGCTAACCGAAGGGCGCTACGCTGGGACGTGTTTGTCTCGCACAAGTCCAACGACATGCCAATCGCGGTGGAGGTCGCCCGCGTGATCCAGAGCCAGGGCCTGTCGGTGTGGCTGGATACGGCCTATCCAACCATAGAAGATGGCCCCGATCTGGCGGACCACATCGCGCAGATTCTGGATCGGTCGTTCAGCTTGCTGGCCGTCGTCACCAGAAACACCCGGGATTCATGGTGGGTACCGTTCGAGATCGGGATCGCATTCGACATGCAGAAGTACCTTGCGTCGTACGGGGACAAGACGTTAAACCCGTCGTTTCTGGCCAAGTGGCCCAACATTCCGGTCGACCCGACCGTAAGCCCATAAAGGAACACGTACCTTCAACGCTGGTGCCGATACCTTACGCTGCTCCGACTCAAGGTGATCACGCCTACCTTCGCTACGGAAATGAGGAGGATGACCTCCGCTTTCGGTTAAGGCGCCCTTTGCGGCGGAGGGCAACGTGCCGAACGACACTTGGTTTCAACTCGTTGACGCCAGCACGCTTACAGCGACCATCGCCGCACGGCGGCAACGATGCTCTCCGTGCGCCAACCAACGACTACTTTCGCGGCGGTCTGGACGGCCACTGGGATCCTCTGTTGGCCGAATGGGCTGATCGCGACAACCGGCTTCCCGTACTGCGCGGCGAAGTCAAGTTCCTCCTGAATCCACTGTCGATGGTTGACGTACATGCCGGCAATGACCAGAAAGCAATTCACGGGCGCGATCTGGCGGTCCAAGGCGCGGCGAAGCTGCGCATCCGATTGCCTCCCGAGAGGATCATGCTCCGGCACGGAGTAGTTGCGCCAGTAGAAGCGGGGTGCACCGTTCAACAGGGCGACTAGTCGGTAATACTCGCTGTTTTGACCGCTCCGCCACACATGGCTGAGGAACAGGTCGTAGGTCTTCAATGCGGGCACGGGACACAGTCCTTTGCAGGGCCGAGAGCGGCGGCTACAGGCGTGAAACGATCAGCCATCCGGCTGCGAATAGGGCTATCAGCGCGTACACGACCATGAAAATCAAGGAGACGACCTCCTCGGTGGCGGTGAAGGGCTTGTAGACCTTCGGATCGTCTCCCCTGCCCAACGCCGCCCACTCTGCCCGGAACAGCGCGGCAGGTAGCTTCTCCTCGAGGCGATCAATCACGGCAAACTTGCCACGGTTGAGTTGCCGGTACGAGCCCACCAACGTCTTCCAAGCTACGCATAGTAGGAGAGCCGCTACGGCGATGGCGATGATCCCAAGCGCGATGAGTGGGCTCTGCGAAGCCTCCCTCGCGATCAACCCTAGCGCGGACAGGGCCAGCGCGTTCGCGGAAAGGAAAAACGTGTTGACGACTTGGCGTCTCGCGACGAGACGCTCCGAGGTCTCCACAAAGAGCTTGTACTGCTCCATGAGGATCTCAACGTTCGCCTGATCGCTGGAGGACCGGCTACCGAAGATGATGCCATCAAGATCCGCGTTACTCGAAGCGGCCATTCGCTTCCCGTTCAAAGGCCGGCGCGGCGGCAGACGACAAGACAATGCCGGTGATGCTCTCCCGTGGTTCTATCGCGTGGCGCGCCAGGACTTTGGGAACTCGGACGCCGTCGGCGCTAAGTTTTACCGCTACGATGCGTTTTCCGAGCGACAGGCCGCGATTGATCTCCCAAGTGACGGCCTGACTTCGGTGAGTCGTCGCCCCGACGAGGCAGATCAGCAACTCGGATCGGTCGATCTTCGTGGCGCACGCACGCTTCCAGTCCTCCTCGTAGGCGTCTTTGACAGCGTGGTCGACAAGCTCAACGTCTGGATGCTGCCGCCCGATGCGGTTTCTGAACGCCTCGACCAACGGCTTGTCCGCTGTGGCGAAACTCAGAAACGCACGCACGGGCCGAGAGGCCGTGCTTGATTCAATGACTTGGGCTTGCATAGAAGTCATCGCGGATCGGGTTATGGCTACACTGACACGCAGTCTTCAGTCCGTCAATTCAAGACTCAGAACGCCGTTCGTTAAGCCGTGTTTCCTGCAGACACCTTTGGATTCGTAAGGCGACGGTGGGGCATCGACATCAACTTTAGTAGCGCCCCGCCAAGACCGCAAGGCCACGCGCCCTTTGGATTGGTAGGACCGGAAAGTACAGGCACTAACGGGGCTCACGGACAGCGCCAACTGTCAGTTCCATTTTGGGGGCGGCATTGGTGGATGGGTCAAGATCGAGGAGACTACAGCCCTTGTTGTGTAGTGCGCGAAAGACAAGCGGCTGAGTGTGAGGAATAATGTGGGCAGCGCGACGCGAGAGCATGGTGGGCTGTGTCAGCGGGCGCGGGCAGCACCGCAGCAATGCGGCCATCCGCGATGGGGCGTCAATCCAATGGTGGGGCAAAGCGTTGGGGAAAGACCAACGCGCAACCAGACAAGTCGCATATAACAGAACTTTACGAGGTTCTTTCAATTCCTCCCTGGCCACCAACGAAAGGCTGAAGTGACTCAACCGCGCGAACAGAGCATGACCGGATCACTGTCGGGAGTCCGCGTCATCGACATGACGACGGTGTACTCGGGGCCGATGGCCGCATCGATTCTCGGCGACCAGGGCGCGGATGTGGTCAAGGTCGAGCCTCCGGGCGGCGACATGCAGCGCGGTCCCATGCGGGTCTCGCGAAACGGGCTGGACGCGCAGTTCGCCGCGCTGAACCGCAACAAGCGCTCCATCGGCATCAACCTTTCCGGGGATGCGGGCAAGTCGGTACTCCATCGCTTCGTTGAGACCGCGGATGTCCTGATGGAGAACTTCAGGCCGGGCGTGATGGAGCGCCTGGGCGTCGGCTACGGGTCACTCTCCGAGCTGAACCCCCGGCTCATCTTCGCGTCCATCAACGGTGTCGGCGCCACGGGGCCATACGCTGGCCGACGGGTCTATGACGCGGTGATCCAGGCCATTTCCGGCATCGCATCGTTGCAGGCGGACCCCGCGACGGGGGCGCCGGCGCTGGTCAATACGCTCATTTGCGACAAGGTCACCGCGATGACCGCGGCGCAGGCGGTGTGTTCGGCCCTGTACGCCAGGGAACGGACCGGCGCGGGGCAACGGATCGATATCTCCATGCTCGACTCCGCGCTCTTCTTTCTGTGGCCCGATGCCATGATCACCCAGCACTTTGTCGGCGATGAGATCGATTCGATGACGCTGTCGCGGCGGCCGCGCCCGAGCAAGGTGAAGAAGACCGCGGACGGATACATCGCCACGATGCCGGTGCAGACGCGCGAGTGGAAGGGTGTGTTCCAGGCTCTGGAACTGACGGAAGAGCTGTCGGAGGAGGATCGCGACGCGCGCACCGGAGTGGGACCGAGCCCGGAGGTGATGCGCGCGATCGACGATGCCTACACGCGATTCACCACGGATGACCTGTGCGAGCGGCTGGAACGGCACCAGGTGCCGTTCGCAAGGATCAACCAACGTGAAGAGGTGGCCGACGATCCCCAGGTCCGGGCAATGGGGGCACTGGTCGAATTCGAGCATCCGGTGGGCGGCACGCTGCGGCAACCTCGCCCGCCCGGACGTTTCAGCGGCACGCCGGCCGGCATCTTTCGCCACACGCCGTCGCTAGGTGAACACACGAACGAACTGCTGGGAGAAGTCGGTTTCTCACCGGACGAGATCGCGGGCCTGAGGGAAGCCGGCGTTGTCTTCTAGTCCTCCTCAAGGCCGTTTCAAGCGCGTGCTGCGCGCCCGGGAGGTGCTGACGCTCTCCTTCGGCGCGATGATCGGCTGGAGCTGGGTGCTGCTCACCGGTCACTGGGTCGAGAACGCCGGATCCCTCGGCACGTTGATCGCGTTCGCGGCGGGCGGGGTCGCCATCGCCTTCATCGGGCTCACCTATTCCGAACTCGTGGCCGCCATGCCCAAGGCCGGCGGCGAGCATGTCTATACGCGCGCGGCGCTGGGTCCCGGATGGTCGTTTGTCTGCACCTGGGCGCTCCTCATGGCGTATGCGGTCGTGTGCCTGTTCGAATCGGTCGCGCTGCCGACGGCGGTGGAATACCTGTTTCCGGAGATACGCATCGCCACGCTATGGCATGTGCTGGATGCGCCGGTGCACCTCGGCTTCGTGGCGATAGGCGTGGGCGCGACTGTGGTCATGACCTGGATCAATGTCATCGGCATCCGCACCGCGGCCTTCGTGCAGACCGCCATCACCGGCGCCATCCTGCTGGCCGGCGTCATTCTCTTCACGGGCGCGGCAGGCAACGGCGACTGGTCCAATGCCCAACCGCTCATCGGTATCCCCGCCACGGGGATCCTCACCGTGCTCATCATGGTGCCCGCGCTGATGGTGGGTTTCGATGTCCTGCCGCAGTCCGCGGAAGAGATCGACCTGCCGGCCAACCGGATCGGCTGGTTGCTGATCGCCTCGCTTGTCATGGCCGTCCTCTGGTACGGGGCCATCTCCTTCGGCGTGGCCCTGGGGCTGGATGCCGCGGCCCGCGCCGACGCGACCGTTGCGACCGCCGATGCGGCGACGGCGCTCTGGGGAGGATCGTGGGCGGGGGCCGCGCTGATCGCCGGCGGGGTCGGCGGCATCTTGACGAGCTGGAACGCGTTCATCATCTGCGGCAGCCGCGTGATGTTCGCGTTGTCGGAATCCGGTGTCCTGCCCAAGGCGTTCTCGCGTTTGCACCCGAAGTACCGCACGCCGTGGATCGCCGTCATCGCGCTCGGGGTCCTGTCCTGCATTTCACCGCTGTTCGGCCGGGTCATCCTGGTGTGGCTGATCAACGCGGGCTCCATGGCCGTGGTGGTGGCCTATCTTTTCGTGCCGATCGCGTTCCTCGCGCTGCGCAGGAAAGACCCGGACCTGCCGCGCCCGTTTCGCGTTCGTTATCCACGCACCGTTGGCGGCATCGCGATAGCCCTGGGTGCTGCGTTCCTGTCGCTGTACATGCCGTTTAGCCCCTCGTCGCTGGCGTGGCCCTACGAGTGGGCGATGGTCATCGGCTGGGCGGTGATCGGGCTCGCCGTCTGGACCTTCTACCGGGTGAGAAACGGACGAGACGCGGAAAGCACCTAAGCAGGAGAGAGCCTTTCTGATCCCCTGGTCCTACTCCACTGGCGGGAGCCGATATACGCGCGCCGCCGTGCCGCTGAACATCGACGCCTTCTCCGACTCGCTCAGTCCCAGCCTCGCGGCGATGCGCTTGAGCAGGTTCCATAACGTGCGGTACGAGATGGATTCCTTGTCGACCGGAAAATTGCTCTCGAACATGCAGCGCTCCGCGCCGAACGCCTCGATGACGTACCGGTAATACGGGAAGAGTAGTTCGCAGAGCGCCTCTGACCCCAACGGTCCCTCGGGGCGTTGATGCATGTGAAACGGTGGTTCCCACGGCCCGACCCGCTGCTGCGCGCCGCCACACTTCATGACGGCGTTGGGACAGCCCGCGATCGCGTCGATGCACTCCTTCCACCGCGCGACCGCCGACGGGCCGGCATCGGGATCAATCTTCCCGCCGAGATGGTTAACGATGATGGTGATGTCGGGGTGCGCCTTCGCCAGCCCGGCAAGCCGGGGCAGGCGCCCGTAATCCGGCGAGTAGTTGTCGTAGCTGAGATCGAGCTTGCCGAGGACCGCGTAGCCTTCCTCGAACCGGGCGTCGATTTCGGCCGGCAACGGGTAGCGTATCCCGCGAAAGTTGGGCGAGGCGGCGATGTGCGCCTCGAGCACCGGCTCTACCGCCTTGCCGAGCTGGAGATCGGCGCTGGTGAATATTCCCGTGCACAGGCGCATGTCGCCGTACTTGCCGGACCGGCTCATCGCGGCCATGCCGTGAACGAACTCCGTCTCGCCGACGCACCGCATCTCCGCCGGCCCATCGGCGCGATAGAAGGCGCCGCACTGGGCGAAGACCGTCTGCACGACATTGTGGCCGGAGTCCCGGATGTCCCGGGATATCTCCTCGCAGAGGTACACCTTCTGTTGCCAGCGGACATGCGGGTCCCGGTCGGCGTCCCGGCAGTCCCAGAGGTGGTGGTGGGGGTCGATGATGGGCAGTTCCGGCTCGAGCACATCTTCCGGCGCCGCCTGCGCCAGCCATTGCTCAAGGGGTGCGTTTTCGGGATACGGCATGGAAGGCCTTCGATTCGAATGATCGGCGCCAAGAATAACCTCCCGCGTTCGATTGTAAGCGGTTCGGATCGAGTACAATCGCCGCCGCGAAACTGGAGGTAAATGGTGAAAGCACTGCTCGCCCTCGCAACACTTCTCGCCTTGCCGGTGTGGGCCGGTTCGACGCCCGGAGATCCGCTCGATGAACTCCGCGACCGTCTGAAGCCGTTCGGGAGTTCCTGTCTCGAAGGGGACGAGGTCTGTGGTACGGCCCCGGTGGCGGCCCCCGTAGTCGCGGTGGCAGCGGCCGCCGAACCGCTTTCGGGTCGAGAAGTCTACGACCGGTTCTGTTTCGCCTGCCACGCCACGGGCGTAGCCGAAGCGCCGCTGCTTGGGGATGCCGAGCAATGGGCGCCCCGTCTTGAGAAAGGCATGGACGAATTGCTGCGCACCAGCCGGACCGGTCTGGGCGCCATGCCTCCGATGGGGACGTGCATGGACTGCTCCGACGACGAGATGGTCAATGCCATTCGCTACCTGATCGCCGCCGAATAGCGAGCCGCGACGCGGAACAGTGGGCGGCGATCGAATCGAAGCCGCCCAGCCCGATAGGAGGCTCGCGCCTTAGAAGTAGGGTCGCACCTCGCTGTTCGCGTGCCGCTTGAAAGCCAGATCGGCGCTCGTGTGCAGGTCGTTTGTTTCGTCGAGCACGGCGCAGTGGAAAGCGCACTCGAACAAGGACAGCAGTGTCTGCAGCCGATCGAACTTCTGCACCTGGACCGTAGACAGGCGGAACCGGGCTTTGAGCGCGCGGTTGTCGGCGTCGATCGTTTCGGTCGACAGGAAAGCCTCTACGAGCCTTGTCAGCACGAGCCGGTTGCGGCGCATCGGTTCCGATGTCAGAAGGATAAAACGTGGCGTCGGATAACTGCCGTGTTCGAGGTCGAAACGCACGACGACGAGAAACAGCGGCCGCTCGGGACTATCAGGCAGTCGCACAGGCAGGAATCCAAAGTGGCAGAACACGGCGTAGTCGATGTCATGCCAGAGCTTGTACATGGTTGTGGCGTAGGGCGTGGAGCATCTATCGGCCAGTTCGGAACCCGTGTACAGATGGCGACGGTAGATCAGTTCGATGTCGTCCCGCTGGTTCAGCACGAACCGGCAGTCTCGGTCCTGTACCAGATCATGCAGCAGTCCCGGGTCGGGCGACGGCGAGCGGTCCATGATGAGCCCGTTGCCGCTCGAAGCGCGCCGCACCTGTTGCACGAGGGTCAGGATATCGCTGGCCCGATCCGCTGATTTCGGGGCCTGTTCCGACCAGGGGCGCAGCGCGACGGGATGGAACGACTGGCTGCCTATGTCGCTGGCGACGACTTCGCACAGCCTGTAGCCCCGCTTCGCATAGCCTTGTCCGTCGTCGTCGAGGGGCGAGAGGAACTCCATCTTTTCCGCGTAGCGTTTTTCCAGGTCGAAATGCTGCAACAGCAGACGAGTGTTCCCGGTCACCCGGCCGCATGCCATGCGCAGCAGATTGTCCGCCACTACCTGACCCGTCGCCGCATTGGCGAGGTTTCGGCTGAGCCGCTTGTGGGTTGCGTGCAGGGGAATCTTCTCGTCCAGAATCCGGGCGATGTCCATCAACCGCACCGACCGGCAGCCGTGAATTCCGGTCACCATATCCCGAACAAAACGCGCCGCCACCTTCCCCAGTCCCCGGGAGATCTTCTCGCAGAACAACGATAGGTCGTCTCGACGCATCGGCTCGGCTGCCCAATGGTTTCGGCGGGAAGTAATCCTACTGTGCTTGCATTCAAAATTGGGTGAAGTCAGCGGAAATTAGCGGAAATTTCTTTGTTGCCGCGCGTGGGGAACGACGAAGTCTTGTGCGATTCGAAAGCCCCGCCGCATCCGATACGGCAGCATTTCGAGAGCCTCTTCCCCCTCGGCACCAACTTGGGGCAAGAAGCGCACAAAAACAGTGCATACATGCGCGTCGAAGACCGAAAAAATCGGACTTCCAGACCTCCATCCGGCCCCGGTTGCCGCTCGATGACCCGTCGTGCAACCCGTTCGGGGCCTGTTGGCACGATACGTGCTTATTGACTGGCGCGGGGATGCGGCCCGGCCCGCTTCGGTGAATGACAACGACAAAAGCACCGGCCCCGCTTTCGCCGACTTCGGCAAACCGGCAAGGGAAAAGAGGTATTTGGCCCAATGAAAAAGATGGCGATAGCGCTCGCAGCAGCGTTCATGACTATTGGGATCGGGACGGGAGCTGCCGCGGGAGAGATCTCCGGCAACGTCACGGTCGCCACCGACTACTCCTTCAGGGGCTGGTCTCAGACGACCCGCGATCCAGCGATCCAGGGTGGATTCGACTACGGGTTCGAGTCCGGCCTTTACATCGGCACCTGGGCGTCGAACCTGAAATACGGCGACGACGCGAGCACGGAGATCGATCTGTACGCGGGTTACGGAGGTGAGTTCGGTGACGGCTACACCTTCGATTTCAGCGTCATTCGCTTCGAGTATCCGAGCGAGGGGTCCAGCCTGGACTACATGGAGATCGCGGGTTCGATCGGGATGGGCTCTCTCACTCTGGGCGTCAACTATTCCCCCGCCTACCTCGGCGAGGGCGGACCGTCCTTTTTCTACCCCTACATCGGCTACAGCTGGGCGCCGAGCGATGCCGCCAGTCTCGACTTCCAGGTGGGGATGAGCATGGCGGACGAGGTCGGAGGACCGGACGAGGACAGCTACATGGACTATAGTGTCACGCTCACGATTCCCACCGGAGGCATAGACCTCGGTCTTGCCGTCGTTGGGACGAACTTGGACGAAGAAGTCTGCGGTGCCGATTGCGAGCTACGCCTGATTTTTTCGATTTCGAAAAGCATGTAGCCAACTATGAGTGAGGTCGAACAATGAAACTCATCACTACCATTATCAAGCCTTTCAAACTCGACGACGTGCGCGAAGCACTGTCCGAAATCGGCGTTGCGGGCATGACGGTGACCGAGGTCAAGGGATTTGGCCGGCAGAAAGGGCATACCGAGCTCTATCGCGGTGCCGAATACGTGGTGGACTTCCTGCCCAAGGTGAAGATCGAGGTCGCGATCGGAGACGATCTGCTCGATCAGTGCTTGGATGCCATCAGGACGTCCGCCAATACGGGCAAGGTGGGCGATGGCAAGGTGTTCGTCACGTCACTTGAGGAAGTTGTTCGTATCAGAACAGGTGAAACCGGGCCGGACGCCGTATAGGCGTTCGACGCGCCCGGTCAAAATCGGGAGATTTACGTGGAAGACTTGATCCAAACCAACTATGCGCTAGACACCTTTTACTTCCTGGTGATGGGTGTGCTCGTCATGTTCATGGCCTGCGGCTTCTCGATGCTGGAGTCCGGCATGGTCCGCGCCAAGAACACGGCGGAGATCCTGACGAAGAACGTCTCGCTCTATTCCATCGCGTGCATCATGTACCTGCTGGTCGGGTACTACATCATGTACGAGAACGTGGATACGGGCTCGATCCTGCCGAGCTTCGGCACGCTCATAGGCGCGGAGAACACGGTAGAGAGCACCCTCGCAAGCGGCGGCGACACTTACTACTCGAAGCGATCCGATTACTTCTTCCAGGTGGTCTTCGTCGCCACGGCGATGTCGATCGTGTCCGGGGCGGTGGCCGAACGCATGAAGCTCTGGGCTTTCATGATTTTCGCCGTCGTCATGACCGGCCTCATCTATCCCGTGCAGGGAATGTGGACCTGGGGCGGCGGTTGGCTCTCGGAAGCCGGCTATTCCGACTTCGCGGGATCCGGCATCGTGCATATGTGCGGGGCTGCGGCGGCGCTGGCGGGCGTGATCCTGCTTGGCCCTCGCGCCGGCAAGTACGGCCCGGACGGACGCATCAACGCGATCCCCGGCTGCAATATGCCTCTCGCCACGCTCGGCATGTTCGTACTGTGGTTCGGCTGGTTTGGATTCAACGGGGGTTCGGAACTGAAACTCTCCAACATCGACGAGGCGAACGCGGTGGCGCAGGTGTTCGTGAACACCAACATCGCCGCCTGCGGCGGCCTGGTCGCGGCCCTGATTCTGGCGCATATCTGGTTTGGCAAGGCCGACCTCACAATGGCATTGAACGGCGCCTTGGCGGGGCTCGTCGCCATCACCGCGGATCCGCTTTCCGGCACCGCATTCTGGTCGATGATCATCGGCGCGGTCGGCGGCCTGATCGTGGTGCCGTCCATCGTCCTGCTCGACAAGCTCCAGATCGACGATCCGGTTGGCGCGATCAGCGTGCATGGCGTCGCCGGCATTTGGGGCATCCTGGCGGTGGTCTTCAACAATCCCGATGCGACCGTCGTCGGTCAGTTGACCGGTATCGTCGGCATCTTCGCCTGGGTGTTCCTCGCGAGCCTGGCCGTGTGGGCCATCCTGAAGTTCACCATGGGCATTCGCCTCTCGGAGGAGGACGAAGAGGTCGGAGCGGACATTTCCGAGACAGGGATCGAGGCCTATCCGGAGTTCGCTCAGAGCTAGCATCCGAATCCACTCGTAACTGCAAGGGGGCGCGATTCGCGCCCCCTTTTTTTGTTGGGCCGCCGGCGCGAGCCGGGGACGTCGTTTCGGCTAACATGCGTCGCCTTATGCGGTACGTAAGCACGAGAGGGCGAACATCGCCCATGCCGTTCACGGAAGCGGTCATGACGGGCCTGGCGCCGGACGGCGGATTGCTATTGCCGGAATCGGTCCCGGACTTGCGCCCTCGGCTCGCCGAATGGCGCGGCCTTGCGTTCCGGGAATTGGCGGTCGAGCTGTTCGACGAGTTCATCGACGACATTCCGCGCGACGTGCTGGAACGGATTGTCGAGAAGGCGTTCGCATCGTTTCGGCACGAGGATGTCGCCCCCCTCGTGCGGGTGGGCGATCTGCACGTGCTGGAACTGTTCCATGGCCCCACCCTCGCCTTCAAGGACGTGGCGATGCAGATCCTGGGAGGAATGTTCGAGCACATCCTGACCTCCCGGGGCGGACGCCTGAACATCCTGTGCGCGACGAGCGGCGATACGGGGAGCGCCGCGATCGCCGGTGTCCGAGAGCGCGCGAACATCGGCATCTTCGTGCTGTATCCGGACGGGGGGACAAGCGTGCTGCAGGCGCGCCAGATGACGACCACGCTGGACGAGAACGTGCGCTGTCTCGCGATCGAGGGAACCTTCGACGATTGCCAGCGGGTCGTGAAGTCGATCTTCGGCGACCTGCGCTTCAAGCGCCGGTTCGATCTCGGGGCGGTCAACTCGGTGAACTGGGCGCGCGTGCTCGCGCAGACCGTCTATTACTTCCACACGGCACTGCGCTTCGAGCGGCCGGTCACGTTCAGCGTTCCGACAGGAAACTTCGGAGACATCCTGGCGGGCTATCTCGCGCGCGCCATGGGCGCGCCGATAGACAAGCTCATCCTGGCAACGAACAGCAACGATATCTTGGTCCGGTTCTTCGATACGGGCGTCTACGCGCTGGGCGCCGTAAGCCGCACGATCAGCCCTTCCATGGACATTCAGGTCGCGAGCAATTTCGAGCGCTTCCTCCATTACCGGCTAGGCAGCCCCAAGGCGCTCGATACGTTCATGGCGGAGTTTTCCGCTACCGGGTCCGCGCGCATCGACGACGGCCGGCCAATGGACGAGAGCATCCTTTCCGCCGCCGTCAGCGAAGAGACAACGGTGGCGACGATCGGCGATGTGTACTCACGCGATGGCTACGTGCTCGATCCGCATACGGCGGTCGGCGTCGCCGCCGCCAGGAGGTTTGCAAGGCCGGCGCCGGTGGTATGCCTCGCGACCGCGCATCCCGCCAAGTTCCCCGAATCCGTGAACGCCGCCGTCGGCGCGGATATCGCGCGTCACCCGGCGCTCGACGGGCTCGCGGATCTGCCGGAACGGAAGACACCGTTGCCGGCGGATGTGGATGCGGTGAAGGATTTCGTCGCGGCGCACGCGACAGGTTGAAGGCTCTCGCCGGAGGTCAGTCCAGCGGTTCGGCCTCCACCATCACGGCCACCAGAACCGCCGTCTCGTCGCCCTTGTTCACCCAGGCGTGGTTGGTGCCGCGCTGTATGACGACGTCGAAGGGCTTGAGATCGACTTCGCCCTTGTCGACCAGCATCGTCACCTCGCCCTTGAGCAGGATGATGTAGTCCACCGTCTTGGTCTTGTGCATGCCCGGGTGCCGCGAGGTATCCGGTCTCCGTGAAATCGTCGCCGCCCTTTCTTCTTCGGTCATGGCTGCGAGGCGCTCCTGCTGTTCGCGTTCGCGGTCCTCGCGGCTTCCGAGTTCGCGTTCCGGCCGCACCTCGAAGAAACGGAATATCGTGCCGTCGGGATCGGGTTCGAGGAACCCGGGGCGCGTCGCGACGGCATCCACCAGATCCCGATTGTGGGTGGGCATGCTCTGGGTGCACCACATCTCGTACAGGTTCCCGCGCCGGATGCCGGGCTCGCCGTCCATCGCGATGATGGCCTTGCCCTCTTCGTCATGGCCGGTGACGACGCGTCGATACTTGGACATTGCTAACCCCCGTCCTCGTTGTGATGGCGTCCACCTTAGCGCACTTTGGTCGCACTTTGCCGAGGCGGCACCCGCGGCTATTTGGACAGCGCAATGCGTGCCGCTTTCGTCTCGTCGTACCACCAGGCGTCCGGGAAACCGGTGCGGAATTCGGCATCGAACGGCGGACGGCCGAACTTGTCCCAGTAGAGCACCCGCGGGCCTTCGATCGAAATGACCGGGATCCGGTAGAAGTTCCAGAGCAGGATGCGGTCGAGCGCTCTCTGCGCGGCGGTCAGCTCTGCTCTCGAACGCGCATTCAGCACCCGCATCACCATCGCGTCCACCGCCTCGTGTCGAATCCCCGCGTGGTTGGATCCCAGCGGCATCTGCGCATTGCTGGAGTGGAAATAGGACACGAGCTCGAGCGTGGGCGGTTGACCGATCCCTACGCCGTGCAAGGAGATGTCGAAGCCGAACTCCTTCATCGTATTGATGTATTGCGCGGGCTCCAGCATGCGCACGCGGGTTTGGAAGCCGAGCCGTCGCAGTTGATCGGCATACGGGGTGACGAGGCGTTTCTCGGCGATGGAGCGGATGACGAAGGAGAGTTCGAACGCCCCGCCGCTCGCGTTCCTCAAGGCGCCTTCGCGGACTGTCCAACCCGCCGCGCGAAGCAGTTCCCGCGCCCGGAGCAGGACATCGCGGTTGCGCCCTACGCCGCCTGTGCGCGTGGACCCGAACGGTTGCGTGAACAGACGCGGCGGCAGCTGCTCGCGAAAGGGTGCCAAGAGGGCGATTTCGGCCGCATCGGGCAGGCCGACAGCAGCAAATCTCGTTTGAGAAAAGTAGCTTTCGGGACGCGCGTAAAAGCCCTGCGTGATCACGCGGTCGTACCAGTCGTAGTCGAATGCGAGGGTCAGGGCTTCCCTCACGCGCACGTCCTTCAGGTTCTCTCTGCGGGTGTTGAGGACGAAGCTGCGAATCAATCCGACGTAGGTGCCGAAGTTGTGCCTGCGCATGACGATCCAGCCCTTGTCCCGCGCCGGGATGTTGTAGCCCTGGTGCCAGTACCGCGGGTCGCTTTCCTGCCGGTAGTCGATCAGCCCTTTGCGGAACGCTTCGCGGGCGACCGTGGCATCGCGATAGTAGTCGTAACGGATTCGGTCAAAGTTGTAGCGGCCGCGATGCACGGCGAGATGTCGGCCCCAATAATCGGGGACGCGCTCGTACAGGAGGAACCCCGACGCTTTGAAATCCGCCACGCGATAGGGTCCGCTGCCGATCGGCGGCGTCAGCGCTGGCTCCGTGATGTCGTGCTCGCGCCAGTAGTGCTCCGGGAGGATCGCGATCTTGCCGAGGCTGATCACGACACCGGCATTCACCCCGCCGACTCTCTGGAAATGAAAGGTCAGTTCGCGAGCGCTGTGCAACTCGATCGAATCGATCACCGAGTAGGCCGACTGCAGGTTGTCCCGAATCTTGCGCGGCTTGTCGAGCTTGTCGCGAAGATAGTCGAACGTGAACGCGACGTCGCGGGCTGTCACGGGATTGCCGTCGTGCCAGCGCGCCTCCCGCCGAAGGCGGATGCGCGCCCACGCGAAGTCGTCGGCGACCATCACCGTTTCCGCAAGGCTGCCGTAAAACGTGCCGAGTTCGTCGTCCGCCGGAATGAAGAGCGTGTCGTAGAGGACTGGCGCAGACCCCATGATGATCCCCGCGCCCGGCGTGGCGACGCCCTCGGGGTTGAACGCGCGCCAATTGCTGCTGCTTTCGAGCACGAGCATCCCGCCCTTGGGGGCGTCCGGGTTGACGTAGTCGAAGTGCTCGAAGTCGGGCGGGTACTTGAACTCGCCGAAATACGAGACGCCGTGCTCGAACTTCGGCTCCGCCGCGGCGGATGCGGAGCTGAGAAGGACGGTCGCGGCGAGCGACCGAACGAGCCGCGCCGGTGATGTGCGCGTCCGATGGCACATCACGCGGCGCGCAATCAGGGACGATTCGGGCTCACTGCCTGTCCGGTCCGAACGGCAGCCCGACGGGGTGGTCGGCCCACAGCACCCGTTCCTCGTCGAAGGGAGCGCTCGCGACCTCCACCGGATGGCCGAAGACCGCGGTCGAGCGTGTCTCGGTTTCGTAGGCGACCCAGTCGGCGAGCGCCTCGGTGCGGGGATTGCCGTTCTTGGCAAGGTTGACAACCGCGTCCTGCAGGTGCCCGGAGAGCGTGTCGGCGGCCTCGCCCCGGCCGAAGAACTCGGCGCTCTCGTCGCTGTAGTCATGCGTGCCGAACAGGAAGCCGATGAAGATCGCGTGCGACGCCATCAGGTATCCGCCATCCCAGGGCGACTCATGGGTGAACACGTACTGCCACGCCGGCTGTCCCCGCGCGGCCATGGCCTCGGCCAGTTCGATCGACGGTATGCGCATTTTGCGGCCGGTCTCGATCGCCGCCAGGATTGAAACCACATCGGTCGGGTGGCCGCGACCGCCGAGAATCCGACGGTAGCCTTCGATGACGCCCGGCGCGTCTTCAACGACTTTCGAAACTTCGGTTACCAACCTGGCCTCGTCGAGATCCGCCGCCAGCGCCCCTCGGCAGACGAACAGCCGCCACTCGTCCCGCTGCGTGCCGACCAGGATCGGAATGCCGTCCGCCGCGCCGCCTCGGATCGCGTCCAGCGGCAACTCGGCAAGTTGGTTGCCGTCGATGACCGGCGCGAAGCTCATGCCGCCCTCCGGCAGCCTGAACCCCATGGCGCCTTGCAGCAGCGCCTCCGGCTCGAGCGCGAGCAGCTTGTCGACATCGTTTCCGGACAGGCCCAGCTGCCGCACTATGCCCTCGCCGATCGCTTCGGCCCGTTCGAGCGTGTTCGCGGTGCTCGCCGCACCGCTGATCGGCATCGCCCGGTGGATGAGTCCCTTCGCCGGGGCAAACGCCAGCAACGCGCCGACGCTCATGGCGCCGGCCGATTCGCCCATGACGGTGACGTTGCCGGGATCTCCGCCGAACGTCGCGATGTTGTCGCGGATCCACTTCAGCGCCTCGACCTGGTCCAGCAATCCCTCGTTACCCGTCGACGGAATGCGCCCGCCCGTCACCCCGCTGAGGTTGAGGAATCCCAGCGGCCCGATCCGGTAGTTGATGGTGACCACCACGACATCGCCGCGCCTGGACATGATCTCGCCGTCGTAGACGGGCGTGCCGCCGGTGCCGCCGGAGAATCCGCCGCCGTGGATCCACATCAGGACGGGACGCTTGGCGTCGTCGAGGCCCGGCGTCCAGACGTTGAGCTGCAGGCAGTCCTCGTCGCGTTTCTCGGCGTTGGCGGCGTTGAACACGAACTTCAACGGGCCCTCTCCAGGAGACGCCGCCTGCCAGGCCTGCTTGCCCCAGTCCTTAGCGTCGCGCACGCCGGCCCATGGCTCGGGCGGCGCGGGCGGCATCCAGCGCCGCTCTCCCACGGGAGGGGCCGCAAAGGGAATGCCCCTGAAACCCTGGATACCGTTGCTGCTGTAGCCCTCTACCTTGCCGTAGCGCGTCTCGACGATGGCCATGCCTTCCCCCGCGTTTGTTGAATTCGCAAGCGGCTAAGTTTGGGAGCGACGGCAAGCCAGCGCAAGAGCGAGGCGGCCGACGAGGAGGGATGAGAAACGTGCACGTCGGGGTTGTGGGACCTGGCGCCATGAAATCCGTCGCCGGCTTCGCCTGCGCCGTGTTTCACCCCCGCCCAAGCCTGCCAATGGCGTTAGATCAGCCCCCGTTCGGCGAAGGAGATCTGTTCGGCCGCGCCGACCACGACGTGATCGACAAGCCGCACGTCGAGCTCCTGCAGCAGCATCGCGATCCGGGACGTGACCTGGATGTCGCTCGCCGAGGGTTCGGGCACGCCGGAAGGATGGTTGTGGTAGAGGATGACGGCGCTCGCATTGTGTTTGAGGCAGGACTTGATGACTTCGCGGGGATAGACCATGGCCCGGTCCACCGAACCGAAGAACAGCTCTTCATTGGAGATCAGGTGGTGGCGCGTATCGAGAAAGAGCGCGCCGAACACCTCGCGTTCGCGCCGACCGAGCCTATAGCCCAGGTAACGCCGCACGCCGGTTGAACTCGAAAGGACTTCCCCGCGCGTCAGCACTTCGGTGTGGTAGGTGTCCATGAGTCCGCGCAGGGCGAGTATCGCTGCGGTGTTCGCCGGCCCCATTCCTGCGGATGCCGCCAGCGCATCCGGCGGCGCGTGAAGCAGCCGGTGCAGATCGCCGAAACGGGCGAGCAGCGAGACCGCCAGTCTCAGCGCCGCCGCGGACCGCCCGTCGACGCGGAGAATCGCGGCAAGCAGTTCCGCCTTGGTGGCGGCGTCGGGACCGAGGTCCAGGATGCGTTCCCTTGGCCCTTCGCCGCGCGAGCGGATTGCGGGTCCCCCGGCGGGCGCCGATGGCAGGGCACTTCTGGTATCGTTGGCTTCGTCTTTCATGCCGTGGTTGCGGTGGCAAAGGAGACGCGCAGTCGGCGCGTCGATATTCGCATGCAGAACAGACGCATCTTATTGGGAATCGCGGGCGGAATCGCCGCGTATAAGACGCCGCAGCTTGTGCGAGATTTGCGCGCTGCCGGTGCAGAGGTTGTCCCGGTCATGACGCGAAGCGCCGCGCATTTCGTCACGGAGACCTCCCTTCAGGCGGTGGCGGACAACCGGGTGAGGCGCGATTTGTGGGATGCGGAAGCCGAAGCGGCAATGGGCCACATCGAGCTCGCGCGCTGGGCCGATGCCGTTGTCGTGGCGCCCGCCACCGCGCATGTCATCGCGCGCCTCGCAACGGGCTTCGGCGACGATCTGCTGACCACCGTTTGCCTCGCGACGACTGCGCCGCTGTTCCTCGCCCCGGCGATGAATCGGCGGATGTGGGAACACCAGGCCGTGCAGCGCAACGTGGCCCGCCTGAAGGACGACGGCGTGCGTATCCTCGGGCCGGCGGCTGGCGATCAGGCCTGCGGCGAAACCGGACCGGGCAGGATGCTGGAACCGGCGCAGATCGTCGCCGAGCTGGCACGCCAATTGGCGGACAGGCCCAAGTCGATGGAAGGGCTCAACGTACTGTTGACCGCGGGGCCGACGCGGGAACCCATCGACCCCGTGCGCTACATCTCTAACCACAGCTCGGGCAAGCAGGGCTACGCACTGGCGCGCGCCGCGCGCGCCGCGGGCGCGAACGTGACATTGGTGAGCGGGCCCGTCGCGATCGAGACGCCCGCGGGCGTTCGACGCATCGACGTGACGACGGCGCGCCAGATGTATGAAGCGGTGGATGCGGCGCTCCCGGAGATCGATATCTTCGTCGGCGTGGCCGCCGTATCGGACTATCGTCCCGCCCTGGTCCAGGGCCGCAAGATCAAGAAGGGAGAAGCGCCGTCGGACATGTGGCTCGAACTGAAGGAGAATCCGGACATCCTGGCGCGCGCGGCGGAGATCTGTCCCTGCGCCATCGGTTTCGCCGCCGAGACCCACGACACGTTGCGCCACGCCCGGGACAAACTCGAGCGCAAGGGTTGCGCCGCCATCGTGCTGAACGACGTGTCGGATCGCGACATCGGCTTCGACAGCGATCGCAATGCGGTCACGTTGATCGAACCCTCGGGCGAGACCGTCTTTCCGATCGATTCCAAAGAGACGGTGGCCGACAAGTTGATCGACGCCATCGCGAACCTGTTTCAACGAAGGGGCGATTCGACGCGCGGTGACCTGACGCGTCAGGCGTGACGGCATGAGACCAGCCATCGCGCCGGAGATATTTCGCGCTTACGACATTCGCGGCCTCGTCGACAGGAATCTGACCGCCGAAGCCGTCTCCTGGATTGGCCGCGCATTTGCGGCGCAGGCATTCGAACAGGGTTTCCGCCGAGTCGCGGTCGGCGGCGACGGTCGCCGTTCCACGGAGCGTTTGCGCGAGGCCCTCGTTTCCGGCCTCGCAGAAGGCGGTTGCGATGTCCTCGATGTCGGTTGCGTTCCGACGCCGCTGCTCTACTACGCCACCTACACCTTGGAAACCGGAACAGGGATCATGATCACGGGATCGCACAACCCGCCCGAGTACAACGGGCTGAAGATGCTGATCGGCGGCGCGGTGCTCGCCGGGGACGCGATTGAAGGTCTGCGTTCGCGTATCGAACGCGGCGACTGCCCCGTTAGGCCGCGCGGCACGGTGGAAACCGTCAGCGTGATCGGACCTTACCTCGATCGAGTCGTGGCCGACATCGACATCGCCCGCCGGTTGAAAATCGTGATCGACAGCGGCAATGGCGTCGGTGGCCTGGTCGCGCCATCGCTTTTCGAGCGACTCGGATGCGACGTGGTGAACCTGTATGCGGACGTTGACGGCGACTTTCCGAATCACCATCCGGACCCGGCCGACCCCGCGAACCTCGACGATCTCATCGCGGCGGTTGGTGAACACGATGCGGATGCGGGCATCGCCTTCGACGGCGATGCCGACCGCCTAGGGGTGGTCACCCACAGCGGGACGATCATCTGGCCGGATCGCCTCATGATGCTGTTCGCCCGCGACATCGCCCGCCGAAACCCGGGCACGGATGTCGTCTACGACGTGAAATGCTCGCGCCATTTGAGGAAGGTGGTCGCCGAGGCGGGAGGAAATCCGATCATGAGTCGTACCGGACACTCCCATATCAAGGCCAGGATCAGGGAGACGGGCGCGCTGTTCGGCGGTGAATTCAGCGGCCATATCTGTTTCGGGGAGCGCTGGTACGGTTTCGACGACGCCATCTACGCAGGCGCGCGGCTGCTGGAAATCGCGGCGGCGCAGGACTGTCCCCTGGACGACCTGTTCGCCGACTTTCCCGCCCCCTGCACCACCCCGGAAATCAAGCTCGAGACATCGGAGACGGCCAAGTTTCGCATCGTCGAAGAGTTGGCGAATTCGGCGGACTTCGGGCCTGGAACGGTGACGAGAATCGACGGAGTTCGAGTCGACTACGAAGATGGGTTCGGATTGGTCCGCGCGTCGAATACTTCTCCGGCGCTGACGCTGCGCTTCGAGGCGGATGATCCGAACGCGCTGGACCGCATCCGTTCGATCTTCGGCGCACAATTGTCTGCCGTAGACCCGGCTCTCACGTTGTGAGAGTGGGAGAACACTAGTGCTCCGTCGAGCCCAAATCTGCGGGTATCTGCGGGTCTTTTTGCCCCCTGGACTTTGTTGCTCCTCCTTGTGTGGTGCCTGCCACACGGCGTCGTCGCGCCTCGCCAGGAACCAAAAATCCCTCGCAGCTACACTCGCATCTTTAGACTTGACG